>CAZGZR010000040.1:0-24207 GCA_964529745.1 uncultured Candidatus Bathyarchaeia archaeon
GGCCGAGGTTAGGGCGGGCAACATAGTCATCTGCAACGTGAGCCCCCTCGCCAAGCACAATATAGAGGACGTCAAACGCGGCATAAACGAGCTCAACGAGTACGCCCAGCTCATCGAGGGCGACATAGCCCGCCTCGGAGAGGAAAGGGTTATCGTTACGCCGAAGAACATCAGGATCTGGCGGAGCCGGGACTAGGCCAGCCTGAAGGTGTCTAGCAGCCTCGGCGCGTGGCCCCGCACCTTACGCATCCTGGAAACGGTTCTGGCGAGGTTCTCACACTTCGATTCTTCGCCGTGGACCACGAATACCTTCTTAGGCTGCGGCCGCAGCCTGCGAACGTAGTTGACCAGCTGCCTCCTGTCGCTGTGCCCCGAGAAGCCGTGGACGGTGTGGACGCTCATGTCGATGTTTATGACCTCCATCTTGCCGTCCCTGCCGTACAGCTGGGCCGACCCCATCCCCGACTGCACTCGTTGACCCATGGTGCCGGTGACCTGGTAACTGACGAAGATTAGGCCGTTCTCGTCGAAGGGCGCCAGGCGTTTGAAGTAGTCCAGCACCGGGCCGCCCTCCATCATGCCGGCGGTGGCCATGATTATGCATGGGCCACCCTCCACGATCTCGTCGCGGCTGTCGTGCTGCTTCACCACCGTGAAGTAGTCGCTCTCGAAGGGGTTGACGCCCTGCTTCAGTATCTGGTCCCGTATCTCGTGGCTCAGGTACCCGGGGTACGCGGTGTGGATGCCCGTGGCCTCGCTTATCATTCCCTCTATGTAGACCGGCACCTCAAGCAAGTCGCCGCTCTGCATGTACTTGTTTATGACCATGAGTATCTCCTGGGCCCTGCCCACGGCGGGCACGGGGATGAGCACCTTCCCGCCCTTGAGTATGTGGTTAGCTATGCCGACGAACTCGGCGTCAGTCTCGTCGCGGCTGGGCGCCACGTTGTCGGGGCTCCCGTAGGTCGCCTCCATTATCAGCGTCTCCACCCTGGGGAAGTAGGTGGACGCCGGCTGCAGAAGCGCCGTCGGCCCGTACTTGAAGTCCCCCGTGTACACTATGTTGTGGAGACCCTTACCTATGTGGAGATGGACGAGGCTTGAACCTAGGATGTGCCCAGCGTTGTGCAGGGTAAGCCTCACGTCGGGGCTGACATCGGTCACGTCCCCATAGTCCAGGGGTATGGTGTGCAGTATCGTCTCGGATATGTCGTCTGTGGTGTACGGCGGCACGTTTCCCTCCTTCCGGGTCACGTCGATGTAGTCGCTCTGGAGGAGGGTCATAACGCTGCCTGTGGGCTCGCTGCAGTACACGGGGCCGCTATACCCGTATTTGTAGAGGTAAGGGAGGAACCCGCAGTGGTCCAGGTGGGCGTGGGTGATGACGACGGCGTCGAGGCTGTTCATGTCGAACTCCTCAACGTCAAGCCTTGGGTAGCTCTGGATGGGGCTCCTGCTGCCGGGGTTGATCCCGCAGTCGAGGAGTATCTGGCTCTCACGGGTCTTGACCAAGATGGCTGACCTGCCCACCTGCCTGCTGCCGCCGAGGAACGTCACCCTGACGTCCCCCGACTGCTGGTATATGGGCCTGAAGATGGACTCACCCGTCTCCCTGAGGACCCGCTCCCTCTCCTTGCTCTTGCTGTAGAGGAAGCCCCTGATCTGCTTGATGGTCATGGACGGGATGGGCGGGGAGCGCACGAAGTTGGGGCTCCAGTGAGTCTTCTTTATGATCTCCAAGACGTTTGAGCCACTCTTACCGATGGCGACGCCGGGCTTCTCGACCTCCAGGACCACCTCCCCCAGGGCGGGATCGAAGTAGGCCTGAACAAGGCCGGCATCCTCCAGTATGTCCTTGATTATGATCTCTGACTGAGCCTCAGGCATCCTCACGGAGGGGTCGCTTCGGATCACTATACGTTTCTTGATGATGCCTGCTATCTCCCCGACTATGTGGCCTCTTTCCTGCAGTATCTCGGGTTTTTGGCAGTATATAGCGAGCCTCGGCCCCTCGAACTCTATGCGAGTAATGCCCACCTCTGGGGGTATCTTGTCGAGTATCGCCTGCCTTATCTCCGAGTAGGTTAAGCCCTGCGTGTTTTCCCTCATTTTCCTGATCTCAGTTGTCTAGTATGGCCGCCTTTTCCTCAGGGGACAGCTCTCTGAACCCGGAGACGTCGATGACGGCTACGTCAAAGTTGTCGCCGCTGGCGACGTCCCGCTTCATGGCCGAGTCCACGGCCTTCACCACGATTGGTAACATCTCGTCCACTGTCGAGTCTTCTTTGTACTGGCTCTCGAGCACGCCGTACGCGAAGGGCGACCCTGAACCCGTGGAGACCATCTTCTCCTCGGTTAGGCTGCCGTAGGGGTCTAGATTGAAGACGTGGGGCCCTGAGTCGTCGAACCCGCCGACGAGGGCCTGCATGGGGAGGGGGTTGCCCACCTCGCGGTTGCTGAACAGCAGGTTGGAGACCAGTCGCGCGGCGGACTTCACCGGTATTGTCCGGTTCTTCTCTAGCTCGTAGAGCCTAGAGTTTATCCTGAGTATCTCGACCACCCGCTGTGCGACGGCGACGCCGCCGGCTATGGTCATGGCCAGGTTGTCGGTGATCTTGTAGACCTTCTTAGCGCGTTTGCTGGCCACGTAATTGCCCATCGTGGCCCTGGTGTCAGTCCCGAGAATGACTCCGTCTCTGCAGACGACTCCAACCGTCGTTGTTCCCTTGAGTATTTCTGTTTCTTTTTGCATTTAGATTTCTCCTAAACAAGTAGTTAAGAGAGAGGTATCCTAGAAAGGAAGACCAAGTACTTTAAAAATGTGCCTCTTTATAAAGTGTTTCGAAACATGGCAAACACATATGTATCTTGAAGTTGAGTATGACTCGGATTATAGAAAGGTATTAGGAACTTGAACATGTCTGAGAGACACAACTCTATACACAGGATCGACCTCCCGAGGATAGTACTTTTGGGCGAGTCGGTTTTGGAGCAGCTCAGCCCTATATGCGATGAACTCGACATAGGTAAAACCCTGATCGTGACAGGCAAAACAACGTATAAGGTGGCTGGCAAGAGAGCAGAAGAGATTCTAAGATCGGAAGACGTTGACGCTGGATGTATATTCGTGGAAGACGCCACTCTCGAAACCGTGGACGCCGTGAACCACAAGGCGGTGGAGAAGGACGTTGACGCCATCATCGGGGTGGGCGGAGGCAGAAACATCGACGTGGCCAAGCTCTCAGCATACAAGACAGGGAAACTGTTCATAAGCGTCCCCACCGTGGCCAGCCACGACGGCATAGCCAGCAGCCTGGCTTCTGTGAAGGGAATGGGCATGCCATACACGGCCAAGGCTGCCTCGCCCATAGCCGTAGTGATAGACAGCAAGATAATTGCAGAGTCCCCTTACAGGTTCACGGCATCGGGGTGCGGCGACATAATTTCCAAAGCCACTGAGGTCAGGGACTGGAGGCTCGCCCACGAGGAGAACGGCGACTACTACGGCGGCTACGCGGCCAGCCTCAGCCTCATGAGCTCAGAGCACGTCATGAAGAGCGCCGACCTCATCAGGAGACGGACCCAGGAAGGCATCAGGACCCTCCTCGAGGCGCTCGTCAGCTGCGGGGTAGCAATGAGCATAGCAGGCAGCAGCAGGCCCACAAGCGGCTCGGCTCATCTATTCAGCCACGCGTTGGACATGATAGCTGAAAAGCCTGCGCTTCACGGCGAACAGTGCGGAATGGGGATGATAATGATGGCGAAGCTCCACGACCTCGACTGGGGCGCGTATCGAGATAGCCTCAGCACTATAGGCGCTCCCACTACAGCAAAAGAACTCGGGATCGAGCCGGGCACCGTAATAAAGGCTCTCACCATCGCCCGCACCATCCGGCCTGAAAGGTACACGCTGCTTAACAGGATAAAGCTAGACCAGGAAAGCGCCAGGAACCTCGCCGAGTCCACCGGAGTAATATAGGCCGCGATGTACCTGTCTATCGGCGCCGAGCCATGACTAATATTTATAACGGGCTCCGTGTTCATGGAATTGAGAATCTCTTTAGGTGAAAGCACAGTTGACCAGCGTCCAGTTAAAGGTATCAGAGGCGAAGCAGCAGCGAGACGTGGGCAGAAGCATAGCCAGGATGGACTCGGAGACCATGAAGACGCTGGGGGTGACCGTCGGCGACATCGTGGAGATCGAGGGCAAGAAGCCGACAGCCGCCAAGGCCTGGCCAGCGTACCCGGAAGACCAAGGCCTTGGGATGATAAGGATAGACGGATTCATCCGGAAGAACTGCAGCGTCTCCATAAACGAGTTCGTGACAGTGAAGAAGGCAGAAGCAGAGTACGCCACCTCCGTCAAGCTCGCTCCTGTGGACATAAGGATAAGCGTAGACAACGACTTCATCAGGTTCGTGAAGGACAGGCTCATCGATAGACCCGCGACCCGCGGCGACACCCTGCTCATAATGATGCTGGGCCACAGCGTGCCCTTCATGGTGGTGAGCACCCGCCCCGCGGGCATAGTGAAGATCGCCCCCACCACCGAGATAAGCATCATGAGCGAGCCCGTTCCGGAGCTGGAGATGCCCAGCAGGACCACCTACGAGGACATAGGCGGCCTCGACGAGGAGATAAGGCGCATAAGGGAGATGGTGGAGCTCCCCCTCAGGCACCCCGAGATATTCCAGCGCCTGGGCATCGACCCGCCGAAAGGCGTGCTGCTCCACGGGCCACCCGGCTGCGGCAAGACCCTGCTAGCAAGAGCCGTCGCTAACGAGTCAGAGGCAAACTTCTACGCCATCAACGGCCCAGAGATCATGAGCAAATTCTACGGAGAGTCTGAGGCAAGGATGCGCAAGATGTTCGAGGACGCCGAGAAGAACGCGCCCAGCATACTCTTCATAGACGAGCTGGACGCCATCGCACCCAAACGCAGCGAGGTGACAGGGGAAGTGGAGCGCAGGGTCGTCGCCCAGCTGCTGGCGTCCATGGATGGCCTCAAAGGCAGAGGCCACATCATAGTCATAGGCGCCACAAACAGGCCCGACGCCATAGACGAGGCGCTGAGGCGCCCAGGCCGCTTCGACAGGGAGATCGAGATAGGCATCCCAGATAGGGCCGGAAGAACCGAGATACTCCAGATACACACGAGAGGGATGCCCCTCGCCGAGGACGTGAACCTGCAACGGGTCTCAGAGATAACCCACGGCTACACCGGGGCGGACCTGGAGGCGCTCAGCAGGGAGGCAGCCATGAAGGCGCTGCGCCGGTACCTCCCCCAGATCAACCTTGAGGAGAAGAGGATACCTCACGAGGTCTTGGACCAGATGGTGGTGAACAACGCAGACGTGCTCGATGCTTTCAGGGAGATCACGCCCACGGCCATGCGCGAGGTCTATATAGAGTCTCCCAACGTCCCATGGGACGAGGTAGGCGGCCTAGAGGAGGTGAAGCAGAACCTCAAGGAGGCGGTGGAGTGGCCTCTGAAGAACCCCGAGAGGTTCACGCGCCTGGGCATAAACGCGCCCAAAGGCATATTACTCCACGGGCCGCCCGGCTGCGGCAAGACCCTGCTAGCCAGGGCTGTGGCCACGGAGAGCGAGGCCAACTTCATAAGCGTCAGGGGCCCCGAGATATTCAGCAAGTGGGTGGGCGAGTCCGAGAAGGCCATAAGGGAGATATTCAGGAAGGCACGCATGGCGGCGCCCAGCATAATCTTTTTTGACGAGTTCGACGCACTGGTCCCATCCAGGGGCAGCGCAGCCGACAGCAGAGTCACGGAGCGGGTCATAAGCCAGCTCCTCACCGAGATAGACGGCCTCATCAGCCTCCAGAACGTCGTCGTCCTAGCTGCCACCAACAGGCCTGACATCATAGACCCCGCCGTCCTCAGGCCAGGGAGGTTCGACAGGAGAGTCTATGTGCCGCCGCCGGACATGAAGGCCAGGCTTCGCATACTGGAGATAAAGACCAAGGACATGCCTCTGGACGAGACCGTCAGCCTTGAAGCGCTGGCCAGACGGATGGACGGCTACTCCGGAGCGGACATAGATTCCGTGGTGCGGGAGGCCGGGCTCTATGCCCTGAGACGCGACACCGAGGTCTCCTCGGTGGGATTCGCAGACTTCGAGACCGCGATGTCGGACATAGGTCCGAGCATAACGCCTCAGGTGGAGAAATGGTACAGGGACAACCAGGCACGATTCCAGGAGTCGGGTAAGCCGCCCATAGACATAGCGTAGGTGAATAAAGATGCAGTGGAAACTACTTCCCTCGGTCATCGTGGACACCCTCAAAAGGAACGGGGCCCTAAAGTTCGAGCAGCTACACAAGAACGCCAAGAAAAGGTTCAGCGATCTAAGCGAGAACGACCTCGAACACATACTCATGAAGATGGAGATCCAGGGCCTCGTCAAGGTGTACCCCCTACCGAGAGGTAAGAAACGAATAGAGTTGGCGTAGGAGGCATCGTCTTGGGCGTGAAGCTGGGAGACCTCGTAGAGCCCCGGAACATCGCCATAGACGAACTCGCAGGCCGCGCCGTCGCCTTCGACGGCAACAACATACTCTACCAGTTCCTGTCTATAATCAGGGGCCGAGGCGGAGAGCCCCTCAAGGACCGCCACGGGAGGGTCACTAGCCATCTCAGCGGGCTGCTCTACCGGAACAGCAACCTCATGGAGGCGGGTGTCAAGATAGTCTACGTCTTCGACGGCCAACCCCACACGTTCAAATCCACAGTGATAAAGCATAGACGCGAGACCCGGAGAGAGGCGACCCAGAAATACGAGAAGGCCGTAGAGGAGGGCGACGCCGAGAAGGCGCGCCGCTACGGCCAGCAAGCCGTACTCGCCACCACGGACATCGTGGAGGACGCCAAGACCCTGCTCACACACATGGGCGTGCCGTGGGTCCAGGCGCCCGGAGAAGGAGAAGCTCAGACCGCCTACATGGCCACGAAAGGCGACGCATGGGGAGCGGCAAGCCAGGACTTCGACTCCCTACTGTATGGTGCCCCACGCCTCATAAGGAACCTCTCCATAACGGGCCGCCGTAAGCTGCCCCGGAAAAATGTCTACATTAAGATAGAGCCGGAGCTCCTGGAGTTGGAGAAGGTGACTCGGAGCCTGGAACTGTCCCGGGACCAGCTCATAGACGTGGGCATACTCGTGGGCACAGACTACAACCCGGACGGCATCAAGGGCGTGGGGCCCAAGACAGCGCTGAAGCTCATCAAGGAATACGGGACCCTCGAAGACGCGCTGCCCCACATAAATAACCCCGAATTCCCTCACCCTGTCGAGGAGATAAGGGCGCTCTTCAAACACCCGCGGACTACCGACGACTACACGCTGGAGTGGAGGAAACCGGACACCGCCGCCATAATCGGGTTCCTCTGCGGGGAGCACAGCTTCAGCCAGAGTCGTGTAATGAACGCCATAGACAAGATGAATAAAGGCTACGCCAAGACCGGCAGCAATACAACGCTGGACCGGTTCTTCGGCTAGAGGCTATACCCTTTTACATCGCGGTCCCAAAGTTCTCGGTGATCCACATGAAGGTTCTTGCCATACAGTCAAGCACCAACAGGGACGGGTTAACCGCAACAACGGCCAAGAGGTTCCTGGAGGGAGCCGCGTCAGCGGGGCATGAGACGGAGCTGCTCCACCTCAACGACCACGTCATAAAGAAGTGCAAGGCATGCGACGGCGGATGGGGCCAGTGCAGACGGGAAGGCACCTGTATCCTCGAGGACGATTTCCAAGCCATACGTGAGAAGATAGACGACGCGGACGCCCTGCTCTTCGCGACACCTGTCTACTGGTGGGACATAAGCGAGTCCGGTAAAACGTTTCTCGACAGGCTAAGACGATGCGAGACCCATAACGGCTTCACTAGGTACAAGGACAAGGCGTCGGTGGGCGTCGCCGCCGCAGGTGGAAGCGGCAACGGAGCCGCCAGGGCTCTCTACCTGCTGGAGGAGTACCTCAAACGCCTGGGCTTCAGAGCCTACGACCTCGTCACCGTCACCCAGGCGAACAAGGGCCACAAGCTCCCCATGCTGGTGGAAGCCGGGAGACGCGTCTCCTAGTCAACGTCGAACACGCCCCTCGTCAGAGGGCTCTCCCCCAGCCACCTTCTAAGATACTCCGTCAGCTCCTCGAGGTCCCCCACACGGTTCAGGTAGAACAGAGTAGCCGCCCCGCCCAGAAGGTACGAGGCGCCATAGAGAAGCATCATCTGCTCGAAGAACAGCCCCTTCCCAAAGGCTATCCACATGGCGTTGTTGAGCACGGTAGGTATGAACTGGGCGCTGTAGGCTCCCAGTATGGTCACCGCTATTATGGGGCCTACCCTCCAGTTGGACATGATGACCAGCAGTAGCACCATGGACAGGTTGTTCATCGCCATGTCCAGCATCCCGCCCTTAAGGCCCTTGACGTCCATGAGCTCCGCGGCGTCGGGGTTGTCCTCGACCAGCCCCATGTACGATATGCCGTACAATGTGGTCGCGACGTCAAGCGTCTGAAGCAACAGGTAGAGGGTGAGCAGCACCGTGACGAACTTCCAACGCTTCACGGTCTCCAGACGGGGGTTTAGGTTATAAAGAATCAGAAACACGGTTCCATTGGTGGCGGCGGTAGTTTTATTTGACTACCGGACGTTCATCAAATCATGCCCATAGCGGATTATCTCCTCATGGGGGAGAAGGTGCTTTTCTGGAGCGACTTTCAGGTATCCTACAACGAGGAGAAGTACAAGGTGTATATCACCAACGTCCGGCTTCTTCTCTTCAAGGAGAAGGGCATACTCTTCAAGAGGGAGGAGATAATCACAGAGAACTGGGCACAGATAACGGGGCTCCAGTTCACCGAATCCGGCGGCATCAGCAGGAAAGGCACACTGAGGTTCTCGTGCAGCAAAGGCGAGATAAGGCTGGAAGGACCAAGAAACGGTATGCTGGGCCTATTCAAGGCCATCCAGAGGCAGACACTAGACCCCTTCGGGGTAAGGGGCGGAGGCCCACCCGAGTACTGATGTAGGGCTAGCGGCGGCATCGTCACAGGTGTTTTAATAAACAGGCACGAAGCAGATTAACGTTCAGGTGTATGTGAATGTCTCTGATGGCTCAGAGGGATATCCAGGGTAAGCTAAAGGCACTCGGCAAGAAACACACCTGGAGTATACTGGCTCACATACAGAAGGGCTCCAAGTACATCACCCAGATATCAGCCGAGACGAACATACCCTACACAACGGTCCAGCACAGGGTCAGGGAGCTGGAGAGAGCAGGCTTGGTCCGGATAGTGAGCCAGGTGGACAAGGAGACAGGGCGCGCCATCAAGCTGGTACGAGTGAGCAACTTCAGGATAACCCTGACGCCGGCCGACATAGCCAGAATCGTAGAGAGGGCGGACGAGCCGGTGACCTGACTACGTCTGATGTGTGAGAACCAGGTTCTGGACCAGCTCGGGCTTCCGGGTGATGACCCTCATGAAGAACTTGAAACGCTCGTTCGTGAGCTCCTTGTCCGCCGCCGCGATGAGCCTGTACCTGTGGTCCCTCATCTCGCCGAACAGGAAGTGGTTGAGGGACCCCGTCATGTTCTCCGCGTAATCCTTGAGGAAGCAGACGACTACGAACAGCGCTTTGCCCAGTATCCTCCTTTTCTGGGGGCTCTCGATGCTGGTCACGTTGTTCCCCGGAAGATAGTGGTCGTTCTCCAGCATGAGCGCCTTTATCTGGTCGGCGAAGCCGGCCTCAACGAAGACGTCCTTGGTTACCTGGAACAGGGGTAGCTCCACGTTTCTCTTGGCGCCCACGTCCATCAAGACTTTCCATACGTGGTGCGTGTCTACTATGACCCCGGACATCTCGCGGTATTATCTCGGGGAACGGTTTAAGTGGTTTATAGAATCTGGGTAGGGTTTAGTACCTGGATATCTCCTCGACAGCCGACGTCAGGGCGTCTATCTCCTCCAACGTGTTGTAGAGGTACGTGGAGGCTCTGACGTTTCCCTCGTTGAGCCTGAACAGCTCCTTCATCAGCGGCAAGGCGCAGTGGTGGCCCGATCTCACAGCTATGTCGTACTCGGTGTCCAAGGTCAGGGCGACGTCGTGGGGGTTCATGTCCCCTATGTTGAAGGTGGCCAGCCCTACCCTCTGCCTCGGGTCCCTTGGGCCGTACACGGTGACGCCCTCGATCCCGGTCAGGCCTTCGATGAGCCTGTTGGCGAGCTTCAGGTCCCACTTCTCGACGTTATCCATGCCCACCCTGTTCAGGTATTGGCACGCCTCGCCTAGCCCGATTACTTGGGCTATGTTGGGTGTCCCGGCCTCGAACTTCATGGGCGGCAAAGCCAAGACGTACTCGTCTATGCTCACGTCGGCTATGGTGCCTCCGCCTATGCAGAGGGGCTCCGTGGACGCCAGCTCGGCGTCGGCGATGTACAGCCCGCCGGAGCCAGTGGGACCCAGCATCTTGTGCCCGGAGAACGCGAGGAAGTCGACCCCGGAGTCCTTAACGTCGGTGTGGATGTGGGGGACGCCCTGGGCGCCGTCCACCAACATCTTGGCGCCGTGCTCGTGAGCTATCTCGCATATCTCCTTCACCGGCACTATGCAGCCGAGGACGTTGGAGACATGGGTGACCGCCACCAGCTTAGTGGAGTCGTCTATTGCTTTCTCAAAGTCGGCTAGATCGAATATGCCTTCAGGCGTGCAACGCACCACCTCAAGCTTTGTGCCGTGGCGTTGACGCACCCTTAGCCATGTGATAAAGTTGCTATGGTGTTCTATCACCGTGTTCACTATCTTGTCGTCTTTACTCCAGTCTAGGCTGTTGGCGACGAGGTTGATGCCCTCCGTAGTGTTGCTGAGCAGGGCAACGTTCTCCACGCCGGGGGCGCCGATGAACCCCGCGATCTCATCGTGGGCCTTCTCGTACTCCTCGGTTGCTCTCTGGCTGAAGCGATGGACGCCGCGCTCGACGTTGGCCCTGTACTCCCTGTAGAACTCCATTTCCTTGAGAACCACCTGCTCCGGTGTTAGGCTGCTTGCGGCGCTGTCAAGGTATATGACGCCCTTCTTCAGTATGGGGAAATCCTCTCTAACCGACTGGACATCGAACAAATGAATCAAGGAAAAAGGTGCAGGGAGTTGCTTAAGGCTATCGTCTAGGGGACCGTGACGCTCTTAGCCAGGTTCCTCGGCATGTCCGGGTCCAGGCCCTTGAGCACCGTAAGATGATACGATAGAAGCTGTAGCGGAACCACGTAGGGCACCGGTGAAAGCACTTCGGGTATCCCGCGGGGCAGCTCTATGAAGTCGTCCGATAGGCTCTTCACCTCCTCGTCGCCCTCCTCGCAGATGGATATGATCCTAGCTCCCCGGGCCTTCATCTCCATGATGCTGCCGATTATGTGGGAGTGTGTCTCTCCGCTTGGGCACACGAAGATGCAGGCGACGTCTTCCTCGATGACGCTTATGGGTCCGTGTTTGCTCTCTCCAGCCGGGTACGCCAGCGACGGGACGTAGGTGATCTCCAGAAGCTTCAGACGGCCCTCCAAGGCGGTGGCTGTGCTTATGCCTCTGCCGAGGAAAAGGAACAGCTTCTCGTCTTGATACTTCTCCGCGAGGGCCTCGATGGACTCGGAGCTGTTATCGATGACCGTCTCTACCCAATCAGGTATCAGTTTGAGCTTCTTTTCATACTCGTCAAGCTCGTCCTGGCTTAGCTTGCCCCTCTGCTTCGCCAACCTCAATGCCAGCTGGGTCAACACGATGACCTGAGACGTGAAGGTCTTCGTGGCTGCGACTCCTATCTCTGGTCCCGACTGCTGTATGAGGTAGGCCCTGGAGACCCTGGTAAGCGTCGATCCCACCGTGTTGGTGATCCCTAGAACAGTGCCGGCCCTCATCCTGGCGTGGTCGATGGCCTTCAACGTGTCATAGGTCTCGCCGGACTGGCTCACCGCGAGCACGATGGAGTCGATGCCCACCGTGGAGCCGTACCGCTCGATGAACTCCGATGACACCACGGGTATTGTGGTTAGACGGGAAAGCTTCGAGAATATGTAGGACGCCGCGAGGCAGGAGTGGTAGCTGGTGCCCGCCGCCGTTAGAAGCACCTCCTTGCCTCTGTCTAGGAACTGTGTCAACAGGTTGAGGTACTGCTCCTGCAACCTGAGACCGTTCCGGAGGCTGTCCGGCTGCTCGTATATCTCCTTGAGCATGAAATGCGTGTATCCCTGCTTCTCAGCCATCTCAAGACTCCACTTTATCTCCTCGAGATCACGCTCCACGGCTGAGCCGTCGATGACCTTGACTATCTCGTAGCCGTCTAGGGACAGGACCGCCATCTCCCCGTTCCTAAGGTACGCGACCTGGTTCGTGTAGGGCAGCATCGCGGGGACGTCGGATGCGCAATATATGCCGTTATCAGATACCCCTATCACCAGGGGGCTCTCGTGGCGTGCGCAGTATATCCTGTCAGGTTCGTGGGTGGACAATACGACTACGGCGTAAGAGCCTTTGAGCCTCCTGAGGACCCGGAGGATGGCTCCCTTCATCCCTATGTCGGATTTGAGCTCTTCCTCTATTAGGTGGGGGATCACCTCGGTGTCTGTGCGTGAGACGAATATGTGTCCCTTCTCAAGTAGCTCCTCCTTGAGCTCCATGTAGTTTTCGATGACTCCGTTATGGATCAAGGCGATGTTCCCGGAGCCGTCCGTGTGGGGGTGGGCGTTTACCATGCTTGGCGCGCCGTGGGTGGCCCACCTCGTGTGCCCCATGCCGATAGAGCCCATCATCTCATTTATCCTCTGCCCCTCGACGACCTCCTCCAGCTTGCCCTTGTCTTTACGCACCTGGAGTTCGCCGTCCACGATGGTGGCCACGCCTATGGAGTCGTATCCTCTATACTCCAGCCGCTTCAACCCGTCTATTATCAGTTTAACTGCCTGTCCGTCTCCGATTATGCAGCCGAATATTCCACACAAAACCGTCACACCCGTTTTTACTAGAGGAGTATTCCGTATTAATAAAACATCTTAAATAAAAATCAGCTACAACCAAATTGCTGTGCGTTATCAAATCATATAAGAATCCATCTTCTACTATTGGTAATCCAGTACTGGAGACCCGGGGCCATTGAGGTACGTGGCGCTTACGAGCGGCAGAAACGAAGAGAAGTTCATCAGGAGAACCGTTGAGGGCGTTCTCAGCCAGAGAATCGCCCCGGAGGCATACGTGGTCGTAGACGATGGTTCGGTGGACGATACAGCCAAGATACTTTCAGAGTACCAAGAGGTAACGGTGCTGAGCCTCGATAATCCCCGCCATCCGACCCGCGGCGTGAACCTTGCGTGGGCCTTGAACGCCGGAGTCAGGAAGGCCACCGAACTCGTGCCCGACTGGAGTTATCTTCTCAAGGTGGACGCTGACAGCGTGTTGCCCCCTGACTACTTCAGCAGGCTGCTCCGCAGGTTCGATGAGAACCCCCGGCTAGGCGTCGCCAGCGGCACCCCCTACGACGAGAAGGTTTGGCGGGGGAGGGCGTCGGACGGCGCCAAGATATACAGGCGCGGCTGCTGGGAGAGCATCGGGCACTTCGTGCCGTGCAACGCCTTCGACACCCTCGCACTGCTGCAGGCAAAGAGATACGGCTGGGTGGTTGAATCGTTCCCAGAGATAAAATATACCCAGCTCAGGACGTGGCGGAGAGGCAGTCTCAACAGGTGGATACTCTCGGGCAGATCAAGGTACTACATGGGCTTCCCCGCGTGGCACACATTCCTCGTTGGGCTGGTGTATCTCCCAGATAGGCCGTGGATACTGGGAAGCACTTCAATGTTCCTAGCCCACCTAGTCACGGCACTCGCCGGGCTGAAGAAGCCTTTCCCATCTGAGTACTACGAGTTCGCCCGTAAATACGCCATGTGGGAGACCCTGGAGAGGCTCCACGAGAAAAGGTTGACCTAGTCCTCCGCGAGGAGCCCCGTCACCATCTTGAAGAAGTCCTTGATGTCAGGCTCCTCCAGCCCCAGCCTCACGTTGAGGCTGTAGAAGCCTTTCTTGGTGTGGCCCAGCTTGCTCATGCCGTGGTCTGATATGATGAGCACAAGGTCGTCGTCCCTAAGTTTCTCCTTCACCCTCTTGGTTAACAAGTCCATCTCCTCGTAGAGGGTCGCCAGCTTCTCGGTGCCCCAGAAAGCGTGGCCGATGAGGTCGGTTATGTGGAAATGGATCATGAGCAGCCTCCACTCCCCGTCGAGGGCGTCAAAGAGGCGCTTCATCTCCTCCGCGAATATGCTCCTGACCCTCTCCTCGAACACGGGGAGGTAGTTAGGGTCTTGGCGCGCCCGTAGCACGTCGCCTATGGGGTATATCTCTTCTAGGTTCTTGTTGTAGACGGGGACCTCCAGCGCCACGCTGGGCTTTACGACCTCGAAAAGCGTGTCAACCTTTATGTCCTTCCTGCTAGGGAAGCTCGGCTTCACGTCCATGGCCTCTCTCACCTTGTAGCCCACCTTGAACCGCTTGAGGATGCCGTGGATGCCTCTGTGTCTCCTCACGTAGCTGCGCAGCCCGTCGAGCCAGTTGTCCCACATCTGAGGCATGTCCACGCCGTGGACCTCCGGCGGCTCACCCGTTATGAAGCTCGTCCACACAATGGGCGTTGAAGGGTCGTCGATCCCTCCGACGATGGGCACTTCGACCCTGCCATGCTCCCTCTGAAGTATGTTACGGAGATTGAGCTCCTCCACGAGGTCGTGGTCTAGACCGTCGTAGGCGAGGATGAGGGCCCTCATCGTCATTCACTTCGGATGAGGTTCCATATGGAGGGACCGATGCCGATAGCTTCGTCTATTCCCAAGGAATCGAGTATGGTTGGGGCGATGGATAGGCTCTTGACTTCATCCTCGATGACCGCGCCCTTCTTCACCCCGTCGCCGTAGAAGATGAGGGGTACGTTCACCAGGATGGGTATGAACTTGTCTGTGTGGTGGGAGAACTGGCCGTGCTCTCCGAACTCTTCGCCATGGTCAGAAGTAATTACAAGTAGGTCGTCGGGGCTGAACTTTTCGAAGAAGGCGCCGATGTCACGATCCATCTCTGTCACTTCCTCCCGGTACAGCGTCTTAGCCTGCTCTATCTCCTCCTCGGTGGGCTTGTAGTTGCCATGCACCGCCTCTATGAGCCTGTCGTTCAGCGCCCGCATCTCGCCGCGGCTCATGTCCAAGCTGGTCTCCTTTGGGTAGTATGGGATATGGGGCTCCATGAGGTGCACCCAGAGGAAGTAGCCTTCGTGCTCGCTCATCCACTCTAGGCTATATTCCAAGGACTCGTCCGCCCGTGAGTATGGCAGATACCTCTCCTCGCTGTACACGTTGGCGCGGAGCCTCTTCATCCCTGCAATGACGCTGGGCGGCAGGTTTCTCCTAAGCGATTTCCTCCAGCTCTTCTTCATCCTGAACTTGTCCGCCTTGAGGTCAATGGTCTCGGCGAACCCCGGATGGAAGTTGTTCACCATGGGGTTCGAGTGGATTACGGCGGTGTGGACGCCGTAGCTATTCAGCACCGTCGCAATGTTCGACTCAGGGTGGTAGACCATGTCCGCTCCCAAGATGCACGGCATGCTATGCAGGGTGGAGGTGTTGCACGCCTTGGAGTTGCTGAAGAACACTCCCTCACCTGCGATCCTCATCAGGTTGGGCATGACATCGTTGTTGACGTGGTCGAGCCTCAGGGCGTCCAGAACCAGCAGAACGACGTTCATCCTTTCGCCTCGTTTCTCAACATAGAGCGTAGCCGTCTTTAAAAGAATGTATGGATGCCTAGCCTTCAATCTTATTGAGGAAACCCACCAGCTGCCTGGCCCGTGTCTCCGACGTGTGATGCTTCATTACTGTCTCGTAGCCGTTTCGGGCGATGCGCTCTCTCTCCGAGTCGTCCTCCAGGTAGTACTCTAGCTTCTCCTTCCAGTTTTCCCGGTTTATCTCGACGTAGTTTTCCCCCGCCTCAAAGTGAAGCTCCTTGGCTGACTGGGGCTTGTCCGCCATGACGAGGGTATCACTCCCCATTATCTCGAAGAACTTAGACACCGGGTACCTGAAGATGCTGGTGCCGAACACGAAGACCTTGGCCTTGGCGATGGTCTCGGCGTACCTTGGCCCCACGACATACCCCTGTTTCTCCAGCTCCCGAATGTCCCTGAGGGGGGTCCTGCCAGGCGGGCGCCCCCTTACTATGTATCTCCAGCCTTTCCTCTCTGAGAGACGCGGCAGCTCCTTGTAGATAATGTTTCTGAGGGGGTATATGCGTCTCCTGTAGGCGCCGAGGAAGACCACGTCGTATTCCTTCTCCTCGATCGGTCTATAGATGCAGCTATCCGTGAACCAGGGGAAGTGCTGCTTAGCTATCTCCAGGTTGTCGAGGTAGTAGTCGTCGTCGAACCTGGTGTAGAGAGCGACGTTGAACAGTAGCGGCGTCTTCTTGTATGGAGAGTATAGGTACCTCATGAGCACGCCGTCGCACCCCGTGTTAGCTGTGGCTACTATCTCCTCAGGCCCGACGTGCATGTCGTTCACCGTCATCACTGTCTTGGGAGTCTCGTTCGTCTTCTCTCTAGCCACCCGCTTGTTCTCCTCGTGTTGGGCGCTGCTGTTCACTATGAAGTCCGGTGGGTCGTTGCCGTAGAGCCGCTTCACAGTCTCGTCGATGGTCTCCCCGGGGACGTGGTTCTCCCAGCCTGCGCCGCACCACTGGCAGTCGGCGAGCCTTGCTACTTCCTGCTCAAGGTAGTACACGACGTTGAGGTTGACTAGGTCAGCGGACCTTATGGTGTTGAAGAGAACTCTCAATTGGGCTCAGTTGGGTTCTATCGGTTGCCCTGCCGCATAAGGTTTTTTCTCGTGAAGCTACTTCTTCTCCTTGAGCTTGAAGGACTTCTTTATCTCCCAGACGGCATAGAGGTAGATAACGGCGATTATCAGCGTGAATAGGAGGCTGAAGCGCCAGAGGTCGAAATTTCTTTGCTGGTTTAGCATATACATCATGGGGAAGAACACCACCGCCGTTATGGCGGCTAGCCAAATCTCCGGGTATATTCTTGTCTGGTAGCTCATCAACGTCTCTTATGTCGGTGGTTATCTATCTGTTATGGAGAAACGTTTCATCTTTAGAGCCACTCGCCGAGCTGCTCCTCCACCCTCTGCTGCAGCTTCCGCCTCCTACAGAGGTACCACGTGAGCCAGGTAAGCGAGAAGAAGGGCACAACGTCGAGCCCAGGCACCAGCTCCAGAAGCGAGATGGCTCCGACGACGTTGAAGTATACGACGCAGAACAGGAAGCCAGCTAGGTCGAGTATGTCCCCGAGCACAGGAGTCAGCAGCATTGGGGCTATGAACTCCAATACGTCTAAGCTAAGGCACAAGATGAGAGTCGTCAACTCCTCCCAGGAGACGCTCAGTATCCACGGCGCCGAGACGGTCTCAGTCTCCAAGAACGCACCCATATTATCATGGTTTTTAGGGTTTAAAAAAGTGTCATCCCGTGGGGATGATGAGCTGTGTGTCCTCGGGCACCACGATGAACTGGCTCTTCCCCGTATCCGCGATGTCGCTCAGCGTCTCTAGGTAGAGGTACAGCCTCGTGAGCTCGTCCAGGTCGATGCCAGGGTCCGCCTCCGCTATTGTCAGCAGCGCCTCTCTTGTGGCGTTGGCGACTATGAGCCTGGACTGGGCTAAGCCTTCCGCCTCCTTGATTGCCGACTGGGCTCTGGCGTCAGCGATGACGAGGAGCCGGGTCTTGTTGAACTCGGCGGCTATGGACAGCTGCTCCGCGGCAAGTTTCTTCTCTATGGCGTCAACGAAGTTGACGGGGAGGGCTATCTTCCTTATGTTGACGGCGTCCAGTATTATGGCGTCGCCGATGCTGGGCTCCTCGCTGAAGGACTCCTCAAGCTGGGCTCGCAGGACAACCCCGATGTTGGCTCTCTGCTCTATGGTCTGTATGGCCGTGTAGTCTACCAGGAGGTTCCTGATGGTCTCCCGTATTATGGGTATGACGGCCCTCTGCCTCCAGTCCAGACTCGGGTATCTTCTGAACAGGTTGGCGGCTCCACTGGGGTCGATCCTCCAGCGCACCGTCACGTCAACGTCTACTTTGAGCCCGTCCTTGGTTAAGCTCTCTACCGCTGGGAAGTCTCCTGCCTCTGTGACGTCGCTCCACATGTGGACGCTGTCCGTGGCAACGTATATCTTGTAGACGCTGGCCCACGGCGCCTTTATGAAGTACTGGGCGTTGTTGCCGGTGCCGACCACGTTGGTGGACCCGAACACGGGGTCGACTATGACGGCCACGTAGCCAACGCCTATCCGGCCGACGCCGAAGTAAAGCAGGCCACCCGCTATGACTATTATCACCAGTGCTATTACTCCGATGCCCTCGAACCGGGGTCCCTCGAACCTGAACCTTCTTTCCACTGTCTTCACCTTTGTCAATACATAAAGAATAGTTGGTTAAAAGATGTATCCGCTAATCCCTTATTCCCTCTAGGACGCTTATGGCGTTCCAGATGCGGGTGCGGCTGTACATGGGCATGTTGGGGTCCTGGCTTATGTCCTCCAGTATGGCTATGGAGTTGGCTGCCCTGGCGGCGACGCTGAGGCTCTCGTCTAGGAGCATGTCGGCCGCCTGTTTGGCTGTCCGCCTGATGTTCCGGGGGGTAGTGTTGTCGTCCGCGATCATGTTTAGTATGGACATGGCCTGCTCCATCTTTCTCCTGTACTCGTCTTTGACACTCATGTTATCTCCTCCATGCAAATGGTTTGCGAGGATTTGTTGTATAGGATTAAGGGGTCGGGATAAAAAACTATCTTTTTTCTAGGAGTTTTCTTCGAGGTATGATGGTAGATCGGCTACGCTGTCCAGGAGCACTGGGGGCGCGATCTGGTTTTCCCAGCTCTTTAGACCGCGGCGGCCCGTGGCGACCCCGATGAACCTGCACCGGCTGTTCTTGGCGGAGTCGTAGTCGATCTGGTGGTCGCCCACCATGACGACTTCGTCCACCGTGAGGCCCATCAGCCTGACTGTGTAATCTATGGCTTCCCGGTAGGGCTTGGGTTGGGGGGTCTCCCCTCTTCCCAGTATGACGTCGAAGTAACGGTTCATGCCCATCTTCTTGAGCGCCTCCACGGCGTAACTGTGGTGTCCTCTGGTTAGAACCGCCAGCTTGAAGCCCATGGCCTTGAGTTTCTCTATCGCCTCGGCTGCGCCAGGTATGTCTTCGAGGGTCTCTATCGCCTCCAGCTCGCCTTGGTTCATGTAGATCGTTATGGCATCGCGTAGCCTCCGGCGCTCCGACTCTGGTTTGCCTTTCCTCTCCCACTCGCGTTCAGCGTGCTCCATGATCACCACCGTCGTCTGCTCTGTGGTGCTGAGGGTGCCCGGGGGGTGCCCGTTGCTCTCAAGCAGCTCTATTATGTTTTTCTTCATCTTCGGGAAGTCTACGTGGCTCTGGACGAGGGTGCTGTCGAGGTCGAATACGATGCCTTTCAGCTTCATGGGGGATACCGGGTTCTGGTTGAATTTGCGCGGTGGGTTTTTATTGTTTGCCCAATAGTCTTTATCCCTCGACGCTGTATTCACTCTGATATCGGTGGTTACCTGCGCCGACTGCGTCCACGCCGCGGAGATAACGAGGGAGGTCAGGCTGAGGCTTGGGCAGGAGAACAAGGAGATAGTCAACGCGTTGGAGAGGCGGGGCTTCAGCCTCGACGAGTTCTGTTACTGTGAGAAGCTAGGCTACATCGAGTCGGTGATAATGAGGCGGGAGTGTGAGGAGTGGGCCCCGAGTTAACAGGAGCCAATCAGCTGTAGCGTTGGATGTTTTTTATGCTTCTCCCGGCTTCATAACATTGAGTGGTATGGCTGATATACTCGTTAAGGATGGGTTCGTCGTCACCATGGACGCTGATTGCAGGGTGTTGCCCGGCGGCGACGTCCATGTCGTGGATGATAGGATCGCCGAGGTCGGGGAAGGACTCAGGGTGAGAGACCCGGAGTACGTCGTGGACGCAAGGCACCACGTGGTGATGCCCGGCTTCGTGAACTCCCACAGCCACCTGCAACAGTATTTCCGCGGCGTCTATGAGCTGATGGGGGATTTTTTCGAGACCAACCTCCCGCTTGAGGGTTATCGACGGCCGGAGCAGATGGATACCCTGGGGCTGGCGAGCTGCGCCGAGTTCATATATGGCGGCTGCACCACCAGCATGGTGGTATATACCTACCCTGACGGTTATGCCAAAGCGGTCTCCGAGGCTGGTAACAGGTGCCACTTGGCGGGGGACATAGAGCACGTGGACCTTGAGCGGCTGAAGCACGGCGAGTTCTTGTATCTACCGGAGAAGCGGGACGCCGCGGTTAGAAGGGCCAAGGATCTGTACCATCATTGGCACGATGGGGCGGAGGGCCGGATAACGACTCTGATGTGCCCCAAGGCGCCGGACATGGCGATGCCCGACGTCTATCTGGAGTGCAAGGAGTTCGCGGAGGAACACGGCCTCCGGTTGACGACTCACCTGAGCCAGAGCCAGCGGGAGTACAGGCAGGTACAGAAGCTTTTCGGCAAGACGCCGCCCCAGCACCTCTACGACCTGGGGGTGATGGACGAGAAGCTGAGCGGCGCACACCTGACCTACGGAACGGCGAGGGACTTCCAGCTAATCAAGGAGACGGGTATGGCAATACTGCACTGCCACAGCGTGGAGTCTCCTCTCGTGGACTGGCTCGACATGGGCATACCCGTCGGCCTCGGCACCGATGACTATCACCACGACATGCTGGGCCTCGTCCGTGAGCAGAGGATGGGCGTCATGAACAGGGCAGCTAAGATAGGCGGCTACTTGGGGATGATCAACAGCAGCCGCCGCACGGCTCGACCTAGCTTCTACGAGATGCTGGAACTAGCCACCATCGGAGGAGCTAGGGCCCTCGGCATGGATGGGGAGATCGGCAGCCTGGAGGCTGGGAAGAAGGCGGACATAGTGACCTTCGACATGATGAACCCGTACCTCACGCCGACTAGGGACCCCTTGACCAGCGTCTTCCTGTACGGGACGCCAGGGGACATAGACAACGTGATCTGTGACGGAAGGTTCCTCAAAAGGGATGGGGCGCTAACGACCATCGACATGGGCGACGCGCTTCTAAAAGCCCAGATGACATGTAACCAGATAATTGACAGGTTCTTCGAGGAGCACCCGGACCAGAAGAAGATGTGGGAGGAGAAATCCAGGCACTGAGCTCCCCATCAACGTTCATGAAGGCTATGGACCATTTATGAGGTAGATTTAAAGCATGCATTTTTATTATTATTCGCCGTCGTGGAAACAATGGGTATAGCCTTCTAGTTTCTCTGAACCCTCCCTCCGTCCCGTGTTTGTTGAACCTATGATGCATCGTGAAGTGAAGTAGATGACTCAGACTATCCGTAAGGTACGATCCGCGTTGACCGGGAACCTCGGCATCATGATAGCCACGACGGGGCTCTGGACCGTGGCCGGTAACTTGACTACGCCGTTCTTCGCCCTCTACGTCCTTGAGCTCGGAGGAAGCTACGTGAACATCGGCGAGATATACGCCCTGGGCGCCGTGATCAAGGTGATCCCGGGGTTTCTGGGCGGTTACCTAGCAGACAAGATGGGCAGAAAGAAGATAGTCTACGCCGGGACCTATCTGCTGGCCAGCCTGGCACTCATAAGGGCCTTCGCACCTAGCTATAGGTGGCTCGTGCTGGCCGCCGTTCTTGAAGCCGTCTTCATGGGGTTCCGGCAACCCTCTATGTCGTCTATCATAGGGGACTCCACAGACCCGGAGAACAGGGCTATGGGCTTCGCGTTATTCGTGGTGGGCCCCCAGCTGGTTGGCATAATGTCACCGTCGATTATCGGCGTGTTGATGGACAGGCACGGTGTTAGGACCGCGATGATGTGGGGGTACGTCGCTGTGTTCACGTTAGGAAGCATAGCCGCCTTCGTGAGACAGCGGTATCTAAAAGAGACTTTGACTGTTAGCGAGCCGGTCACGCTATCAACCGGCTCCATTGGTGACATGGTCGAGAACTTCAGGGACACGGTGGATAGCCTCAGCAGGCCATTCAAGGCGTTCCTGTTGACTGACTTCATATTCACATTCGCTCTGGGGCTCGGCGACCCGTACTACGTCACCTACGCGACGGAGGGGGTGAAGCTATCCGCGTCGCAGTGGGGCTTCATAATGAGCCTGGTTTTGTTGGCTCACTGCGCCACCCTACTCTTGGTCGCGGGACCCTCGGACAAGGTCGGCAGGATAAGATTCGTGCTGGCCTCCATGATCTCGTGGCCTGTTACCTACCTCCTTTACACGTACACCGCCAGCTTCCTCGCCGTGATGGTGGTCAGGGTGGCGATTACGCTGTCTGCCGCGGTGGGCCAGCCCGCGTGGAGCGCGCTTTTCGTGGACTTCTGCCCCAGGGAGCACCGTGGCCGGTTCAACGCGTTGACCACGGTGATATGGTCGATACTTTATGGCGGCGGCAGCTACCTCGGAGGAGTCCTCATACAGAGCCACGGGTTCGGCGCGCCGTTTCGGATGGCGGCTGCCTGTATGGCGGCTGGAGCTGTCATCGCTGTGTTCACGCTGAAGGAGCCGGAGAACAGAGAAGCGTAACAAGTACAGGAAGCATATTATTCAGTGGTTCCAGAAGGTTAACCATGAGCCTGTACGAGAAGTGGAACGAGGAGGACCGGAAGGAGATCGTAGACAGCCTCAGCGAGCAGCTGGAGATAGAGGGCCAGCTCGTCGGTCTCTACGAGGATTATGAGCGAGGCACCGAGAACAAGGCGCTGAGACGCGTCATGCAGATGTTCAGGCTGGACAGCCAGCGCCACATCAACATACTGCAGGCGGTCATCGAGATCATTGAAGGAGAGGACATGCTCATCGAGGACAAGGAGGAGCTCCACGAGAGCCTGAAGAAACACCTTGAGCTTGAGGCGGAGGCTCTCAAGAAGGCGAACGAGATGCTCGGGAAACGGATGATCAACGAGAACCAGGGGCTCAAGATGCTTCTTGAGATATGGCGCGACGACGAGAAGCGGCACCACAAAGCGCTGCAGGAGCTGACCAAAAAGACCTATTTCCAAATCAGCGCCACCGACATGGTCACCATATTCAAGGGCGAGGAGTTTCTGGAGGAGCGGTACCTCAGATCGAAACAATTCAGGGAGAAAATGTCCCAAACAGGGTAAACGATAGTATTAAACACGTAAACCCCCCTCTATTCTGCTTGAAAACAGATGAGCTTCAAGGACAGGTTCCAGGGAAAGGACTACCTAACCCTGATGGACTGGAAGAAGGAGGAGATCAAGTACATCCTCGACGTCAGCGCCGACTTCAAACGCATGCGCCTGATGAAGCAGCCCCACGAGCACCTCAGGGGCCGTACCATCGCCATGGTCTTCGAGAAGCACAGCACCCGCACCAGGTTCAGCTTCCAGGCTGCCATCGCCCACTTGGGGATGCAGAGCTTCTACAGCACCCCCCAGACCATGCAGCTGGCCCGCGGCGAGCCCATCAAGGACACCGCTCGCATACTGGATAGGTACTGCGACGGCCTCGTCATAAGGACCTACGGGCAGGACGTGGTGGAGGAGTACGCGGATTACATGGACAGCCCAGTTATCAACGCTTTGACAGACCTGACCCACCCGTGCCAGGGCCTTGCCGACATGCTCACCATTCAGGAGCGTAAAGGCGGGCTTGAGGGCGTCAAGCTGGCCTACGTGGGCGACCCGTGGAACGTATGCCAGAGCCTCATGGTGGGCAGCAGCATCATGGGTATGGATTGTTACGTTGCGGTACCCAAGGGCTGGGCGCCCAACGAGATGATCACCAAGTTCTCCGAGGAGCACGCCGCCGACGGCGGCAGCGAGATGGTGGTCACCGACGATCTGGAGGAGGCGTTCAGCGGAGCCGACGTCGTCTACGCCAACACGTTCCACAGCATGGGTCACAAGGACATCGAGGAGCGTAAGAAGGCGTTCGCCAAGTACCAAGTCAACGACGAGACGTTGAAGCTGGCCAAGAAGGACGCCATATTCATGCACTGCTTACCGGGGTACCGCGGCGAGGAGATGACTGACAGCGTCATAG
>CAZGZR010000041.1:0-24043 GCA_964529745.1 uncultured Candidatus Bathyarchaeia archaeon
CTTGGCTATCCAGGCTCCGAGGCCGGATCCGCTGGCCCAGTAGGGGTACTGGTCTGCTGTGACCTGGACGCCTTCGCTGCGGGCTTCCTCCACCATCTCTATTAGCGTCGGACAGAGGTCCCAGAAGCGCTTGCTGAGGACCTTGAAGTGGCTTATGTTAACGGGCACCCCGGTCTCTCTGCCGATCCTGATGATCTCCTCGACTGCTCCCAGCGGGTCTCCGCGGTCTCCCTCGTCCCTGATGTGGCTGGTGTAGAAGCCGCCGTACCCCGCCACCACCTTGGTGAGCTCGATGACCTCCTCGGTGTCGGCGTAGCTCTGGGGGTCGTACCCGAGGCCCGTGGTGATGCCCCTGCACCCGGCGTCCATGGCCTTGGCGATCTCCCTCTTCATGGCGTCGAGCTCCTCGGAGGTAGGCGCCCTCATCTCCATGCCCATCACGTAGCGGCGGACGGTGCCGAAGCCCACTATGGGCGCCACGTTGATGGACAACCCTCCCTCCTCGAGCCGGGCCAGGTACTCGTCCATGGTGCTCCAGTCCACCTCGATGCCCGTCTCGTCGAGGAACGGGCTGGATCTGCGTATCTCCTCCCTCATGTCCTCGTTGAGGGGCGCGGCCCCGCTGCCGCAGCTGGCGAACACGGTGGTGCTCACCCCCATGTGGACCTTGCTGTCCGCCTCCCGGTTCACCATAATGGTGAAGTCGCTGTGGTCGTGTAGGTCGATGAACCCCGGCGCGACGGCGAGGCCGCCGGCGTCGATGACCTCATCCGCGTCGCCCTGTATCCGGCCGACCTTCACGATCCTCCCGTCCTTGACTCCCACGTCGGCCATGAACCATGGGTTCCCGGCGCCCGTGAAAACCCTGCCATCCCTAACAACTAGATCATACAACATGATCTCCCTGTACCTTGATCGTCTACGTATTTTATAGCACTTCGGCGCCGTAGAGGGTTGCGAACCACATGACAGGGCGCTCAACGAGTCCGAGAGGTTCGACAGCAGGTGACTAAGGTCGTTTGATACTGCCAGCCATCTGGATACAAGTCTAAACGCCTTGAATATTTATGCCTGAGAATCAACTGCTCGGTTGGACACATGGAATGAGACGAGCATGAAAAGACCCATCAACCTGCCGTGGCCCGAGTACTTGACCAACGAGAGAAACTACGACTGGCGCATATCCGCGCCATAGAGGTAGTCGGAGGGGAAGAAGTTTAAACACCGAATCAGTGGTTTATTCAAGTATGGGCAGCCCGAGCTTCGACGAAGTGAAAGACAACATCGAGTACCGCCTCGGCCAGGTCTACGAGCTCCTGGACGAGCTGGAGTACGAGCTAAACAAGTGCACCCCGAGGGAGCTCTACGACTACATGACGGGCGAGACCTATACTGGTGACGAGATCACGCTGCTGGACGTCATCGGCAACGAGTACCTGCTGCTCCACGAGGCCTACGAGATCAGCGAGCTCAAGAGGCTGGGCGTCGAGATAGGGACAAGGACCCTCATGGAGGCTTCCAAGGAGAAGATATACGAGGCCCACCTCAACGCCATGGAGTTCGAGCTGGACTACGCGCTGCTGCTGGAGGACTACTACTGGCTGAAGCACAGGCTCGGCCACCACGAGAAGGTGGTGAACGACGACCCGTGGATACCCGATCAACAGAAGCCCAGGGCACGGGAGATACTCGAGAACTACACCCAGTACCGCGGCCTCTAGCCCTGTTCTACGTTGTTGAACGCCTGTTCTATTTGATGGGTATATTAACTCCCGGCGCTTCTTGATGCTCGACCTGATATGAACAAGTCACAACAACTCTACGCGGTGACCGCCATATGCCTAAGCATCATACTGGCGGGAGCCATAATAGCGTACAGGCCCGGCGTGGTCGAGCCGACGGAGATAACCGGTGGTACACCCGACTTCAGGTACCCCGGCGGCGTCGGCACAAGCGTGGGATTCGAGGCATTCACCTACGCTGGCGACGACGCCCAGGCGAAGACCATCAGTCTGGCAGGCTCGGGCAGCGCCTCGGCGCAGGCCGACCAGGCGAGCGTAAGCATGGGCGTCGAGGTGACGGACGAGTCCGCCGCCGACGCCATCAGCGAGAACGCGGCCAAGATGGCTGCGGTGATCGAGGCCGTAGAGGCTCTCGGAGTCTCAGAGGACGACATCATCACATCGCAGTACAGCGTCTACCCCCAGTACGACTGGACCGAGTCCGGACGCGTCTTCAAGGGATACACCGTTACCAACATGGTCAGAGTGACGGTGAAGAACCTTGACGACGTGGGCCCCATAATCGACGCCGCTGGTGAAGCCGGCGCCAACAGGATAGACAGCATAAGCTTCGAGCTCAGCGACGCCAAGCGTGAAGAGCTGAAGATGAACGCCTACGTGGCGGCGCTGGAGGACGCCCAGGCGAAGGCCGACGTCATCACCGAGACCCTCGGGCTCACCATCACCGGCGTCCAGTCGGTCACGGAGAGCAGCTATTCACCCGCTAGGGCCTACCAGGCTGTAGCAGAGGCTGACTACGCGATGGGCTCCGCGCCGACCCCGATACTGAGCGGCGAGCTGACGGTGTCCGTTAGCGTGTACATAGTCTACCTGTTCGCTTAAAACCACCCCACTTTTTCCTTTTTTTTACTTACTCTATACATGTGCTATGTATACGAGGTAGATAGCGGCCTACGGTTACCATGATAGTTACATGAAATTTGTTTCCCCCTTTCATAATCATTAAAACATGATTCAGGGACGGTATGACACCAAATCTGGTGTACGATATGGTAAGAAGAAGAGGGATGGCCCCCATATTCGTCACTGTGGTGCTGCTCGCGTTGACTCTCAGCGTCGCTTTCGGCGAGTCGTTGCTTGACGCCGCTCAGATAAAGAAGGGCAGCCTGGCTCCCATGGCCTACGCCACCGAGGAGAGCCTGACCAAAGGGGTCGGCGACGTCGTCAACTTCAAGGTCAAGGTCAAGAACACCGGCAACACTGAGACGGGATACATAATCGTCGTCAAGTGGAGCCTCCACGGCGAGGGAGATTGGGAGACCGCGTGCATAGAGGACGTCTGGCTCGGACCGGACCAGTACGAACACATGGAGATGGGGTGCCTGGAAGTCACAGAGGAGATGGCTGGTAACTACTACGACGTGAAGTTCCTGCTGTACGAGCACGAGACGGAGCAGCTCCTCGACGAGGTGACTCTGGAGGCGGCGTGGTACGTCGAGGAATACATAGTGTCAGGAACGTTCGTGGACGCCTGGGTGTACTAATAACCTCATTTTTTCCCTTCTTTTTAAAAACCATTAAACTCACTGCATCCAACTATGATGCATGTACGGGATCGACTCGGTGGCGCCCACGATCTGCAGCCTCATGGATGTGCAGCCTCCCCGCGGGTCCACCGCTGAGCCCATAGCCGAGCTTCTGGAGGAAGGGAGAAGAACCCTAGGCGGAGAGCAGGTGGAGAAGGCACTGCTGTACGCGCCGGACGCCATCGGCGAATGGCTCTACCAGATGTATAGAGACGAGTTCAAGGGCGTCCTGGAGGCGGCGCCAATAGAGGTGCCTGTCCGCTCCATGACGCCCAGCAGCACCCCCGTCTGCTACGGCAGCATGTTCACCGGCCTGAAGCCCGAGGGCCACGGAATAACTAGATACGAGAAGCCTGTGCTGAAGTGCGACACGTTGTTCGACGCCTTCACAGGAGCAGGTAAGAAGGTAGCCATCGTAGCGGTTAAGGATAGCAGCATAGACCTCATCTTCCGCGGACGCCCCATCGACTACTACACCGAGGATTATGACCCGGAGGTCGAGGAGAGGGTGCTGGGGTTGTTGAACGAGGACGACCACGACCTCATACTGGCTTACCATCAGGGCTATGACGACGCCATGCACGGCTCGACCCCCACGAGCCCCGAGGCCATGGAGGCTTTCAGGGGGCACCTGAGGACCTTTGAGAGGTTCGCAGAGGCGTTCGACGAGAGGTATGGCGACAGCAACAGGCTGTTGGCTTTCCTGCCTGACCACGGCACCCACGTTGACCCTGTTTCCGGGAAAGGCAGCCACGGCACCGACGGCCCTGAGGACATGGAGGTGAGGCATTTCTGGGGCGTCTACAGAGGAGGACTGGTTAGTTAAAAATGAACGTTGATCGTGGCCGGTTTTACCAGTTTTGATCCCTGATATCGTGTGATTCCATGATAGGACATGGTTTTCAAGCATAGATCCACCGAAATGTTAAAAAGATATTACGTTAAGTATTTCTAACGTTAGAAATAGTTTACAAGTGGAGAGAAGTGTAGATGGATAAACAGACAAGAAGAGCAGCGGGCTGGGCAGTAGGCATAGTGATTGGGCTCGCGTGGGGGTACTTCATGAAGAACTACGCCCTCGGCATAGCCATGGGCACGGCACTGGGAGTCGTGTTCAGTAAACAGCTCGCGGGTGAGGAGCCCATACAAGACAAGAAGACCAGGAGGAGGGTCATGTGGCTGGCCCTAGCCATGATGGTGGCGGGTGCACTAGCCTACGGGTACATGGAGGGCGACCTGTTGTCGGGGTTGAGCGCCGGCATCGGCCTGAGCTTCGTCGTGGGCCTCAAGTGGGAGAAGATGTACGACGAGCGCATGAGCGCCGTCTTCAGCAAGGCCGCCCGGAACGCCTTCGTGGTGGTCTGCGCGGGCTTCAGCTTCGTGGCCTTCTTCGACGAGTTGTTGGAACTGACGCCCTGGCTGGCCGAAGTCCCCGTGATGGGCAGGTTCGTGGGCGTCATGTACGCCAGCTGGGCCGTATTCTTGGCTTCATGGATGTATCACTCCTACCTCAGAGGGGAGTAGTGGTGTGGACTAGGATACGTGAGCTCAGGGAGGAGAAGGGGTTGACCCAGGAGCAGCTAGCCGACCTAGTCGACGTCACCCGCCAGACCATACTCTTCCTAGAGAAGGGTAAGTACAACCCCAGCCTGCGGCTGGCCTGGAGAATAGCCGAAGTCTTCGACAGGCCCATCGAGGAGGTTTTCAGCTTCAACGACGAGAAGAAAGAGAGGTGAGATACAAAGTTGGCGTACGCAGGTGGGGCGGTGGCCGCCGCCGCGATCAGCGCGAGCAGCTACCGGGTGAAGTTCAAGCGCGAGGAGTTCCTGGAGCTGGTGGACATCGCGAAGCCCCGGATAATGTACCAGCGGGGCAGGATGCACTTCTTCAGCTTCGACGGCTTCGTAATGTACACTTTCCAATGCAGCGACGAGGACTTCCCGGCGCAGAGGGTGCTTCACGCGATAGATTTCAGCAACTACCAGTGGTCTGAGTAGGAATTTGAAGCCTACCGCAATTTTATCTTTTTCAAACCATAACTATCCTCGATGAACCCACAAATCGCGGTCATGCCTTGCAACGAGGAGCATATCCCTGAGCTGACGGAGCTTTGGGCAGAGTACATGATCGATCAAGGCGGGGGCGACCCCATCATGCCACTAATCGACCTAGAGTCAAGCAAGCCCGGCTTCACAAAGCTGATGGAGAACTACAGGAATAAGGAGCCTGAGGGCTTCCTCGTCGCCGTGGAAGACGGAGAGGTTGTGGGGTTCGTTGTCTCTTTCAGTGACGCGTTCGGTACCAACTACGTGACTAGGGAAAAGATCGGTCACATACAGGCGGTCCACATAAAGCGTGGGCACCGCAGACAAGGAGTGGCTACTAAGCTGATTGAGGCGGCTGAAGGCTACCTGAGGAGAAGCGGCTGCAGGATGGTGGTTACCGAGACTGGGGAGCCCAACCTGGCTTCGCGGAGCCTGCTAGAAAAAAGGGGTTTCAGGGTCAGGGGTAAACTCATCGACTATATCAAAGAACTCTAATATCCACGGTACGGGTGAGTCAACGATATTAGATATGACGGCTCAACCGGACTGGAAGACCATTTTACAGGAACTCGTGGACAACATACAGGACAGGGTACTCTCATCTATCCCCAGGCGCCACTCGATGCCGGTGGACGAGTTCAAGAGGCTCCTCGACGACGAGGCCCAGGAAGCCATCGTGGAGACCCTCACCGAGAACAGGGTGTCCGCCAACCTAGTGAGCGAGGAGGGGGACCATGTTTTCGGCGGTGGAGACTACTTCATCGTCGCTGACCCCGTAGACGGCACCACTAACCTAGCCAGGGGGCTGCAGCCGGCGGTGACCAGCATAAGCGTCAGCGAGACGGGGACACAGGGCGGCGTGTTCGCAGGCATCGTAGTCAACCTCTACACGGGCGAGACCTACTTCGCGGAGAAGGGTAAAGGCGCCATGCAGGACGGCTGGCCCCTCCAAGCCGCGGCGCCCACACAATACAGCAACGCCCTCGTGTCCATGGACCTGAGCAAGGTCCCTCGCCTAGACGTCATGGCGCCCCTCATACAGGAGAGCAGACACATCAGGGCCGAAGGCTGCAGCGCCGTGAGCCTCTGCCACGTGGCGGCAGGTGTCCTCGACGCCCACGTGGACGCCAGGGGCATCCTCCGCGCCACGGACGCCTCAGCCGGGCTCCTCATCCTGCGTGAGGCCGGCGGAGTCTACCAAGTGGACGGCGAACCCTTCGGCGACTTCCCGTTGACGAGGGAGACCCGTTTCGAGCTGGCAACGGCGAGCTGCCCGGAGCTCATGGACGAGATCAACCAGTTGCTGAGAGCAGGATGAGGTACCCTTCTCGGCCCCTTGAGGCCAGGCTATTGGGCAGGCCAAACAGGTTCCTAGGGGTCGTCGAGGTGCAAGGCTCCACGGAGATGTGCTTCATACCTAACCCGGGGCGTATGCACGAGCTGATGGTGCCCGGCACAAGGGTCTACCTGCTTGAGAAACGGGGAGAGCACAGGAAGACCCGGTACGACATGGTGCTCGTGGACCATGGGGGCGTCATGGTGAGCGTGGACTCCAGGCTCCCCAACGCGCTGGTCGCGGAGGCCGTAGACGCCGGGCGCCTAAGAGAGTTCAGCGGCTATAAGGTTGAGAGGACCGAGCCGGTTTTCCACGACTCTAGGCTCGACCTCGTGCTCTCAGACGGCGAGAGACAGGTGATGGTGGAGACCAAGTCCTGTACGCTGGTAGAGGAAGGCGTCGCCCTCTTCCCAGACGCCCCCACCAAGAGGGGGACGCGCCACATGAGGACCCTCGTGAAGGCGCTGGACGGCGGACGCGCCGCCGCTGTGTTCGTGATCCAGCGAGGCGACGCCCAAGAGTTCAGGCCCAACGACGGCACAGACCCCGCGTTCGGGGAGGCGCTGAGGCTCGCCGCCTCCATGGGCGTGGAGGCCTACGCCTACGTCTCAGATGTATCGCTTCAAGGCGTCGAGGTAAGGGGGAGGGTGCCTTTACGCCTCTAATTTTCCTCCGTAAAGCCTAAAGACCTTGTTTAGCCGTCTATACGCCGAGAAAAGCAATAAAAACGGTTATCTGGCTCGGCGTCTACACACAGTTTTTAAGCACCGAGCCCATGTATTCTCGCTAAGAGGATGGTGGATGGGGAAAAAGAAGGTACTGAGCGAGAAGAGCCTCAGAAGACTGGTCTTACCCAGCGAGAACGACGTCATCGGGGTAGTCCAGAAGCTCCTGGGCTTCGACCGGGTGCTGGTCAAGTGCCAGGACGGCTACACCAGGGTGTGCAGGATAAGGGGTAAGATGAAGCGCCGGACCTGGATCAGGGAAGGCGACGTGGTTCTGGTGAGTCCCTGGGACTTCCAGAGCGAGGAGCGGGGGGAGATATTCCACCGCTACACCGCCAACCAGGTAGACGAGCTCCGTCAGAAGGGCGTATTGCTCATAGAATAGGGAGCCATCTGGGAGAACACCCTTGTCCCGTGAAAGAGACTACGACGAGACCTCGGACAGGATGGAGAGAAGGTACGAGGAAGACGCCCTCTTCAAGGACAAGAACAGGGAAGAGTTCCGCGTCATGGAGGAGGTCTTCGACCGCCCGACCCTGCAAGGCGTGTACAAGCTCTTCAACAAAGGGGTGATAGACCGGATCCACGGCGTGGTCAAGGCCGGCAAGGAGGCAAGGGTGTACTACGCTACGCACCCAGACGGCAGGGAGCTGGCGGTCAAGATATATTACACTCACACAGCCGATTTCCGTAAGGGGATGATGGACTACATCAGAGGCGACCCCCGGTTCAAGCGGGTGCGTAAGGACCCCCGAAGCATCGTCTACACCTGGAACCAGAAGGAGTTCAGCAACCTTCAGCTCTGCGAGGAGGCCGGAGTCAACTCCCCCAGACCCATCGACTTCATCCGAAACATCCTCGTGATGACCTTCATAGGGGAGAACGGTGTCCCGGCCCCGCTGCTGAGAGAGGTTATGCCTGAGGACCCGGAGGGTTTTTACGGCCTCGTGCTGGACGAGATGCAGCTCATGTGGCAGAAGGCGGGGCTCGCCCACGGAGACCTCAGCGAGTACAACATAATGGTCCACGAAGAGAAACCCGTGGTGTTCGACGTGAGCCAGGCCATGCTCACCATACACCCCATGGCGCCTTCGCTCTTGGAGCGGGACATAAGCAACGTTAACTACACGTTCAGGCGGCTGGGCGTCGAGACCAGAGACCCGGAGGAACTGAAGGAGTGGATAACCGGTGGAACAGAAGACCTATATCAGGATACCTAGGGACAGGGTGGGCGTCCTAATAGGGCCCCACGGCAGGAACAAGAAACGCATAGAGGCTGCGTTCCAGGTGACCCTCACGGTAGACAGCGAAACTGGGAACATCGAGATAACCCCGCAGCCCGACCAGACCGACGTCTCTGTCATATTCACCGTCCGCAACATATCCCAAGCCATCGGGCGCGGCTTCAGCCCCAAGCGGGCCATGACCCTCCTCAACGAGGACCAGGAGTTCCTCATCCTTGACTTGGAGGAGTACGTGGGCACCAATAAAAACGCCTTGAACAGGATCAAGGGAAGGATAATAGGCAGGGGGGGAAAGAGCCGGGCGCTCCTAGAGGAGCTCACGGAGTGCCTCATAAGCGTCTACGGCGGCACCGTCGCCATGATAGGCAGCTACGAGATGCTCCCCGTTGCACGGGAGGCCGTGGAGATGCTCATAGACGGCGCATTCCACAAGACGGTGTGGAATCACCTATATGCGTATAGACGCAAGATGAAGAAGGATAGGGGTGAGCTCTGGTACGAGCCACCACGCAGGAGGGACGGAAGCTAGTGTCGCAGACGGAATACCAGTCAATCAGCCCAGCCGACTTCTTCTATAGGAACAGGGAGATCGCGGGCTTCAGCAACCCGAGCAGGGCGACGTACACCGCGGTCAGGGAGCTGCTAGAGAACAGCATGGACGCCTGCGAGGCCCAGCGGGTGCCGCCGGACGTCTACCTCAGGATAACCGAGATGGACGACGACCGGAACACCGAGACCAGCATATACAAGCTTCGGATCGAGGACAACGGGACAGGGGTCCCCGCGGACCACATTCCACAGACGTTCTGCCAGGTCTTCTACGGCAGCAAGTACACCCTCAAACAGGCCCGGGGGACCTTCGGCCTAGGCGGCACAATGGCCGTGCTCTACGGCCAGATCACCACCCACAAGCCTGTTCAGGTCGTCAGCAGCACCGGCGGCGAGATCCATGAGTTCACCATGATGATCGACATCCAGAACAACCGCGCCAGCATACTCAAGCACAACATAAGGCAGAACCCGACTGGGTGGCGCGGCACCGCTCTGGAACTGCAGATGGAGGGCGACTACAGCCGCATAATGTACAGGCTCATCGAGTACCTGAAGCAGACCGCCATGGTGAATCCCTACGCAGACATCACCTACGTGGACCCCCGAGGGAGGCTGTACAAGTTCGAGCGGGGCACGGAGAAGCTGCCGCCTCTCCCAGAGTCGGTGAAGCCTCACCCCCACGGCGTGGACGTGGAGACCGTAAGGAGGCTCATCGCCGAGACTAAAACCAGGAACATGAAGGACTTCATGATGGAGCATTTCCAGGGGGTCGGCTCCATCACCTCCGAGAAGTTCCTGGACCTCGCCGATATAAGTGGCAAGGCCAAGCCCAAGACGCTGAGCCCGGAGGACATAGTGAAGCTGGTCCGGGCCACCCGCGAGTACTCGGGCTTCAAGCGCCCCGACTCCAGCTGCCTCAGCCCCATTGGCGAGGAGCTGCTGGAGACGGGCATAAGGAAGGAGCTCAACCTTGGTGAGAACGACTACATCAAGGTGGTGACCCGGAAGCCGAGCACGTACCTCGGGTTCCCTTTCATCGTGGAGGCCGCCGTCGCCACGGGGAGGACGGTGCGTAAGACCCATGGCCCCGGTATAACAATTTACAGGTTCGCCAACAGGATACCGCTACTGTTCGACGAGAGCAGCGGCGTTGTCTGGAAGGCCGCGAACAAGAACATCAACTGGAAGACCTATAAGGTGGAGAGCGACACCCCGCTGGTAATAGCGGTGCACGTATGCAGCACCAAGATACCGTATAAGAGCGTCGGCAAGGAGTACATGGCCGACCAGCCCGAGGTGGAGCGGGAGGTGACCAACGCCATAAGGGAGGCCTCAAGGGGCGTGAGGAGATACTTCAACCGACGGTTCAGGATAGCCCGCGAGCGCAGGAGGCTGAACGTCTTCAACAAGTACCTGCCCGTCATCGCCGAGTTCTCCGCGAAGCTCGCCGAAAAGGAGGCGCCAAACATAGAGCCCCTGCTGATCATGGTGAGCGAGGACATACCTGAGGTAGAGAAGAAACTGGAGGAAGTGCCGGAGATTGTCGAAGACGCATCGGAGTGAAGCGGAGCGCCGCCGTGAGACCATGGAGCAGAGCCTCACCGGCCTAGGGAACCTGATCTACGAGCAGATCACCAACCAGGAGTTCCCGTGGATACACATGCAGAGCAGGTCCACGGACAACATAATGTACGACCCGGAGGAGCGGCAGTACGTTCTGGGCCCCAGGATGATAAGGCGGCACAGCCGCAACATCCGCCACATGAGGCCCTTCACCCAGCTTATCTGGACGGCGTGGTTCGCCAAGGAGCTGGTGAGGCAGCGCAAGACCAGCACCCTGAGGGAGGTCTACTACTCGGCCAGGGGCCAGAGGGACATCGAGTACAACAACCAGCAGGAGAGCGACAACATCATCACCGACCTGGAGGTGGCGCTGAACAGGGCCCGGGAGGACTTCCACATCTTCCCCGAGGAGCGTTCCGCCATCTTCGGCGACCTCACCATCGAGTACACGGTGCCGGGGTACGAGGGGCGACGCACCAACCTCACCGACCACCCCGACGGCGTCATGATAGGCCCCGCCGTCACCAGCAGCGAGTTCGTGGATGTGTCGGCAGACAAGGTGCTGGTGATAGAGAAGGGCGCCATGTTCACCAGGCTGGTGGAGGAGCGAGCCCACGAGAAATTCAACGCCATACTCATCCATACGGCTGGGCAGAGCCCCCGGGCCACCAGGGGCATAATAAACAGGCTCAACCACGACCACGGGCTGCCCGTCTACATCTTCACGGACGGCGACCCGTGGGGGATACACATCGCCATGGTCATCATAAGCGGCAGCGCCAACGCCGCCCACCTCAGGGGGCTCACCACACCCGACGCCGAGTGGATAGGCGTCTGGGGCACCGACATAATAGACTACAAGCTGCCCACCGAGCCCCTAAGCGAGTTCGACCACAAGCGCCTTCGCGAGCTCAAGGACGACCCCCGGTACAGGGGCGGCATATGGCAGAGGGAACTGGACGTCTTCTTGGAGCTTGAGCAGAAGGCCGAACTCGAGGCGTTCAGCCGCTACGGGCTCACCTACATCGTGGACGAGTACCTCCCAGCCAAGCTCGAAAGCTAAGCCTTTTTTTACCCGTCACGACATTGAGTCATGATCACATTGGAGCATAGAATCAGCCTAAGCGTCAAGGGGCTCGCGGCGGCGCTCGCGGGCTTCCTCTTCCTCGCGACAGGAGCCCTGCTCTACCTGAACACGGCCAGCACGGAGATCGGGGAGGTGAACCCCTGGCTGTTCAAGCCCCTGGGCGTCGCGCTGGCGCTGGTGGGGTTGGTTCTCATGGCTTCAAGGGATGAGTAACTTGGTTGTGAAGGGCATAATAATGGCTGGGGGCATGGGCACCAGGTTCCGCCCCATATCCAACTACTTCCAGAAGTGCATGATACCCATCGGGGACCAGCAGAAACCCATACTGGAGTACGTGGTGCGGCTGTACGGCTACCACGGCATAGAGGACCTGCTTCTCCTGGTGGGCTACAAGCACCAGCAGATAAAGAACTACTTCGACAACGGTGAACGGTTCGGCGTGAAGATAAACTACATGCTGGACACCCCGGACATGGTCGGCAGCGCGGGAGCCACGCTGAACGCCTACAGGAAGGGAGCCCTGACTGAGAAGGACACCTTGGTCATCTACTATGGGGACATTGTGAGCAACGTCAACCTCCGCGAGATGGTCATGTTCCACGAGGACATGGGGGCCAAGGTCACCGTCGCCCTTGCCCCAGACTTCCAGGTCAACGTGGGTGTGGCCGAGCTTGACGGAAGCCTTATCAAGGGTTTCACGGAGAAGCCGCACCTCAAACGAGCCGTAAGCATAGGCATACTGATACTGGATGGCTCCGTGCTAAAGGAGATGGAGGAGCTCTACAGCCACGGCATGTTCGAGAGCTTCGACCTCATGGGTGACGTCATCCAGTACCTCGTGGACAAGAAGGACAAGGTCGCCGCCTACATCACGAAGGCCTACTGGTACGACGTGGGCAGCATAGAGCGATACGAGAAGCTCAGCAACGGACGGGTAAGCGAGGAGCTGGGGTTCCTCCTGTAATCGTGGTGACGGGCCGGAAAGCTTCTTAACCCTTATCCAGACTTCATTACCGGCGGAACGATTTTGAAGGCCCTAGTCCTAGCCGGAGGCTTCGGCACGAGGCTCAGACCACTGAGCTGCAGCCGGCCTAAACCGCTCTTCCCGGTGGCGAACAAGCCCATCATCGACTACACGTTGCAGAGCCTCGCCCAGGCAGGGGTAGACACAGTCATCCTCTCGGTCCACTACATGGCGGATAGAATCGCTGACTATCTCGGCTCATCCAAGTACGGTATGGACATAATCGTTTCACGGGAGCAGCGGCCCCTCGGGAAGGGTGGAGGGATAAAGAACGCGGAGAAGCTGCTCGGTGGTGAGCCATTCGCTGTGATCAACGGGGACATAATCACTGACATCGACATAAGCCGACTAGTCGCCTTCCATGAAGAGAAGGGTGGGATGGCCACCATAGCCCTCCACTGGGTCGAGGACCCGAGTAGGTATGGCTCCGTGGATCTCGACGGGGAGGAAAGGATAACGAGGTTCGTGGAGAAACCGGGGCCGGGGCAGGCGCCGAGCAACCTCATCAACGCCGGGATATACGTCCTTGAGCCAGGGGTTCTGGACTACATGCCCTCCGGGAAGTTCGACACGGAGGAGGAGGTCTTCCCGGTCCTCGCCCAAGAAGGGAAGCTTTTCGGTTTCGAGGCCCATGGCTACTGGTCGGACGTCGGGGTGCCCGCCGAGTACCTTAACGCAAACGCCGCCGTCCTCGGTAAGATGAGCGGGGACGCAGTCAACGGGAACGCCTACGTGGACCCAACGTCCACCGTAAAGAAGCCATGCGTCCTCGGGGACGACGTACACATAGGCGCCGACTCGGTGATAGGGCCAAACGTAAGCATCATGGACAACGCCCACGTGGGTAGAGGCGTCGCCATAGAGAACAGCATAATATTCGCGGGGGCCACCGTCGAGGACGGCAGCAGCGTCAGAGACTCGATAATAGGCGAGAACGCGGTGCTGGGGCAGGGAGTCAGGTTGGAGCCAGGGGTCCTCCTAGGGGACTACGCCCAGATAAAGGAGGGCGTGACCATCACGGGGGGAGTAACCATCTGCCCCGCCAAGACCGTCAAAGAGAGCATACTTGAACCGAGGCAGGTGATGTAGTGCAGAGACTCTTCGGCAGCAACGGCGTGCGGGGCGTCGTGAACAAGGAGCTGACCATCGAGCTGGCTTCTGGGGTAGCCGCGGCGGCTGGCCACATCCTTGGCAGGGAGATGGCTGTGGGAATGGACGGCCGAACCAGCAGCCCCATGATAAGGGACGCCGTAGTAGCGGCCCTCCTCAGCGTCGGCTGCAACGTCCACGACATAGGCGTGCTGCCCACGCCGGCCCTCCAGTACCTGATAAAGGACCTCGGCCTTGAAGGCGGCATAATGGTCACCGCAAGCCACAACCCACCCGAGTTCAACGGAGTCAAGGTTCAGGCCGGGGACGGCGCTGAGGTCCCCAAGGAGACAGAGGAACGGATAGAGGATCTCTACCACAGGGGCGAGCCGAAGCCGGTGCCCTGGGACCAGGTGGGCGCGGTAACCATGTACGATGGAATGAAGTCATACATGGAGGCGGTTCTAAGCCACGTGGACGTGGACGCCATAAGGGAGAAGAGGTACAGGGTAGCCTTGGACACGGGGAACGGCGTCGCGGCCCTCACGGCGCCCCAGGTAGCCAGCCGGCTGGGCTGCGGCGTATACACGGTCAACACTGAGATAGACGGCTCGTTCCCCGGCAGGGGCAGCGAGCCGACCCCCGAGAACTTGGGCGCGCTGAAGGAGATCATGAAAGCCACCGGCGCCCACATGGGCATCGGGTTCGACGGCGACGGGGACCGCAGCATCGTCATAGACGAGAACGGGGTGGCCGTCTGGGGGGACAAAATCCTGTGCCTGGTCGCCGACTGGTACATGGAGACCCATCCCGGCGCCACTGTGGTCACCTCCGTCAGCACCTCGGACGGGCTTGAGAAGGTCGTGGAGGCGCACGGCGGCAGGGTCCACTGGGTAAAGGTGGGCAGCGTGCTCATTAGCAGAGCCATGATAGAGCTAGGCGCCCCAATCGGGGGCGAGGAGAACGGCGGCATCATGTACGGGCCCCACCTGCCGGCCAGGGACGGCACCATGGCCATGGCTCTGCTGCTCCACATAATGGCGGAGCGGGGCAAGAGCCTCAGCGAGCTCATAGCCGGGCAGCCCGTAGGAGCCAAGGGCAAGGATGCCATACCTTGCCCCAACGAACTCAAAGAAGGGCTGCTCAAGAGGCTGCCCGAGGTAGCCGACGCCCCCCAGGTGAACACCATGGACGGCGTCAAGCTGAGCTGGAGCGATGGAAGCTGGGTCATGGTCAGACCCAGCGGCACCGAGCCCCTGGCCCGCATCTACGCCGAGGCGGAGAACGAGGAAAAGCTCGCCGCCCTCATGGAAGAGTACAAAGAAAAGGCTAGGAAGCTAATCGAGGGCCTACAGAAAAAAGGTTAGAGAGTCTTAAGATACTCTATGAACTCGGCCAGGTCCTTCACGACGCTGTCCACGAGTATCTTCCCCTTCTCCTTGGTGGCCAGAGTCGGGTTGCCTAGGCTGCCTATGCTGGTGACCTCGTCGAACATGTAGGCGGCGGCCACCTTCCTCCTGTACTTGGGGTTTATGCTGGTGTTCTCTGGAGTCCAATCCTCGGCCTTGTCCATGAGTATCCTGTGGCCCAGGTAGAGCCCTACGCTGGTCTCCAGCTCGCAGGCGTGGCCTCCGCCCTCCTGCTCTATCACCTTTGTTCCCTCCGCGCCGAACCCATTTGGGCTGGGGTAGACCATGACGCTGTACACCCTCACCCCTGTCTCGTCCTTTATCTCCTTGAGTGCCTGCGCGATGGGGTTGGTGTTGCCGCCGTGGGCGTTCATGATCACGATCTTGTTGAAGCCGTGGTGGATGAGGCTCTCGCAGACCTCCTTCAACACGTTCACGAGGGTCTGGAAGGTGAGGGTCACCGAGCCCTTGAAGTTCATGTGATGGGGCGAGTAGCCGTAGCTCACCGTCGGGGCCACGAGGACCCCCGTCTTCTCCGCGACCCTCAACGAGATCTCCTGGGCCGTGTAGGCGTCTGTGTCGATGGCCATGTGCTTGCCGTGCTGCTCGGTGGAGCCCACCGGGAGCAGGACAATGTGGTTCCTCTTGAGGTACTCCTCGACCTCGGGCCTGGTCAGCTTGTATAACCTGTTCTCCATGCACTACATGTTCGCGGGTTCATAGATAAAGGCTAGGCTTGGAATGAGGGTATGACTTCCTCAGCGAAGAGCGTCGCCTCCTCCCTGAAGCTGCCCCCCATGAACCTGTGTATGAACAGGGTGACCCCGGCGTCGATGTAGGCCTGTATCTGCTCTATCACGTCGTCGGGGGTCCCACATAGCGGCGGCCTTCTGTCCCCTGCTGCGCCGCCGTACCTAGCCTGCATGCTTCGGGTGTACCTGTCGAGGCTAATCTCGGCGTTTCCTCTGTCCCCGCTTATCAAAGTGTAGTTCGCCCAGGACAGCGTTATCTCGTCGAAGTCCCTGCCTGCGTTCATGCAGTGACGGCTGAGCACCTCCGCTTTGTGCTTGAAGTCGCTCGGTGAGCCCATCCACGCGGCGAAGTTGCTTATGTCCGCGTGCCTAGCCACCGTCCTGAGCGTCAGCTGTTCCCCGCTCCCCGCCAGCATGAGCGGCGGGTGGGGCCTCTGGACGGGCTTGGGTGAGCAGTAAGCCTCCTCTATTCGGTAGTATCGTCCCTCGAAGCTCGGCGCCTCCTCGGTCCACATCTTCTTGATTATCTGGGCGGCCTCGTCCAACCTCCTGACGCGTGCCGCGGCGCCCTCATGCGGATACCCATATGCTTTGAATTCACCCTCGTGCCATCCTGTTCCCAAGCCCAGTATGAGGCGGCCGTCGCTGATGGCGTCCAGCGTGGCAGCCATCTTCGCCAGCAGGCTGGGCTGTCTGAAGGGGTTGCAGAGCACCAGCTGTCCTAGCCTTATGGTGGAGGTGTCGGCCGCAAGAGCCGCCATGGTGGTCCAGCACTCGAACCTCGGGTCGCCGGGGTCGCTGTACATGCCTATGAGGTGGTCGCTGGTCCAGACGCTGTGGTATCCTTGGGCCTCGCAGTGCAGGACGTCGCCTAGAATCTCCCCGTAGTCGGAGCGCTCTGGGCTGATGAATACGCCGAACTCGACGCTCATACGTGAACATAGTCGTAGGGGGTTATGATGTTTGTCTAGGGTATGATCTCGCATCCGTTGTTTATCTCGGGGTAGTCGAAGGCGTCCAGCGGCAGGACCCCTTCGTCTATTAGCCTCTCCGCGAGGGGTACCAGGGTCTCCAGCTCGTTTATCATGTGGCGGGTGGCCTCGCACACCCTGTCGAACCAGCGCCTGCCCCAGAACATGTTCTTGTTGGCGAATAGGCATCTGCCTCCGCAGACCCAGAGGTCGCCGCAGTTGCTGCAGGGCTCCCCGACTGGGAGGACGTCCCTGAGCTCATCCGGGGTCGAGCGCCATATGTCGCCGACGTTGCTGTACGGCAGCTCGGGGGCTATGGGGCAGACCTCGATCCTGCCGCTGGTCATCACGGCGAAGCTGTCCCTCCCTGAGCCGCATCGGATACGAGGCACGGGCTCCCCGGTCACTAGGGTCCTTAAGACGGGTATGAAGGGCACGACGCCGAGAACAACCCCTTCGTTCATTGCTCTCCCGAAGTCGTGTACCAGCCTGGTCACGCCTTCCTCGTACCTCCGAAGCCATCCCTCGAGGTCCGGGTGGGAGCCGAGCTCGGTCCAGAAGGCGTCGAGCTGCCAGTGGACGTGGTCGAAGCCCGGGTCGCACATGCCTAGTAGGTGGGTGATGTCCCTGTAGATGTCCCCGTGGTCAGTGTGCGCCATCCTCGCCACCACATCGCCCATGTATCCCCTGCCCCGGATGTTTCTGAGGTTCCTCACCACCGCGTCGTAGGTGCCGCTCCCCCTGCACCTGTCCGTCACCTCCCGTGGGCCGTCCACGGAGACGAGGATGCTGTGGAGCCTATGCAGGTGGGCGTCGTCTATCTCGGCGAGGCGGGTGCCGTTGGTCTGGAGGGTGTATGCCTTGGCGGTGATGCTGTCCATTACCTCATACATGAACTCCATGTCCATGAGGGGTTCACCTCCATAGAACCCTATGACGGGCTCAGGGTCCTTCTCCATGAAGGCCTTGAGGTCTTCGACGGGGTACACGTGGTCGAGTGGCAGCCCCTCCTGGTGCCTGGTGCCGCCGCAGTATGTGCAGCAGAGGTTGCATCTCTCGGTCACGACCACGTGGTACTGCATCCCAGCCCATTCCCGGGGTGGAGGCTAAAAAAGTTGCTCGTCGTGGGGTCTCTCGTATCCCGCGAGGGTCTCCCTCAGGAGCCTCAGCTCCGTCCTAGCAGCCTCCTCGTGGGTCTCCGTGTACCACTCCTCGCCGGCGTTCATCTCCATGAGCGCCTCTATCAATCTCATGCTCTTCAACAGGTGGCCCCTGATGTCGCCGCTCCTGTTTGCGACACCGTCGAATAGGAGGCTCTGTCGTTCCGACCAGTCGCCGGGCTGGTCGAGCCCAGGAACGTACAGCGGCAACAGCCTCCGCAGGGTCACTCTATCGATGACGCTGCCCAGCGCCGCCTTACGGCGGGTCTCCCGGTACAGGCTTTCGTCTAGGCCGTAGATGCACATGTCGTAGTTGTTGTGGGCCAGCTGTGCGAGGTCGCATATGGCGAAGCTGTAGAGTTCCACGCCGTGTTCCTCGCATAGGGCGCCGAGGCGGGTCAGCGCGGGTATGGCTATGAAACCGTATAGTATTATCCTGTCCAGCTTGAAGCCGTTGTACATAAGGTCCAGGAGCGCCGCCTCCGCGCTCCTCCCAGTGGCATAGGTGTCCGGGACCACCATCGTGGCCGCCTCGTTCAGGCCTTCTGGGTAGTGTCGGTAGGAGACCACCAGCCTCCTAGGGTCGTCCGAGTGGGTCCTGTAACCGTCTGCCCTGTACTCGGTCCTCACGTCTATCACGGGGGCCTCCTTCATGACGTCGGCCACCATGTACCCCGCCCCCGCCCGGAGTATGTGCAGTATGGCCGCGTCCTCGGTCAACACCCCGACGGACTTGGCTGCCTCCACGAAGTGGGTTGCCGCCTCCAAGCACAGGGCCTTCAGGTGGTCGCCGACTATGTGGGGGTGGCACGCGACCATGCCGCCGGCGCGGCTGTCCACGATGTAGACAGCGCCAACAGGCTCACCCCTGGGGATCAGCTTGGACTCCGTGACCCTGTACAGCCGGGCTTCACCGTATCCCTCGACGTGTACTGGCTCCGTGGCGTCGAGGTCCAGAGGGAAATACTTGGCTATTTCGTCGGGTTCCACCGTGCTGCAACCAGATTTGATCTTGTTTACCTGTATTTAACCGTCTGCGCCGTTCTTCCCCTGCTCGTATTTCTGGAACTGGGATAGGTACCTGTTGATGAGCTCGGGCTGTCGGAGCACCATGGTGGCGTTGAACTTGAGGAGCCCTGCGTACATCCCGCCGAGCCTCTCATCCATCTTGGAGAACTCGTCCTGCCACCTGAACCCCTTCTCGGCTGCGTTGGGGCAGTCGGGCTTACACGGGAAGAAGAAGCCCAGTATGTAGGCGTGGGTGTCCACCTCCTTCTCCTCTTTGAGGAGGCTTAGGAGCTGCTGGGCTGCCCTTGTCTCCACGTTGACACCCTTCGCCCGGTCCTTTGCGTACTGTTCGACGCAGCACTCCGGGTACCCTAGAAGCCTGCCCATGCGGGTTATCCACTTGAAGTCGAACTCCTCGGGGTACGCGAAACGGACGCGCGGCATGCTGGGGTCCGGCCTCCTCTGGACCTTGGCCCTGATCTTCACCCGATCGTTGAGCAGCCTCTTCAGCTCCCTCCCGTCTCTCCTATCCTTATACAGGAATATCTCGTGGACGGTGGGCCGGACCTGTGCCTGCTCCGACTTCAACCCGAGCCTGTCGCTCCAGCCATAGTACGCCTTGTAGGGACGGGAACCCTCGACCTCCGTCTCGAACTGTGCCTCCATGAGCTTCCTAGCTTCCCGGATGGCTTGCAGCTTGGCTCTTGGTTCCTTTATGGCCTGCAGCCGTTCCATGTGGGGCTTCACGGCGCGGTCTATCATCTCCCCCATCTCCAGGCCGCCGGGATACTCGGCGGGGATGGTGATCTGGCTGACTGGCCTCAGACTCATGTAGGGGAGAAGCAGGCACTCCAGCTTCACCCGGTTCAACACGTGCTCGTCCGAGAGCAGCTCGTCCAGCGTCTCCTTTTCCAAGGCGATCACGTTGAGTCAGACGTCACAGCTTATAACATCTGCTGGATCGACCATAATAAATTGAGAAAAGAAAAAGTGGGTTTTTTACATCGGTATTAGCTTCAGGACCTGTAGGAAGTACTGAGCTCTGCCCGTCAGCATCGTGAACCTGAACAGCACGGTGTTTCCGAAGTAGGCTCCCAGGGCGACCATGATGAACAGTCGGCCTATCCGTGTGGGCGCCTGTAGCGCGCCTGAGTGCTCGTAGGTCAACAGGAAGTACAGCACGCTGCAGATTAGCCCTACAGCTATGTACAGGAAGTTGATCCACGCCATGGCGCCTCCGTCGGTCGGCCTGGTTATGGTGCTCACGATGGCGTCCTGGATGTTGGGACCGATGGACCCTCTTATACCGAGGCCGAAGCCTGCTCCCACAAGTAACGCGATGGGGTACCTGCTCACCCACCTGTACTCAGGTATCAGCATCGTGTAGATCATGATGCCGAGTACGAGGGGCACGATCATGGTGATGTCTCCCCCCATCAACGGGGTTACGCAGATCCTCATGACGTTGCTGAAGTTCACCACCAAGTTCACCGCCAGCATGACGGCGATGTATAGGTGCTCGGCGAACCGGTACACCGGGTTCTCCTTGTACAGCGGGTAGCTGTAGATCATCAGCATCAGGACCCAGCCGGTCCAGAGACCGATCAAGTCCCATGTGGCTGTTGGATACGCCATTTATCTTCCCCTCCCCTTTTCAAGTAGCAGGCCAACGTTTGCCAGTATAACGGCTATGACGATGAGCAGGTGGCTCACGCTGATGCTGTCCATGGCGATTATCGCGTCGCCAGGCTCACCGATAAGCATCTCCAGCTCGGCGCCGCCTCTTGAGCCGACGCTCATGCCGAAGTAGTTGCCGGCCAGCCATCTGGGGATGCCCGTCGAGCCAAGCATCGCGATCCCGATCTGCGCCATGGGTACGCCGTATGCTTCCTGCCACATCGTCAGGAAGTATCCGCCCCAGTCACCCGTGTCCGAGGACAAGACTCCTGAGACGTCGTGCCATGTGTTGACGTCCTGCATCATGGGTATGTCGTCAAGCGGTGTGGCGAAGTGGTCTGTTGGGTAGACGCTCCGCATGTTGGAGGCCAGCTGGGCTATCGCCGACTCGCCTCCCGTGATGTAGCCGAGGAATACGTAGTCCTCGCCGTATGTCGCCGCGTCGAAGTCTTCTTTAGCCGTGTCCAAGAGGTGCCTGTATGTGAGCTCCACGTCTGTGTGTGGCCCCATGAGTATAACGTGGGCGCCTTCCCTGAGCAGGGCCTTAGCGCAGACAGTCACTCCGGGGTGGCACTCCGACCACGCGCTTACGCCGTAGCCGAAGTTGATTATCCACACGTCGCCCGGCTCCACTGAGTCGCCTGTGATCCCCTCGTAGAGGTCCCTGGTGTTCTCAGCGATCTTTATGGGGAACCCGATTGGGTTTAGGAACGGCACCATCAACGCGATGAAGAGTATCCAGTAGAATACCCTGCGGTCGATGTTGGCTAGTGAGAAGCTCATTCCTCTCCGCCTCCCGCGTAGAACCCGCGCTCCTTACCCAGAAGCGCTCTGAAGCCGTAGGCGATCATCCCGAGGGTTCCCACCAGCGCGAAGGTCCTCATTCCCGGAACCTGTCCGGTGAACCTGAACCACTCGCCGACGGTAGCGAACCCGACCCAGATGGCCTCGCCCACGGGGGCGTTGCTCAGTATTACGAAGCAGCCAGCTATCAGCATCAGGGCGGCGTCAACGTTCCTAGCCCTGAAGGCCCGGTACGCAGCTGAGAAGATGTAGAACCCTGTGATGGGGTAGAGCGTCGCGCCCAGTGGAGTGTAGACGTAGTTGAACATCCAGTTGTAGATGGCGTTGTTGGTCTGTAGACCCGTCATGAAGTAACCCGCAAGACCTGTTAGCAGCATTATCGCTAGGGCTGCGAGCAGAACACCGCTGTATTGCCAGTTTTCCCGCTTCCTCTGGACGTTCAGGCTGTGGGCCATGGTCAGACGCACGGCGCCGAGCCCGAGGGAGATGTTGTAGATGATTACCGACCACGTCCTGATCATCTCCGCCCAAGCCTGAGACTCGGCGAAGAAGAAGTATTCAAGGAACATTACGACGGTGACAATGCCGGTGATGGCATAAACGACTTCTCGTTTAAGTATCTGTGACATTTCTCATCACCACTCCAAGATCTCCGCGATTAGCGTTATGCCCGCTGCGCCGATTATGAAGCCTATGCCGATTATGGCTGCGAGGATGAGCTTCATGATATCCTCTCCCTTGATGGACCCCAGCTCGTCGCGGTTCCTGCTGATGGATGCACCTGCTGCGAACAGCTCCTCAGCGAGCAACATGTAGTCACACGTGGCCACTAGGAACGGCATCTGGTGCGTGTTGTTTGTACCTCCGATCTGCATGGCGCCGATGGTGTTCCCTGCCTCGCCGATTACGACGGCCTCGTAGTAGAACCCGCCGACCAGTATGTTGGATGCAGGCCGTGCTCTCTGGAAGTAGCCTAGCACACCACTCAGGTATGCTGACTGGCCAGAAATGAACACGATCTGTTCAACGTTGAACTCCTCGGGTTTGCCCTGTCTCAGATATGCGGTTCTCATGGTCTCCTCGACCAGAGGCATTGCGTCCGGCAAGGGACAGTACGCAGCCAACTCTACTCCAGCCTTTGCGCACTCCTCTGTCAGGTACTCGAGGAGGCTTATGGCCGCCAGGACCTGGGGCCCTTGCGTGGAGTCGTTTAGGCTGCCTGAGATGCCTGGGGTCCAGAATACGGGCTGCCCCATCTCCGCGGCCCTGCCTACGGCCTCGGGGATGGCGGTCATCGCCGGCAGCGTCCTGATGTGGTATTCTTCTTCTTTGTTTATTGCCATGTAGTAGTACATTACTATGAATGTCAGAACCATTAGTATGAAGGTCATTATTCGTCCTGTTACAATTATTTCCATTGTTTTTTCCTTCCGTTTTGGTAGCCTATCTACTGAGCCGCGCAGCGTCCTAACTTATGGAGCGCGGTACGGGGCTCAATGAATGATAGACTTAGTTTTGTATAATTATTCAGTATATATAATACTTATTTCTAAGATACCCATGATCTGCTAATATTTTACTACCTTTATGCCTAAAGTTATTAGAAATAGGCTAATGACATGTTTAGTTATCACCCGTGATCATTTGTTTAATGACTGATAATCACTCTTATCCAATGAGAGAGATATTTAGGTAACCAACAAATATCAATGATGAATAGAAACAGTTATCCGATCACAATTCAGAAAGGAAGATACTTCCTCCAGCCCTTCTTTTCCTGTGCAGGTTTCTCTTCCGTTTCCTCTTCCACCTCTTTCAGTTCCTCTTTTTCGGTCTTTTCCTTCGGCTCTAGGCCGTGCGCAGCCAGATCCTCCAGCCTCTGTATAAGCTTCTCAACGTTCTCGTGCTCCTGGAAGGTCCGGAAGAACTTGTCCCCCTTGACTATCGCGCTGTCGCCGAAAAGGGGCAGCAGGGGGAAAAGGAAGACCTGTCCCATGCTCGCACCCACCCGGCTCATGGGCTTATAGCTCTCGAGGAATAGTATGGCGGCGGTCTCCATGCCGTACCTATATATCTCCCTCGCCGTCCACTCAACTATATCGTCAACGTCCTCAGACGTCAGATCTTCGTCCCAGAACATCGTGGGTCACGGATGCATTGTCTTGTAGAGTCGTTTAAGATTTAAGAACTTTCCTCGAACTCAAGCCGCCTACTCTGGAGGCGGTTGCTGATGCGCATGTATGCAGCAAGAACGGCGCCGACGAAGAGG
>CAZGZR010000042.1:0-23883 GCA_964529745.1 uncultured Candidatus Bathyarchaeia archaeon
GACTATAGGCACCCATAGGCTCGTGGTCTCTGCGGAGTCCGAGACTGGCCTCCTCGGCAGGGGCGAGGTCACCTTCACCGTCGCGCCCCTCAGCCTCGGCGAACTCTACAGGGTCGGGACCCCAAACTATGTGGACGACGCCTCCTTCACGTTCAACGGCAGACCGAGCGAACTGGAACTGAGCTTCGAGGCCCGGGACATATCGTTAGGGGACTTGAGCGTACACATCAACAAGTACCTCGCAGGCACCCCAGGCGTCGACGCGGGCCTCGTCGACTTCTACAACAGGAGCCCGACGCTGGGGGAGGTCCCTCCCACTGATCGGTGGGCGACTTACTCCTACACCTTGAACGCGTCGGTGATGGTCCCGGATGCGGAGAACTTGGTGTCCTTCATACACAACAGGAACCTCGACCGGGCAGCCGGAACCATGGAATGGGCTGTAAGGAACGTGACCGTCAGACCCCTCAATATGTTCGAGTTCCCCCTGGTCGAGGTGAGCTGTAGCCCCATGGCCGTCAGCGTCAACGGCTACGTCCAGCCCACGGTCAGGATCGAGGGCGTCCGCGACGCGGACCAGTATGACCTATACGTATACGCCGTTACCCCCAACGGCACAGCCCTCTACTACCCGGGCTGGACAGGCGATCCCGCTCCGCTGGACGACGTCTATCTCCGCATGAACCATTACGGCGCCCTACCCGGCAGGTTCGCCGTCGAGGAAGACTACGCTAAGGGGACCTACAGGATGGTCGCCAAGATCACGCGGAGAGGGGACAGCTCCCCCGTCTCCATCTCTACAAGCCGGTTCTACTACTGGAACGATTCCAGCGTGAAGCTGTTCGCGGGCCGAGAGATATATACGGACGGCGACTCGATCCAGATATCGTACGCGGTCACCGTAGCCGAGCCGTTCAACGGGAGCCTCGTCCTGTCGCTGGAGCGCCCCGACGAGACCAAGGTATACCTCCCCGCCTACGACGACGTCCCTTACTCCACACCACTTGAGCCCGTGGACAACTTGTACGAGACAGTGCTGGAGGGGACTGTGGACACGTCCTGGGCTGAAGGCTCCTACGTCGTCAGAGCCTCACTATTCGACGACAACGGCACACAGGTCGGTGACGACCTCCTCCTGCTAGAGATGAGGCGAGAGCCTTTCACCATAATAGGCCTATTCCACACCTACAACGTCTCGGAGAGCGTGGCGTACAGCAGGCTCAGCCTCTACGACGCCTCCACCCTGAGACTCGTGGACTCCTACGAGTCGGAGGAGCCACATGACTCGTACACACTCACCGTAGCACCCGGTTCGTACTTCCTCATGGGGGAGGTCGTCACCGACAACGGCAACTTCTACGGCGTCGGGCCTTACTACATACCCTACAGTTACGGCGGCACGGTCCGCCAAGACATACTGCTGGCTAACAGCACGGGCAAGCTGGAGCCGGCTAACGCAGTACAGCAGGAGGTGGGGCTCCACACGGAGACAAAGCAACAAAACCTCCTTTACCGTTACATCCCATCAACCGTGTCTGACACGCCCGACGCTTATCTACAGATTCAGGACGAAGGCGGCGGCTGCCCCAAGCCAAAGGTCTTCGTGGACGCAGACATCGACTCAACCATCCTCGAGGTGCTACTCCAGGAGTACCCGGGAGACGACGTCTCGACCCTCAAGAGGTACTTCACGGCGAAGCTCGCAAACTTCCTGAAGGCCGCGAACCCGGAGCTGGCTATAAACTCCTACGCTGAAGTGCTGGACGGGCTCCAGCAGATGGAGACCCTATTATGGGAGGGCCAGGAAACGGACATGAAGGAGATAGGGCAGAAGCTAAACGCCGAGTACCTGCTGAGAATGAAGTTCGGTCACTTAGGCGAGATCAACCTAGCATATACCAGCCTTGTTGACGTTGACCTCGGCCTGACGATGGATACCCATGAGGTGCAGGCGGGTCCCGAGCAGGCCGTTTCCGCCGCTGCTAACCACTATGTCGATCTTGTCGACACCATAACTCGCTGGGAGGCCAGCCACCCCTTGCCACCGAGGGGGCCGCGGGTAGCCATCTCCCTGTCGAAGCCCAGCGTGACCCCGGCGCAGGGCGAGAACACGCTCACGATAACCGCCACAGTGACGAACTGCAGGGGGCAGCCAGTGGAGGGCCTCCAAGTCTACTTCAGGGACGTGGGCGCGGCTGGCTTAGGAAGAGACCTGAGGGGAAGGGTAACTGCTGAGGAGGACGTCCCAGGACTCTACGGATACTCCGTGACGGACACCGATGGTATTGCGCATGCCACGTACACACTGGTGAGGGGCGTCGACCCAGACAACGAGCAGGTGGACGTCTACGTCGTAGGGAAGGGAAGCAAGAAGACCCACGCGCCCGCCGAGTTCCAGATCAATGGCATAGGCCTGCAGGCGTGGGCGGAGAAGCCAAGCCTCGCGCCGCTGGAAGACACCGTGGTCCACGTCAAGCTATACAAGGTAGAAGGAGGAGAGGAGACCCCGCTTACAGGAAAGAGGATCTACTACGACGAGTCAATGATCAAGGACAGCATGCTGGTACCTCTAGGCGCAACCGAGAACGGGCTCCTAGTGACTGACAGCTTCGGCGAATCCACGCTGAAGTTCGTCGCTGGCGAGAAGGAGGGAGAGATCGGCATCGGGTTTATCTACGACGTAGGCATCGAGGACCCCCAGTTTCCCGGCTTTATGACAGGAAACAAGGTCACGGACAAGGCAATCATAGAGATCAAAGCCGACGAGTTCCTGATCAAGATCCAGTGGTCGGAGGAGTACACGTTCAACGTAAGATGGGGCAAGCTCGGTTACTTCGAAGGCCAGACAACGGGTTTCTATAGGTACGGCCTCTCAGTCAATACCGTCTGGGAGAGGCGCGGCGGCAAAGAGGATACGGAGGCGAACCTAGCATACCTCTTCCACGAAGATTTCAACGAGCATGTCACCTACGTCTGGCTAGAGTGCGAGGATTTCGGAGGCGAAAGCGGGTGCAACGACTGGCAGCTCTACTCCAAGGAGGAATACAAGACCATAGAGAATAACGGCCACGAAACCGGCGAGTTTGGTGGAAGAACGATCAACGCGATATTCAAGAAGGACGCTATTGGGGACATCTACCTTCGAATCAACCCCATAAGAATTCCCTTCACTCTCGATGGCTACTACAAAGCTGACGGGACTCGCTGGTGGGAGGAGTTCATGGTTCTCGACGAGCTCGATGACAGAGGAGCGAACATAAAAGTATCTATAGGTGGAGGCTCCGAACCGATAACATACAGCCATGACTATGTTGGAGCACACTATTCTCCTTACGCCGACCTGTATGCCATTGATGTAATGTATCGACCTAACCCAGATTTCCACAGAATAGCAAACCCATGGGTTGACAGGACGTTCACGAGAGGGGTGATAAAGATCGAGAAGGTAGGTGAATCCACTTACAGACCATTCACATATAGCTACGACAACACCTTCTCAGGGATAGGGTTCTACACATCCAACGACATCGGGATAAAGAGAAAGCTGGTGATACAGGTGGTGAAGAGATGAGGGCTCAACAATGGCTACTGGTTCTGCTGCTGTTCACGCCTGTCAACCTTGCAGTCGCGGCGACGATAACTACTTGCCCCGACCAGTGCGGCGGCTACTCGAACGTTCAGGCAGCCATCGACGAGGCGAAGCCCGGCGATACTGTCGCGTTGGAGCCAGGGGTCTACAGGGAGAGCATCGTGCTGAACAAGAGCATAACCTTGATGGGCTCCGGGGACGATACCACCTTGCTGGGAAGCGGCCCCAACGCAGTCATCACCGTGACGGCGGACGACGTCGAGATAAGGGACCTCAGGGTGGGCTACTGCCTCTTCGGCGTAAGAGCCGCGGAGGTTAGCCGTCTGACCTTGAGTGGCCTCGGCTTCGTAAACTGCAGCGTGGGGATGCTCATCGAGTCGTGCACGGAGGTCGAGGTGGAGAACTGTGCAATGACGGATAGCAGGATCGCCGCCATAAAGATAGCCGAGTCGGCCAACGCGACGGTGATTGGGTGCACTTTCACTGACGGCGAGGTGGGCATCGACCTAGAAGGTTCAGGCAGCAACGCCGTCCTCCACTCTACGTTCGAGGAGCTCGGTCAGGGGGTGATCCTCGACGAGTCCCACCGGAACCTGCTCAAAGGCAACTCCTTCAACGGCTGCGCCGACGCCGTAGTGCTCAGCGTCTCGGGCGGCAACACCGTGGAGGGCAGCGAGGCGGACCATGTGGACAGGTTCATGGCCTCATACATGTCCACGAGAAACCACGCCGCCGACAACCTGGTAGGCGAGTGTGTATACGCGTACGACTCCTCCTCCCAAGACAACCTCTATAGCCTCGGACCCGTCAACGTCACGGGCAGCGACTACGTCCTCGCCTTGAAGGAGGCCGCGGCGCCCCCCGGCTACGAACCCGTCTCGGAGACGCTTAACGTCACCCTAATCCCGGGGACCCTCGTGGACGGCTACACTGCCGTCTCGGTGGAGATACCCGAGCACATATACATGGGGCGGGAGCCCGAGGACATGAGGCTTTACAGGGTCACGGATGGGAGCCTGCACCCGGTGGCTAAGGGATACCTCGTCAACGCCACGGTGAGGCTGAACGCCACCATCCACAGCGATGGGCTGTACACGGTGCTTCTCTGGAGGGACAGCGCCCCGCCGACGGCGGCTATAAACGCGAACACCACGGCCCTCACAGAGCAGCCCATATGGTTCGACGGCTCGGGCTCGTCGGACGATGTCAGGGTCGTGGGGTACACTTGGAGCTTCGGCGACGGCGGGGAAGCAACTGGAGAAACCGTTACACACGCGTATCTTGAGCCCGGGGTCTACAACGTCACGCTGACCGTCTCCGATGAGTACGGCAACGTAGACGAGGTGAAGCACACGGTGATCGTAGAGGAGCCCCATAGCCTGACGACAGGCAACACGCTTCTGTACGCCCTCGTCGGCGGCGTGGTCATCGGAGCTGTGGTCGCCCTCTACCTGAGGGAGAAGAGGTACCTGGAGAGAGGCGGAGAGGGCTAGGGATTGGTGAGCCTGGCTCCCCCAGAAAAAATTTAGGGCAAGTAAACAAGCCCCTTTGTTTCTATCTTTTAATCGCCGCTAACCCGCCTTGGATGCCGTTAGCCGCCCATCTACTCCATGGTAGGGTGAAGAACCTGAATCCCCTCTCAACGAATACGCTGGGGTCTTGACCCCCGGGGATGAAGTACATGCCGGGGATGACCCCCGCATCCTCACAGGCGCCAGCGATCTTGTCCAGCGTCCCCTGATACTTGGGGCTGAGATAATCCAGCGGGATACTCAGGTTTATCGAGAGGTCCGAGGGGCCCACCAGTAGGACGTCGATCCCTGGGACTGATAATATATCCTCCATGTTGTCCAGCGACTCCTGGGTCTCTATCATGGGGATGATGAGCAGCTCCTCGTTGACGGCGTCCATATACTCACGGTAGTTCTCGAAAGTCCCCCACTCCCCCCTCATACCGGCGGAGCTTCTCTTACCGTCGGGCGGGTACTTACACCAGTTGACCATGTCGATGGTCTCCTGCTTCGTGTTGACCATGGGCACTATGATGCCCTTGGCGCCTATGTCCAGCGCGTAGCAGACCTGATCCTGCATGTTCTGGCCGACCCTGATGACGGGTACGGCTCTCCTGCCCCTCATGGCCTGTAGCTGGTACTGCAGCTCCTTGATCTCCACGGCGGAGTGCTGGGTGTCGAAGAGGATGAAGTCGAACCCCGAATCGGCTAGGAAGTCCACGGGACTCTTCACCGAGGCAGTGGTTCCTATGGCGGCCTTGCCCGCCCTTAACAAGTCCTTAACAATGTTCAAGTCTTTGAACCCCCAGAAGGTTAGGCTTCGAACAGATATTACAGTTGCCCCTCGCGCCTCTTCAAGAGTGGCGTGAACGTTGAGCGCGTCTACGGCAGCCTAGGGTAGATGCCCTTCTCTCTCAGCTTCTCCTGGTACCACAGCCAGGTGTCGCTCTCGATGGAAGCCTTCGGCGGCTTCAACAATAGCTCCGCGTAGTCCCGCGGGACCTTGCCGAGCAGCGAAGCATGGAACAGCTTCTTCGCCTGCTCCTCGAGGAAAGTGGTCAACATGCACGCCTGCTCCACCGTCTCCCCCACCGTGACTATGCCGTGGCCCGGCAGCAGTATAGCCGAGGCACTCCCGAGGGCCTTGCCCAAGGCGTCGCCGTCCTCCTCAGACTCCACCTGGGACTTGCCCGAGAAATACACGGGGAGACCCAGGCCCGGGTCCTCGACGAGGCTATAGACGGTACACCAGAAGGGGTGGACGTGGATGACGCAGTTAACGTCGCGCCTCGCCCGGTAGACGCCCGTGTGTATCACGTTCTCCCCGAGCAGAGGCTGGGTGCCCTCCAGCCTCTCCCCAGTCCCCATGTCCACCACCACAAGGTCCTCGTACCCCACGTCCAGAGTGGACCTGCCCTCCACGTGGGTGTGGCCCGCCACGACGTAGGAGTCGCCGCCGGGCAGCCGGCGTGAGACGTGTCCCGCGAAGCCTTCCTGGACGCCGGTTATCCCGTTGGGGGCGTACAGAATCCTGCTCGCCATCAGTATCTTCTGCTTGAATACATCGACCTCTGACATGGCTTATCACCCGCTCGTGAATGTCTAGAACTTTAAAGCATTTATGATCGGCACCAGCGGCGACGGGTATTGGCTGTTCATCACATGTGCCGCGGCTGCTGCCAATCTTCATATCGTCAGAAGACCACGTGAGATCATGCGAAGCTTCAGGACGTACCTGGACGAGCTGCGGAGAACCTTGCCGGAACAGCTGCTGACCGTGAAGGAACCCGTGGACTGGCGGTACGAGGTCACCCGCCGCGTCGCCGAGGCGGAGAAGACCGCAGCCAACCCGGCCCTCCTATTCACCAGCATCAAGGGCTACTCCACGCCACTCCTCGTGAACCTGTTCGGGAACGTAGACAGGATACACCTCGGCCTAGACGGGGCTGAGGTGAGCGGCGGTCGCTTGGGCTTCTACCGTGAATGGAACAGGCTCTTCGGCGGAGACGCCCCGCCTGTGCACGTCGGCGGCGGCCCCGTGAAGGAGGTCGTGCAGAGGGGCAGCAAGGTGGACCTGGAGCAGCTGCCCATCCCCCTATTCTACGAGCAGGACGGCGGTAGGTACGTAACGGCGGGGCTGCTCACGGCCAGGAACCCGGAGGACCCCGCGGAGGTGAACCTATCCTATGTCAGGATGCACCTGAAGGGCAAGGACAGGTTCGGCGTCAGCCTCCACTCACGGGGCCACATGTGGCAGTACTACGAGCGAGCCAAGGCCGAGGGGAAGCCCCTCGAGGTCGCCGTCATCATAGGCGCCCACCCGGCCTTGTATCTGGCCGCCGCGGCCAAGATCACCGGCGAGTACAGGAAGGCGGGAGCCCTCCAAGGTGAGGCCGTAGAGCTAGTCGATTGCGAGACGGTGGACGTCCCTGTCCCAGCTCAGGCCGAGGTGGTGCTGGAGGGCTTGGTGACGCTGGACGAGGAGGACGAGGGCCCCTTCACCGAGTACACGGGATACATAAGCGGGAGATCGACGCGAAACCAGCTCAGGGTCACCGCGGTCACCAGGAGACGGGACGCCATGTTCCTCGCCGTTGCGCCCAGCAACTCCGCCGAGCACCTGCTCCTCAGCGGCCTCCCCAAGCAGGCCCGGATATCGAGGGCCATAACCGACTACACCCACACGCCGGCCCTGAAGGACATCATATGGCCCGTGTGGGGCACCCACTTCGCGTGCTTCATCTCCCTCAGCGACGCCGTCGGCGGGACCCCGGGGCTGGCTAAACACGTCGCCCTCCTCCTCATGGGGCTTGACCACTACGTCAAGCTGGTGGCGGTCGTCCCCGAGGCCGTAGACGTCTCTAACACCACGGACGTGCTTGAGGCCGTGGCTCGTAGATGCGACTTCAGGATGGGCTCCGACGTGGAGGTCTTGGGGAAGGTGTTCAGCCAGTGGCTTGACCCCTCATCGCCTCAAGCCGGCGTCTCATCGAAGATGATACTCATCGCAACGGGGCCGGAGAGGGGCGGCGAGACGAGCCTCTGCGTCGTCAAGCCCGGGCCCGACGCCGACCCGATGGACGTCCTCGGCGATGAGGCGTACAGGCGGTGCAGGCTCATGGTCTGTGTAGACGACGATATCGACGCCCGCGACCACAGGCAGGTGCTGTGGGCCGTAGCTACGAGGTCCCAGCCGGACCGGGACGCCGTGACCCTTGAGGGGAGGATGGTCATCGAAGCTAGGAAGGGCAGTGGCTGGACGGCGACGCGGGCGACGCTGCCCTCAACGTAGCCGGGGTCTAACCTCCTCCATGAATCTCCGCATGTTCACCAATTCTTCTCCGAAGTGGAATCGGAGTATGAAGTGAGTCACCCCGACGCCCAGGTAGCCCTCGATTCTCTCGGCGAGCTCGTTGGGCGTTACCACCATGACCGGGTTCTGTCTGCCGATGTACCTGAGGTAACGTTCGTCCCTCGTCGGCTCAGCTGCCTCCGGATTGTCCACGATCCTGATCATCAGCCCCGCTGACTTCCTTATCTCGTCGAAGTCTCTTCCTACGTCCTCGCAGTGGCTGCGGAGTACGCTGAACCGCTCCTCGAAGAACTCTGGAGAATAGGTCCACGAGAAGTTGACGGCGTCGGCGTGCTTGGCTGCCACCCGCAGAGTCTTGGTACCTGTGCCACCAATCCATATGGGCAACGGTTTCTGGATGGGCTTGGGTATGCAGAGGGTGTCCTTCACACTGTAGTACCTACCCTTATAGGTGGCCTTAGGCTGGGTCCACATCCGTCTCGCGATCTCCACAGCCTCGTCGAGCTGCCTGATCCTTCGGCCGGCAGCCGGGAAACGGTAGCCGTATGCGTCGTACTCGACAGCCTTCCAGCCGGCGCCTATCCCGTAGTTGAGCCTTCCACCCGATACGTGGTCGAGGCTCGCCGCCATGTTGGCCATGAGAGCCGGGTTCCTATAGCTCTGGGAGGCTACCATGGCCCCCAGCCTCAGCCTCGACGTGTCACGGGCCAGCGCGGTGAGCACGGTCCAGCACTCCAGGCAGTTTATGTCCAACGAGTCGTCCGTCATGAAGAAGTGGTCGGAGACCCAGATGGACTCGAAGCCGAGGCGCTCCGCCTCCAATGCTACCTCCCGGATGTGCTGGTACGTGAAGCCGTACTGGGGTTCTATCTGGACCCCGAAATCAATGGTCTCCATGCCATATGCTACGCATCGACGCATTAAACGTTTAGACTTCGCGGCAACTCTCTTTTACCAGGAAAAACCTATAATAAACGTGATTCTATGACGGGAATTCCTGAGCTCGGAGACGGAGAGCAGCAGGTATTCTTCAAGGCGGGGGGAGAGTGGTGCTACCTCTGGACCCCCGAATCATTCAAGGCGGACACTCCCACGGCGGTGGTCATCCACCACCACGGTAACAGGGGCTACGTCAAGGAGTACACCGCCGACTGGCTGGAGGAGCCCCGCAAGATAGGGTTCCTCAAGGCCGTGATGAGCAACGACGTGGCAGTCGCAGGCAGCCACGCGTGTGGCAACCACTGGGGCAACCCGTGCAGCGTGAAGGCCAACGGCGCCCTCCTCGACGCATTGGCAGCGTCGCCCCACGTGGACCCGGAGCGCGTCGGGCTGATGGGCGGGGGCCTAGGCGGACTGCTCATATGGAACGGCGTACTGGGCCCCATGAGGGGGCGGGTGAAGCAGGCTGCGGTGATGCAGGCGGTGAGTAGCATCGAGTCCATCATAAGGGACCACAAGTTCAAGGACCAGCTGCTGGCCGCCTACGGTCTGCCGCCGGACATGCCCGACGACGAGGCCGTGGAGAGGCTCGCCGCCTCGGACCCGCTGCCCAGGCTCCAGAAGTTAAAGAAAGGAGTACCCCTCCCCCGGACCGCCATATACCACGGCGCCGAAGACGACAACGTGCTCCCCGACGCCAACGCCGTGGCCCTCGCGGAGGCACTCCGGGCGGCGGGGGCAGAAGTCGAGCTGGAGCTCTTCCCCGGAGTGGGCCACAACACCTATGGCATGGGCGAGGAGATGCAGAAGAGACTCAAAGCCTTCTTCTCCACTCTCTAACCCATGGTTAAACACATAACGCGCCCAGACATTGGTTTGCCACAGATGCGCCCATGGAGCTGAAACACGTAACCGAAGACATCTCCTACATCCCGGGAGCCATCAACGTTGGCGTCATAACAAACAGGGACAAAGCGATCCTGGTCGATACAGGACTGGACAGGGACTCTGGCAGGAACATCAGAAGGCTGCTGGAGGGGGAGGGCGTCCAGGTCACCGCCATCGTGAACACCCACAGCCACGCAGACCACTTCGGCGGCAACGACTACCTAGTCAGGAACACGGGCGCCAATGTCTACGCCCCGGAGGTGGAGGCGGGCATCATACAGAACCCGCTGCTGGAGCCCATCTACCTCTTCCACGGCGCCGCCCCCATCAGGAACCTACGGAACAAGTTCGTCCTCGCCAAGCCTTCACCCGTCCACCACATACTGAGACACGGAGAGGCGACGATCGAAGGCAGGGAGCTCACGATCGTACCTCTGCCGGGGCACAGCTTCAACCAGATAGGCGTGCTGGTGGACGACGTGCTGTTCTGCGCCGACGCCGTGTTCAGCGAGCGCGTCATAGACAAATACAGGATACCCGTGGTCCAGGACGTGGGGAGCCACCTGGAGACACTGAAGAAGCTGAGGGAGACCAGCCACGCACTGTACGTGCCCAGCCACACGAAACCCACAGGTGACATCACCGCCCTCGCCGACAGAAACCTCGACGTCGTCGAGTCCATCTCGTCGGACATCCTCGGGCTTCTGGACAAGCCTAAAACTGTGTCTGAGATACAGGCGGAGCTGTGTACCGGCTACGGGCTGGACCTGGACGTCGTTCAGCAGTATTACCTGATCCACACCACCCTCATGGCATACATGGGCTACCTCTACGAAGAGAAGAAGGTAGATATCCAGCTTGAGGGTAACTCACTGCGCTGGGCCAGAGCCCGGTGAGGCTCATCGATGGCCAGCCATAGTCTTATCACCCCCGAAACTACGGTAAAACCATGCCCGACGTCGTTGAACTCACCGTAGCCCGGTTCCACTCGGGCCTCAGGGAGGGCGCCATAACGTGCCGCGACATCGTTGAGGCTTACCTGAGACGCATCGAAAAGTACGATAAACCCACGGGGCTCAACGCCTTCGTCGTCCTGAACCCCGATGCCTTGAGAAGGGCCGACGAGCTCGATGAGGAGTTCAGAAGAACAGGTGAGCTGAGGCCTCTGTATGGCGTGCCCGTGGCCGTCAAGGATAACTACGACACAGTGGGACTCCAGACCTCGGCGGGGAGCCTCGCCATGAAGGGAAGCACGCCCCCGGACGATGCCTATCAGGTGAGGAGGCTCCGGGATGCGGGTGCTGTGGTGCTGGGGAAGACTAACATGGCGGAGTGGGCGTTCAGCCCCTACCAGACGGTGAGCAGCATCGCAGGCACCACCAGAAACCCATACGACCTTGAGCGCGTCCCCGCCGGGAGCAGCGGCGGCACAGCCGCAGCAGTCGCCGCCAACCTTGCCCTCGTGGGCTTGGGGACCGACACGGGTAACAGCATCCGGGGCCCCAGCAGCCACTGCTGCCTCGTCGGTATACGCAGCACCATGGGTCTCACCAGCCGCGACGGCATAGTGCCTCTGTATCTGAGGAACGACGTCGGCGGCCCCATGTGCAGAACCGTCGAGGACTCCGCCCGCTTACTCGACGCTACAGCAGGATACGACCCGGCCGACCCGGTAACGAGGCTCAGCGTAGGAAAGACGCCGGATAGCTACACGGAACACCTAGACCCAGCCGGGCTGGAAGGCAGGCGTATCGGAGTGTTCAGATACTACACGGACCAGCCCACCACCGATCCCGAGGTACTCAAGATCTTCGAGCAGGCAATAGATGATCTGGACAGCGGCGGAGCCGAGATAGTGGACCCCCTCGCGATCCCCGGATTTGAGGAACTGACCGAGGACATCTGGTGCAGAACCTTCCGCCGCGACCTGGAGAGCTACCTGGCGTCCCTCCTGGACCCGCCCCACAGGACACTAAAGTCCATCGTGGACAGCGGCCTCTACAGCGAGTACATCGCCGACAGGCTGAGGGAGATGCTTGAGGCGCCCGAGCCGAGTTGCGGCGACGTTTACACCGAGCCCAAGAACATCAGGCTGCGGGACGCCGTAGTCGGGGCCATGGACGAGGCAGATATAGACGCCATGATCTACCCCACATGGAGCAACCCGCCGCGGCTAATCGGAGACATGGATAGCCCCCACGGCGACAACAGCCAGAAGATACCACCCCACACCGGGCTCCCGGGATTCACCGTCCCCATGGGGTTCACCCACGCCGGCCTCCCAGCCGGCCTCCAGATGGTAGGCCGGCTCTTCAGCGAGCCAACCCTGTTCAACGTCTCATACGCATACGAACAGGCGACGAGGCACAGGAAGCCCCCCGAAGGTTTCCCCGGTCTATAACCCACCTGTTTTTAACCTGAGTCGCCGATTCGATCACGGTGGAACCTGTGATCCCTTGGTTAAATCTGGGACTTATGGTCTACTCCTCGATCTTGTTCCTGTACTTCTACGTTTTGAGCGTGTCCCCGGCGGGCCTCGCAAAGGTCGTGGGAGACGAGGCCTACGCCAGGTGCGCGAGGTACCGTCAGGCGGCGATGCTCTTCGAGTTCTTGGCGGCGGCGGGGTACGTCGTCTACTTCTATCACCCTCTTCCCGTGCCCCTCCCCCGGACTTTTCCCTGGGGGTGGAACGTATCCAAGGCGCTTGGGCTCCTCATAGGCGCGCCGAGCATGTACATAATGCTGCGAGGGATGAGGGATGCAGGCGAGGAGTCTCTGACGCCGGACAAGGGGCGGGCCATGTTCGGAGGAATATACGAGCGCGTTAGGCATCCGCAGGCCACGGGGGAGGTGTTCCTGAGGTTCACCATGGGGCTGCTGCTGAACTCCCCGTTCCTGGTGCTCTTCAGCCTCATCGACATCCCCATGTACCTGGTGATGTGCAAGGCCGAGGAGCAGGATCTCATACTCAGGTTCGGAGACGCCTACGTCGAGTACATAAAGACTACGGGGGCGTTTATCCCGAGGAGGAGATAACCCTAGAACTCCTCTATGGTCACGGGTCTACGCTGAGCATGGAACAGCAGGTCTAGTGTATCGACGTAGCCTTCATCGGAGACCTCGGCCAGCCCCATCATCCAGAGCTTCCTGAAGTCCACCACCCCCATTATGAGGGACGAGAACCACGCCACGTCGAGAGTTGCCTCCACGTCGTAGCCGCCCTCATCCATAACTAGGGGGTTCCCGTCCTTGAAATGGATGACCACGGTGCCGTTGTTCTCAGGCAGGAAGCTGTCCCGCACCGTGAGCTTGACCCTGAGGTTGACGCCGTTGAAGCAGTGGCCGGCTAGCTCCTCCCATATGCCTTGGGTGTCCATGACCCTGTACATTATGCCCACGCCCTGTATGTTGGTCTCCTGGCTCGTGTAGAACATGCGGGGCGCCCCGTCACGGGGGTCCCTAGGGACGAAGTGCAGGTCGTCGTCCATGGTGTTCAGCACCACCTTTTCCACCTGGTCGAGCTGAGCGCCCAGGAAACCCAGCAGCCCCCGGAGCGCATCAGGGGTCTCGTATATCATCGTGTGTACCTCAAGGTTCTGGAGCAGCTCGTGATCCTCCCTAAGCTTCTTGTAACCGAACGCGGCGAAGCCCCTCACCATACCGCCTTCCCTGTACCCCACCACCTTGAAGAGACCCATGAACCGTTCGAAGTAGCTGGCCTTCTTCTCTATCATGCCGTGGGTCCCGTGGGCATACCTATTGAAGCACGAGGTCAAGGCATCCACGTCCGCGTCGCCGAGGTACGAGACGCCCTCTCTGGTGCCCCGGGGCAGATCCCCAGGCCTGAACTTGTACTGGTTCATCTTCCTGCCGTACCCGTACCCCATCCTCACGTAGTAGTCCGGCCTGAACGGGTAGAGGACCGCGAGCTTGGCGCCCCTGCCACGGTAGTGGCGGTGGGCGAACTTCATCAACTCCTTGGAGACGTGCATCTTCCTGTGAAGGGGGTCCACGCAGACGTTTCCGACGCCTCCCACGAGGACCTGGGTGCCATACAGCGTCATCTTGAAGTCGTGGAGCCTCATCCCCCCAGCCATCTCGCCGCCCCTGTAGCAGCCGTAGTAGTTGACGCTGTCGTCCATGTTCTGCGTGGCCTTCATGCGCTCGATCCAGCGCTGCCTCCGCTCCTCCGACACGTCTGTGAACATTGCGGGGTAGGAGTCCAGCGTGATCCTCATATAGTCCCTGAACTCGTCGTCCCTGATCCGCCTGACCTCGCTCATGCCCTGAAAATAGATCGGTGAAAAGATAAAGTAATGGTTACCTGAGTTCGTCTATGAGCTTCTCGACGTCGGCCCTTGGGGGCTGCCTCACGAGGGGCCCGTCATTTAACGCCGGGAAGCTCGTACGGTACGGCGGCTTCTCCTCCTGGTAGAAGACGCCTATGGGGATGCGGTCCCCCCACTCCAGTGCCTTATGGTATGCAGCATCGAAGTCCCCCACGTCGTGGTCCTCGTTCTCCAGCTTGTAGACCCGCTCCTTGTAGAACTGGTACGTGTCCACCCTGTTGAAGGTCACGCAGGGCTGAAGCACGTCCACCAGCGCGAAGCCGGTATGCTTGATGGCCTTCTTAAGCACCTCGGTCATGTGCCTGGGCTCCCCAGAGAAGGTCCGGGCCACGAACGAGGCGTCGCCGGTTAGCGCCTGGGTGAGGGGGTTGACGGCGGTCTCGAAGCTGCCCCTGGGGCTGGTCTTGGTGACGAACCCCTTCTTGCTCGTGGGGCTCGTCTGCCCCGTGGTTAGCCCATATATGAGGTTGTCGTGAATCACGTAGGTCATGTCCACGTTCCGCCTCGCTGCATGGGCCAGATGGCCCAGCCCTATGTTGAAGGCATCGCCGTCCCCAGCGAACCCGATCACCGTTAGATCATGGTTCGCCAGCTTGATGCCTGTCGCCGCCGGCAGCACCCTGCCGTGGATGGAGTGGAAGCCGTTAACGTTGATGTAGTCGGTGAACTTGCCGTGGCAGCCTATTCCCGTCACGGCGACCACCTCCTCTCGCCTCAGACCCAGATCAACGAGGGCCTGCTTCACGGTCATGAGTATCGCGAAGTTGCCACAGCCGGGGCACCACGTGTTGGTGGCCGGGGTCCCGAAGTCCTTCATTGATAACATCATATCACCTCCAATGCCCTGTCACGTATCTCGTTGGGGGTGAACGCTCGGCCGTCGTACCGGAGGGCCACATTCTCGAAGCTGTACCCTGTGTTGAGCTTTATCAGGGTGCCCAGCGGCGACGCCCTGTTGTTCTCCACGAGGATGGTCTTGCCTTCGAGGTACTGTGACAGACTGTCGGGGAAGGGCTCCACCACGGCCACCTGCACGTACCTCGCCTCGACTCCCTCGTCCTCTAGCATCCCTACGGCTTCGAGGGCGGGGCCTTTGGTGCTTCCCCACCCCACGAGGGTGACGTCGGGGTCCTCCGCACCGTAGACCCTTATGGGCTCTAGGGCCTCGACGGCCTCCCTGATGTGGGGCACCTTACTGAACCGCTTTTCTACCATCATCTTCGTCAGCCCCGGCTCCGAGGTGCTGAACCCTCGCTCCGGGTGCTCGTTGCTGTTGGCCAGAACCAGCGCGTTCATGGTCCCCGACGGGGCTCGGGGGCTGACGCCGTCACCGGTGATCTTGTACCTGCCGTACTCCTCGTCCCCAGTCCACTCGGTGACCAGCTTGCCCCTATCGATCTCGACCCTAGAGATGTCGAAGGGCCGCGTGGTCTTGTGGCTCTCCACGACGTTCTTGTCGGTGATCACTATGACGGGGATCTGGAACCTCTCGGCCAAGTTGAACGCCTCAGCCGTCATGTAAAAGCACTCATCCACATCGCCCGGCGCCAGGACCACGCGCTGGAACTCGCCGTGGGCGCCGTACACGGCAAACAGTAGGTCGCCCTGGGCGGAGTAGGTGGCGAGGCCCGTGCTGGGGCCTGGGCGCTGGGCCAGCATCACAACCACAGGCGTCTCCGTCATGGCGGCCAGGCTCAGGCCCTCCGCCATGAGGCAGAAGCCGCCGCCGCTGGTGGCGGTCATGGATCTGACCCCGGAGTAGCCCGCGCCCACCGCCATCAGTATGGCGCTTATCTCGCTCTCCGTCTGCACCACCGCGACGCCGTTCTCCGCGTCGTGGGCGAACATGTAGTGCAGCACCGGGCTGGCCGGCGTCATGGGGTAGGCCGAGTAGAGCCTGCAGTCGGCGGCCAAAGCGCCGAGGGCCACCGCCTCGTTGCCAGTGAGCCATATCCGCTCTGGCCGAGTCCCCGGTTCCACGGTGCATTGGAATCCATGGTCGTGTTCAGCCACGTGCTCCCATCCCCTCTGAAGCGCCTCCACGTTCGTCTCCACGATCCTCTGTCTCCCCTCGAAGGTCTCGGCGACCACCTCCTTCAGCGTATCGAGGCCGAGGCCGATGAGCGCAGCCGCGGCGCCCAGCGCCACCGTGTTCCTCATGATCTCCGGGCCTTCAAGCTCCTTCACGATCTCCGTCATGGGCACAGGGTAGAAAGCCACGTCGTCCCTAACAGCCGCCCCGGGGTCAAACCCTTTCTCGTCGAGTATGACGCCGCCACCCTCGTTCACGCTGTCCAGATGCAGGGCGACGGTCTCCTCGTTCAACGCCACGAGCAGATCGGTGTGCGGCGTCGGGCTGTGCACCTCCCTGCTGGAGGCCCTGACCCTGTAGAAGTTGTGGCCTCCCCTGATGAGGCTCGGGTAGTCTATCTCCCCGAAGCAGTGGAACCCCGCCCTCATCAACGCCTTCCCGAGGAGCATGCCGCTGCGGCTTATCCCCTGCCCCGCCTCGCCCCCTATGATGATAGAAACCGTGTCGTCAAACAGACCTGAACACTTCATCTCAATCACTCAAAATCCAGAACATGAATACCCCGAGAACCACGGTTAATATAGGTTTAGCAGTGGCTGGCTCTTCGCCCCAGAAAACATTTAAAACGTATAAACCGGCGTATCAAGGGATAGGTGAAAGACATGCCTACAATCACGATTAGTGACGCTTGTGATGGAGACGCGGTGTGCGTCGACATCTGCCCCATGAACGTGTACGAACTCGTCGACAACAGGTCCGTCCCCGAGAGGGCCGACGACTGCATCATGTGCATGGCGTGCGTCAACGCCTGCCCACAGCAGGCCATCACGGTCGAGGAGTAGACTCCCCGAAACCCCTTTTTCTATCTATTTTTAATGACTAGTGTTGCCTGACAGCTATGGCCCTCACTATGTCGGCCGTGTTCTCGCACCAGTCGGCGACGGTCTCGAGGGCGTCGAGGAACTCGTTCAGCAGTATCAGCGCGCCGGTGGTGAACTCCGGGAACTCCAGCGACGAGAAGAGTTTCCTCGCCTCACCGTATAGGTCGTCTATGTTCTCCTCGAGCATCTCCACCTGGTTGGCCAGCGTCAGCGCCTTCCTGCTGTCCTTGGGGAGGGCCCGTATACAATGGGTCAGAACCTTGACGCAGTCCACGTCAGCCCTGACCATGTTCATGGTGGCGGCCTTCATCTCGTCGGGCGCCTTCTCGAAGGGGATGCTGTTCAGTATCCTGCCGGCCTCCTTGCTCCAGTCGGCTATCCAGTCCACGGCGCGCACCAGTTCCATGAGGTCGTCCCTCTCCTCGGGGAACATCTCGCCCTCCGTGAGCTCCTCCACCATCCTGCGGCGTAGCTCGTCGGCCTGCATCTCCATCTCGGAGACGCTCATGTAGTGACTCTTGCATTTATCGTAGTCGCACTCGGCAGCCGCCTCCACCATGTCGTAGAGGCTGTTCACCGCCTTCTGGGTGAGCTCCAGGTGGTCCTCCACCATCTCCAGGACCTTGTACCCTCTCTTTGGGGCGAACCAGCCGAACAATCTCCTTGACAAGTTAAGCCAACAACTCTCTGTTGTACTATACTATATACTTTCCTTCCTCATCTTGTCTAGATCAAATAATAGTACAGTATGACGGCTGTAGGTATGACGTGAAACAGCGCCGTTATCACCAGCGTCGTCCTCGGCGAGGACGAGATAAAAGCTGCCACCCGCCGTACGAGCCTCGAGAATGGATCAAGCAGGGGCATGAAGATGAGAGCCCCCGCCAGGTTTATGGTGAGGTGCACCAGCCAGACCCCGAGGCTGACGGGGTCGCCAGTAGCCAGCGCCGCGATCATCACGTCGAAGACGGTACCGACGTTGGCGCCCAGGATGTAAGGCAGTATATAGTACTCGGTCCGGATTACGCCGCTGGAGGCCAGGGGAACCAGGAGCGAGACCATCACCGTGGTGCTGGGCACCATGACCGTGAACAGGAACCCGGCGGCGAACGCCCTCAGCGGCCTCGAGAAGGTCATTCTGATCAGGTTCCAGCTCCGGGGCATGCTGAATATCGCAGTCATGTACCGCTCCACGGCCCCCAACGCGAGAATCAGCGACAACCCACCCAGCACCATCCCAGCCCACGGGGGAACCATCTCTAGCAGGGGGTCCACCCAGGGGGTGGCCACGTCCAGCAGATCAGGCACCGCCTTCAACCACGAAGCCCTGACGAATATTGAGCTGCCCTGCCAAGCGATCCTGGTGAAGACGCCGAAGAAGAGCTCCATGGGATAGAAGAGGACTAGGGTGAACAGGTTGTATAGGACGTGGCTCATGGTCACGTTGAACGCTGCCTCGCTCTCGCCATGCCCCTTAAGCCTCTCGAGCACCGAGATGAGGAAAGGCGTGACCGTTGTCCCCATCTCCGCTCCTATAACGGTGGCCACCGCCAGCGAGATGGGCAGCACGCCGCTCGACGTGAACGCGACCACGATGGAGTCGAAGGCCCCCGAGCTGTGAAGCAGGGCCGTGGAGATCCAGCCAGCGAAAACAGCGCTCGTCGTGTCGCTGATCAACAGAACTATCCTCTCCGCGAGGGCTTCTCCCATGATGGTAGCCGACGACTTGATTAACACGATGGCTGAGACGAAGAAGTAGAGCGCCGTCAAAGAGCCTAGGATGTTTTTAGCGTTGGATGCCAACTAGAGAGATTACATAGTGGAATGGTTAAAAAAATAGAGTATAGAGGTTATATAGCCTATATAGAGTCCTAGAACGTCCTTATGGCTATGGCCCGGGCGATGTCCACGGTGTTCTCGCACCAGTCCGCCACCATCTCCACGGCGTCCATGAACTCGTTCAACAGGATCGCCGCGCCCCGCGTCATTCCCAGCTCCTCGATCCCGGCCATTACCTGCCTAGACTCCGCGTAGAGATCATCAACATCCTCCTCTAGGAGCTCCACCTGGTCAGCGAGCTCCAGCGCCTTCTTCGGGTCCCCCGAGAGCGCATGAATACACTCGGCCAATACTCTCACGCAGCTGTAGTTCTCCCGGCACATGTCCTCTATCGAATTCCTCAGCTCCTCGGGGAGCTTCTCGAACGGGATTATGACGAGTATCCTGCCCGCCTCCCTGGCCCAGTCGGCTATCCAGTCCACGGCGCGCACCAGCTCCATGAGGTCGTCCCTCTCTGTGGGAAATATGTCCCTCTGGGAGAGCTCAGTTACCATGTCGCGCCGGATCTGGTCGGCCTTCATCTCCATCTGGGAGATGCTCTCGTAGTACGCGTCCTTGGACTCGGGCGAGTCGCCTACAACCCTGACCATCTCGTACAGCTCACTAACCGCCTTAGTGGTCAGATCCAGGTGTTCATGGGTCATCTCGAGGACGGTCATGTTCCTCTTGTCACCGAACCACCTCAATATCCTCTCGCTCAAGCCAATCCCTCCGTCAACATCTTCAACACTTCATCACCTAAAATAAGTAGATCACCAATATCGGCACCAAAAAGAATACCACCAATACCCACGCCAGAAGCGCGTAAGCCGCGTTCTTGTTCCTAGCGATCTTATCGCCGAGCCACTCCGCCATCCTCACGGGCAAGAACCTGAGAGGAGATACAAGCCATATGGTCAAGGCCATGATGTTCAGCAGGACGTGAGCCGAACCCAGGATCATGCCGACCACGCCTCCGGCGACGTAGCCGTAGATCTGGCTGAGGTCAACCGTAGTCGCCATGTTGCATCCCACGAGGTACGGGTACGCGGTCTTCAGGTTCACCACCTTCGTCGCCAGGAAGGGAATCACCAGGGAAGTGCCTATGCTGCTACTGCCCACGAGGAAGGTTATGCCGAAGCCCGTGGCGAAACCCCTGTACGAGTTATCGAAGGCCGCCTTGACCTTGTCCTCCCACTCCATCTCTATGATCTTCTCAAGCCCCTTGGTTATCATGCCCATCGAGACGATGATGACGCCGAACCAGACAAGGAACAGGAACACGCCACCGAGCCTGTCGCCTAGAAACCCGACGGCCAACTCCTTAATAGGCTTGATCAGTGGGTCACCGATCACTATGTCTATGACGGTCTTGTCGAAGGCCGCAAAGACCTCCTCTATCTTCAGCACCTCGGTGTAGAAGCGGCCCAGCCTGAGAACCGTCTTGCTGATCATCCCTGTGGTCAACTCGAGAACGAAGAAGATGGTTATGGTCAGAGCCTCGTAGATGTCGTCCACGATCACGCCGGGTATAGTGTCTTTGAACTCGTTCATGGTCATGCCCCGCTGGACCCCAAAGGCGACTATCGTGTTGGTGATCGTTGTGCCTATGTTCGCCCCCAGGATCATCGGTACACCGAACTGTATCGCGGCTTCGAGTGGAAGACCACTCACCACCATCCCTGACATGGAGACCATGGTCGCCGCGACGACGGCGCTGCTGCTCTGGACGAGCGCCGTGCTCAGCATCCCCAAAGCGAGCCCAGTCATGGGCGCCGTGCTCGAGCCGATCATGCCCAGGATGCTGGTCTGCCACTCCGCGAAGATAAGCTTGAAGCCGCTCTTGACGCCCTCGAGGCTGGCTATAAAGAGGTAGACGCTGAGGGCCAGCCTCAACGCGAGCCGCGCCCTGTCATTACTCAGTACGGAGATGCCGACGTCTCTCTTAGACAGTTAAACCCTCCCTGCTCTTTTGAACCCTGTTCGCCAGTGATCGGGGTTTTCATGATCGCTTATCACCATCAGGGACTTGGATAAAAGATTAAGCGCTATAGAATATATTGAGAAATATAGACACTATAGTCTAAATATTTAGCAATATTTAGAGTGGGTCGATGCTTTAGAGCTATTTAGGGTCAATACCCCGCTTAAACCTAACAAACGAACATGAAAGGGTCATAGCCCATGCCGCGTATCATCTTCCAAAGCAGAGACAACGGCAGCCCCACGACGTTGTGGAAGCAGCCATACACCTCATCGACGAAGACGGCGCCCAGCCCCTGGATCGCATATGCTCCGGCCTTGCCCATGGGCTCACCGGTCTCGACATAGCGTTCTATATCATCTTCCGAGAGCTCCATCATATGCACCCGAGTCTCCTCGCAGCCGACCTCCTCGCGTCCCCCAGCGTCCACAACGGCAAGACCCGTGAATACCCTGTGGGCCCGGCCTGATAGAGTCTCCAACATTGTGCGGGCCTCGTCCTCCGACACGGGCTTACCGAGGATCGTATCGTCTATGTAAACCACCGTGTCTGCCCCGACGACGAGCCCCTCCCCTTTGCCCCGTACGCTTCTCGCCTTCGCCAAAGCGTTTTCCATCACCCTCGTCATGGGGTCGGGGTTTATGTTCGTCTCGTCCCCCACCGGGGCAGCCACAGAGAAACGCATGCCTATCTGGCGCAGCAGGTTGATCCTTCTCGGCGAGGTGGACGCCAACACTATTTTAAGCTCTGAGCCCAATGATCATTCCCCAGCTCAACTATGTAGGTGGGGTCATGGAGAAAATATATTACTGTGACATAGAGACCCCGGTGGGGGACGTCTGGTCCGCCACCAGCACGAAGGGGCTCCTGAGGCTCAACCTGCCGTGCAAGGAGACCACGTTCCTAGAGGAGCTTGGGAGACATATCGACGGAGAGCCCGAGTACCGCCCGGGGAAGCTGGACGACCTGAGCCTATGGCTCGACGACTACTTCCAGGGAGAAGAGACCAACTACGACGAGCCGTTTGACGTACGGGGCACCCCGTTCCAGCTGAGAGTCTGGAAGGAGATTTCTAAGATACCCTACGGCAGGCTCACCTCCTATGGACTGATAGCCAGAAGCATGGGCAAACCCAACGGCGCCCGAGCCGTGGGCAACGCCGTGGGGCAGAACCCTCTCGCCATAGTGGTCCCGTGTCACCGGGTCGTGTGGAGCAACGGCGGCATCGGGGGGTTCGGCGGCGGCCTAGACAGGAAGCGCTTCCTCCTGAACCTAGAGGGCATCCTGCCCAGCGCCGAGGAGGGGGCAGAGAAGGGCGTCGACCTGTCCCGGTACTTCTACAACCGTTAACGTTATTCCGACGCAGGGCAACGTCGTAAGTGTTCAACATGCGTATAGTAACTGGGACCATATCCCATGAGACCAACGTCCTTTCCACCATAAAGACGGACCTTGAGGAGTTCAGGAAGAGGAGGCTCTTCTATGGTGACGAGCTGTTCGAGCACTTCGACGGCACCAGGACACCCGCGGGCGGGATAATCGAAGGCTGCAGGCTGAACGGCTACGAGCTGATACCCACCGTGTTCGCATCGGCCACACCGTCCGGCACCATCACCGCTGAGGCGTTCGACAAGCTCCTAGGCGACATGCTCGACGGTATCAGGGACGCCGGTGACATCGACGCCGCGGTGCTGCACCTCCACGGCGCCGGTGTCAGCGAGGAGTACCCGGACATCGAGGGCAAGGTGCTCAGCGAGGTTAGGAGGCTAGTCGGCTCAAAGCCTCTTGTGGCGACCTTCGATCTCCACGCCAACTACACGGAGACCATGGTGGAGAACGCCGACCTCCTCATCGGCTACGACACCTACCCCCACGTGGACGGCTACGAGAGGGGCGTCGAGGCAGTGAACCTCACCTGCAGGATGCTGGAGGGCACCTTTAAACCAATGAAGGCGTTCACCCAGCCGCCCATGCTTCCGGCGCTCCAGGTGCAGTTCACCGGCAGATATCCAATGAGGAGGCTCATAGAGGAGGCCCACAGGATGGAGGAGACCCCCGGCGTCGAGACCATCACCGTGGCTGCGGGTTTCCCGTGGAGCGACATCCCGGAGGCCGGCATGAGCTTCATAGTCACCACAGACGACGACCAGGAGCTGGCCGACGGCCTCGCGGAGGAGCTCCGCGACCTAGCGTGGTCCATGAGGAGAGACTTCCTCGTCAGGCCCACGCCCGTAAGGGAGGCCCTGAGGCACGTGAAGAAGGCGGAGGAAGGCCCGATAGTGCTCGCGGACATCGGGGACAACCCCGGTGGCGGGGCCCCCGAGGACGGCACCGTGGTGCTCAAGACCATACTGGAGGAGGCCCTCAAGGGCCAGTTCGGGGAGATCGATACCGACCCGGAGTCCGTCTTCGGGCAGATTATCGGGGCCCTGGCCAAGCCCCTGGCCGATGTCTACGAAGTTACGGAGGAGGTCTATCACAGCTTCTATCCCTCCAGCGCCGAGGGCGTGCCACTGGACAATGGGGCCCAGCTGGTGGGCGTGGAGCGCCTGGAGGCGACCTACACCTCCGTCCAGGCC
>CAZGZR010000043.1:0-22561 GCA_964529745.1 uncultured Candidatus Bathyarchaeia archaeon
CGTCGGGGGCGACAAGGCGAGGTTCATGGACGCGGTGTGGATAGGAATCCTGGGCACCGTGGTGAACGCCATCATCGGCGGGGTCGTGGGGGGGCGGCGTCGGCGCCCTGGCCCAGCTCGTCGCATACCTGTACCTGGTGAAGACCTACTACGAGACGGGGTGGGGCAACGCCGTGGTGATATCCGTCATCGCCGTGGTAATAATGACGGCTGTCCTAGTCGTCCTGGGCATGGTGCTGGGCATCAGCCTGGGCGGAGCCGGGTTCGGCCCACCCTTCTAAGAAAAGAGGGTTATTTTTTCCACTTCTCGCCTACGGGGTAGATGTCCCCAGGTATGTTCTCGTAGGTGTGCTGGCTCAGATCAGCGGGCCCTAGGCCCGGTGCGTCCACCACGACTATGCTACCCGCCGCGTCGTTGTAGAAGGCCCTGAAGTGGACGCGGGACTTGATGGCGACTATGTCGAGGTCGTCGAGGCTCAGGCCCACCGCCGGGAATATGGCGTCGTCCAGCACCTGGTGGAGCGTGGGCGTAAGTATGACGTGGTTGTTCTCGCCGAATCCCAGCACCGCGGATACCCCGAGTCTTCTGGTGTCGCCGTGGCTCATGGGGCCCACGAGGACGTAGCTGAGGTCGTCGAGGTACTCCAGGGTGCCCCTGATCTCGACGGGCTCCCCTGAGTAGCTGTCGGCGTGGCCCCCCACCTTCACCTGCACAGTGTCGCCGACCCGTGACTTCCCTAGCTTCTTTATGGCCGCCTCGTCGCTTATGGTGGCGACGCAGAAGTCGGTGGCTCCCTGCCGTATGAGCGCCCTGAGGACGTGGGTGCTGTCGCCCATCCTGTCGCTGTGGTCTGCTATTATGACTGGGGTCTCGCCAGCCTTGGCCAGCTTGATGGCCTGGGCTACGGCCTCCCGGGTCTTGGGCAGCTTCTTTCCGGCGAAGGGCTCACGTAGGCTCCATATGTAGCCTGAGACGTCCTCGGCGATCTTCTCGGCGAGGGCCTCGTCGTCGTCGGTGACGGCGATGACTGTGGCGCCGACGTCGGGCACGTCGGCGTACGCGAACCCGAAGGCGACACTGACGCAGTAGCAGTCCTTTTCCTTGCGCTCCCACTGTCTGGCCCTGTCCATTATCTCCCTGGCGGGGGACTCGCCCGTGCCCTGGTAGACGCTGGGGGTCATGACGCCTGGCTTCCTCAGCGCCATGGTGGGCTTGAACTCGCCCCGGAGGGTCTCTATCATGCACCTGGCGGCGGTGTAGCCTATCTCCTCGGAGTCCACGTGGGGGTAGGTCTTTAGGATGAACACCGCGTCGGCGGCGTCGGTGAGCTCGCCGTCCTCGTTGGCGTGGAGGTCCAGCGTCACCATGATGGGGGCGTCGCCGATGGCCGCCCTGGCCCTGCGCACTATCTCGGCCTCGGGCCTGGGGTAGCCCGTGGCGGCCATGGCGCCGTGGAGCGCCAGGAGGACACCGTCCACGTCCCCGGCCTCCCTGAGGCCGTCGGCTATGCCGTTGCTGTATCTGTCGAAGCACTCCTCGGTGAGCCAGCTACCGCTGGAGCCGCCGCGGCTCCTGGAGGCGGCGAGTATCCCGACGAGCTCCACGTCGTCCTCCTCGTCGGCGGCCTTGATGAAGCCGTTAATGTAGCTGGGTATCCCCCTCGAGTGCTCTAAAACTTCCTCGCCGTGGAGAACCCCGCCCGCCTCGAAGTCTTCCACCGTGGTGGGCCTCGGGCAGAAGGTGCAGGTCTCGTGGCTGAAAGATGCTACCGCTATCTTCAACTTGTTCACGTTTGATCCTTAACGGGCTGGGGCAATAAATCATGCGATCTCTGCTTCGAGGTACCCAACGCCCGCCGCCGTCACCCGGACCCGGATAAACTCCCCGAGCATGGCGTCGGTGTCCACCGCCACCGCCTTGTACGCGTAGTTGCGGCCCACCTTGGTGCCATCTCTCCCATGTTCGTCTAGGAGTATCTCGCCCTCCCAGCCCAGCCAGCGCTCCCCGGCCTCGACGGCGAGCCTCTTCCATATCTCGGTGAGCCTCCTGGAACGAGCCTTGGTGTCTCTGCCGTGCAGCCTGTCTGGCATGGAGGCGGCCTCGGTGCCCGGCCGCTCCCAGTAGCGGGAGATGTTGAGGACGTCCGGCCGCAGCCACTGGATGAGGTCGAGGGAGTCCTGGAACTGCTCCATGGATTCGCCGGGGAACCCGCAGATGATGTCCGTGGAGACGCCGAGGCGCGGGTGGGCGGCCCTGAACCCCGTGACTAGCCCCTTGAACTCGTCAACGGTGTACCTCCTACGCATGTCCCTGAGAACTTCGTCGTTGCCGGACTGGACCGGGACGTGCAGGAACTTGAAGACCTTCTCGCTTCTATACGACTCGATGAGGTCGTCGAGGATGGGCAGGGCGCTGTTGGGGGTCATCATGCCCACCCTGACCCGGAACCGGCCTTCGACGCCCGTTATCTCGTCGAGGAGCGTGGGTAGGGTGGTTCCCCGGTGGTTGTAGGCGGCGGCGTCCTCCGCCGTCACCCAGACCTCCCTGCAGCCGCCGGCGACGGCTCGCCTCACGTCGTCCACGATCTCGTCTGCCGGGAACGAGCAGAGTCTGCCCCGTGCGTTTTTGACTATGCAGTAGCTGCAGTTTCCGAGGCATCCGCTGCAGATGGGTGCTATGTGCACCAGCTCGTTGGCCCTGACCCTGGGGAGGCAGGTCCTGTCCGTGGGCTCCCCCTCCACGTAGACGGCTCTCTCGCCTCGGAGCGTCCTCTCAACGGCCTCGACGATGTGCTCTATGTCGTCGGGGCCCACAAGCGACGCGTTGGGCGCTATCTTCTCCGCGTGGCCTTGCATGGCCTTGGGCATGCAGCCGGCCACGACGAGGGGTTTCCCTGACGCGTATAGCTGTTTTATTCGTTTGGTGATCTTCCTCTCCGTCGGTGTCTTCACTATGCACGTGAGCAGCATGTTGAGGTCGGAGTCTGATGGTCTCTGGGCTAGAGTGTAGCCTCTCTCCCTGAGCAGCCCCTTGGCTATCTCTTCGTCGGCGGTGTTGGCGCTGCAGCCGTAGGATTTCACGTAGATTTTGGGCATCCGTTTGTTCCTGAATTGTCTAGTCTGGTGCGTTTTAAACGGTGCGGGTGAGACGTGTTTTTAAATGGTTTCTTGTGGTCGGCACCTGTCCGGGTGGGCTGGTTCGTGTTTTTTATAAATTGTTTTATCGGGTAGGAGGGGGGCCAGTTTATTTGTTTCTGTTAATGTGTCTTGCTTCTATGTGCTTGTTTTATTTTTTTGGTGTTATACCGTTTTGCGTGGTTTCACGGTGTATGTGGGAAGGTTATTCTCATGAGTTGAGAGTATTGAAATTTGTTCTATAAATTTGAGAACAACTTCACACGTTTAACCAAAACACGTACGTCATACGATTCCCAGACGTTATTAGAAATACCCTACATTCCTATACCGTCGTCGATTCACACGCCTTGCTGAGACAAAATAAGGTTGTGTACGATAATATCGACCGGCGCAATAATGGGGGAGAATAAAGAGACATGGTTTTAATCGAAAAGGCGCTCAGCGTGCAGCGCCGAGGCGTCGAACCAGCCGAGTACACGGACTTCGACGCAACAGAGAACACGTGGGTGACCAACACATTCGACGACCAGATAAAACAGACGATCGCCAAAGTAACAGGATTCGTGGATAGACTGGCCGACGGCCTCCAGAAGCACCTGGTGAACGTGAACGCCGCCGTTCTAACCACACTGAAAGAGCCCGTCAGGCCCAGGTTCGGCTACCAGATCGCAGTCTCCCTAGACAGAGAAGTGTTGAACAAGCCAAGGCAGGGGGGGTTGGGGCTGGAAAACACCAAGCTTTACGACATGGAGCCTTTCGCGGGGCCCGAGCAGCACATCGACTTCGGCATAGAGCTCTACGACATGGAGTCGAGCTGGAAGTAGAGGTCACCCTCACCCTATTTTTAACAACTTCCTGTACCGCTCAGCGATGGTTATGCCTGAGCCGCCTATCTCGGTCCTTCCCTTCCTTATGGAGTCGATTATGTCCCGTAGCTCCGTGGACGGCGTGTCGATGACGGTGTAGGCTCTGCCTATGGTGTCTGGTATGTGGGAGTCGCTTCCCCCCGTCATGGGCAGGTCGAGCTCCTCGGCCAGCCTCCTGTTGAGGCCGCATATATACTCGTAGGGGAACTGGGCGCTGTTGGCCACCTCCACCGCGTCCAGGCCGGCGTGCTTGACGCTGTTGATGGAGACCCAGCTCCGCGGCAGACCATAGGGGTGGGCCAGCACAGCCGTAGCCCCCTGCTCGTGTATCCTGTCCACGGTCTCGGCTACGCTGAGACCCGTGGGTACGGCTTCGTTGGGGTCCAGCGCGAGGACGTGGGCGCCGCGCGCCGTCACCTCCATGGCCGGCACCACCACCAGGTCGCCCCTCTTGTCGAGGGCCTCTGGCAGCCCCTCCATGGTGTCGTGGTCGGCCAGCGCGTAGCCGTGGAACCCGATCTCCTGGATGCGGCGGGTTATGGTGTCTATGGTGTTGACGCCGTCCGTGGAGTAGACGGAGTGGATGTGGAGGTCGAGGGTGATCTTCAAGGGTCTCCTGTTCCTATCCCTTGGCCCTCGTTATACGTATTACCATGGCTTCCCCCAGTGCCTCGATCTCTTCTTCTGGCACCTGTCTGAAGAGGGGCTCCGGCTTACCCAGCTCGGCGCCAGCCTCCAGGGGCGTCAACGCCTGCTCAAGGGGCTGGTTCGGCGTCAGGCCGAGGAGCCCGTATATCTTCTCGGCCTTGAAAGGCAGGACGGGCTCCATGAGGACCGCTATGGCCTTGGTCAGCCAGACGCAGTTATGGATCACTTCGGCGGCTTCCTCGGGTCGGTCCTTGACCAGCTTCCACGGCTCACGGGACTGGATGTACCTGTTCCCGTAGTCGGCTAGGCCGAGGAAGGCGTCGCAGATCTTCTTGAACTCGTACTCGTCCAGACCGTCCCTTATGGTCTCTATGGCCTCCTCCACCTGCCTCCTGGCTTCGGGGTCAACCGTTCCCTCGGGGACGGAGCCGTAGCTGCGGTGGGCGAAGAGGAGGCTGCGGTAGACGAAGTTGCCGAGGCTCCCCACGAGCTCCTTGTTCACCTTCTCGCCGTAGGTGCCCCAGTTGAAGTCCAGGTCCCGGGTGTGGCCCGAGTAGCTGACTATGTAGTACCTTAGGGCGTCGGGGTCCAGCCCGTTGTCCAGGTAGTCTTCCTCGACGTAGACCACGTAGCCGCGGCTCTTGCTGAAAACGTGGCCCTCCACCTTCATGGTGCCCGACGCTATTATGGCGTCGGGGACGCTGTACCCTGAGCCCTTGAGCATAGCCGGCCAGAACAGGCAGTGGTGGTAGACTATGCCGGGGCCGATGAAGTGGATGAGCTTCCCGGGGCCCTTCCAGTAGTAGGTCCAGTCGCCGCCGGTCCTCAGCGCCCACTCCTCGGTGCTGCTGATGTAGCCTATGGGGGCGTCGAACCAGACGTAGAGGACGAGGCTCTCGTCGCCGGGGAACTTGATGCCCCAGTCTATGCTGCGGGTGATGTTCCAGTCCTGGAGGCCCTGCTCGAGCCACTGCATAGCGTAGTTCCTGGCGATGTCCGTTCCGTCCAGGCCTTCCAGGAACCCTCTGAGGAAGTCCTCGAAGGCCGTGAGCCTGAGGAAGTACTGGCGTGTCTCCCTCATCTCGGCCCGGGTACCGCATATGCTGCAGTGGGGGTCCAGCAGCTCGCCGGGCTCCAGGTAGCGTTGGCATCCCTGGTCGCACTCGTCGCCGCGGGCGGTCGCCCCGCAGTGGGGGCACGTGCCCCTGAGGTACCTGTCGGGGAGGAACCTCTGGCAGGTGGGGCAGTAGGGTAGGGTCACGTTCTTGGGGTAGATGTACCCGTTGTCCAGCAGCCTCTGGGCTATCTCCCTGGTCCGTATGTGGTTCAGGGGATCGTCTGTGCTGCCGTAGTTGTCGAAGACGACTCCCAGCCGGGGCAGCAGGTTCTTGAAGTGGCTGTGGTAAATCTCCACGACCTCCCGGGGGGTGACCCCCAGTTCCTCGGCCTTCACAGTTATGGGTGTGCCGTGGGTATCGCTCCCGCAGAAGAACACCACATCCTGTCCCAGCTTCCTCAGGTATCTCACGAAAACGTCTCCGGGCACGTACGTCCGGAGATGGGCTATGTGCATGGGCCCGTTAGCGTAGGGCAGCCCACAGGTGACGAGAACCTTCTCGTCTAGGGGGTACTTGTGGGGTTTATTCTCCTTGAGTTTCTTGCACCTCTGCATCTATGGACAGTCGACCCTACTTAAGGTTAGTCCAACAGTGAGCCCTTTTAGTCGGTTATTTGAAGGTCTACGCCTACACGGTTTATCTTCCGCGTCCCGTTAACTATATCTAGTTGGTGAAGCGGGCTGAGGGTAACGTGAAGGTATGCATACTGGGCGGAACGGGCAACATGGGGACCGGCCTGACCAGCAGGTGGGTGTTGAACCACGACATCTACATCGGGTCGCGGAGCCTGGATAAGGCCCAAGAAATAGCTGAGCGGCTTAGGAGGCTGGCGCAGGGGTTCTACCAGAACGAGATGAAGGGCTCCGTAACGGGTCTGGAGAACAGGGACGCCATAGGGGAGGCGGAGGTTGTGGTCGTATGCTTCCCGCCCAAGGCGACGGTGCCTGCGTTAACCGGCCTCAAGGATCACCTCTCAGGAGACCAGACGGTGATCTCGACCGTCGTGCCCATGACGCGCAGGGACAAGCTGTACTACTTCTCGTCGATGGGTGTCGGGGAGAAGTCGGCGGCGGAGGTAGTGCAGGAACTCGTGGCGCCCATCCCCGTGGTCTCCGCCATGCAGACCGTCCCGGCGGCTTACCTGAACAACATCGACGCCGTGCTGAACCTGGACGTCCTGGTCGCAGGCGACGACGAGGTCTCGGTCGCCGTCGTCTCCAAGCTGATAAGGAGCATCCCCAACCTGAGGCCGCTGAAGGTGGGGCCGCTGGTGAACTCCAAGTTCGTCGAGGCGATAACCCCGCTGCTGCTGAACGCCGCGATACTCAACGGGCTGCACGACCCGTCGATAAGGATAGTGCCCTGGTTCCCGACACACGAGTAGGCTACCTTATCCTCTCGTACTCGTCCATGAACCTTCCAAGCATGGACGCCTTCGCCTCGGGCTCCAGGAAGCTGGTCTCGACAGAATTCAGGCTTATCTGGAAGAGCTCGTCCAGGGTGAACCCGAGGTGCCTGTGGAGCTGGAGGTACTCGTTGTTCATGTCGGTGCCGAACATGGGCGGGTCGTCGCTGCTCACCGAGACCTTGACGCCGTGCCCGATGAAACGCCTTATGGGGTGTTCGGCCCACGAACGCACCGCGCCGGTCCTGAGGTTGCTCACAGGGCATGACTCGATGGATACGCCTCTCTTGGCTAGTAGCTTCATGAGCCCCGGGTCTTGTCCGGCGGCTACCCCGTGGCCTATCCTCTCCGGCGCCAGGTACTCGACGCACTCCCAGACGTAGTCAACTCCGGCTCCCTCGCCCTGATGAGCAACTAGGTGCAGCCCCATCTCCCGGGCCCGCCGGTAGCACATCCTGTAGGGCTTCGGGGGATAGCCTAGCTCGCTTCCCCCAGTGTCGATGGCTACGACGTTGTCGCCCTTCTCCTCGACCAGGTCCAGCACCTTCATCCCCACCTCGGGCCCGTAGTTCCTCACGAGGTCCACCCTTATGGTGCAGGTGACGCCGAACTCCCTCGCGGCTCTCCTGATGCCCCTGTTGATGGCGTCCACCATCAACCCGTAGTCCAGTCCCCGCCTCACGTGGTCCCAAGCCGAGAAAAGCGCCTCGGCGTGCCTGACGTTGCACGCGGCTTGGGATTCTATCATCTCGTACGTGATCCTCTCGTAGTGGCTCTCCCGGGTTATGGAGTCGTTAACCTTGCTGTATACCTCCAGGAAGTGGGGGAAGTCGCTGTAGCTGTAGAAGCCTTTGAGGTCCTCGACGGATTCGTAGGGCAGGTCCAGCCCGCTGTCCTCTATTAGCCAAAGGAACGTCTCAGGACGGACGGAGCCCACGATGTGGACGTGCTGCTCCAGCTTGGGCAGCGCCTTGATGGCTTCCTCGACGGACATTACCCGGTAATCCGCTGAGACAGATAAAAGATCATTCCCCGGGGGAACGACCGTAACACTCCTTCACGAACAGAAGGAAGATGATGGGCGTCGCCGCGGCTGTGACCAGGATCATGGCGTTGGACGCGCCGTAGCCTCCGGTGACGTCCACCAGGGCGCCGTAGACCGGCGCGATGAAGCTGAACCCTATGGTGCCTGCGCCGTTCACTATACCGAGGCCGATGGACGCCGTCTCGGGGGGCAGAGTCTCGGGTATCATGCTGAAGAAGAGCACCCAGAAGCTGATGCAGAAGTTGAGGGTGAACGAGACCGCCATGTAGAGGGCCAGGGGCGCCGAGGCGGGCAGGAGATAGAAGACCGCGAGCGCCGCCGCGTACAGAGACGCGAAGCCCACGAGGGGCAGCTTCCTGCTCCTGAGCCTGTCCGATACCGAGGCGACGACGATGCACCCCGGTATCCCCGCGAGGGTGCCCAGACTGGCTATCTGACCCACCTGGAGGTACGTGAAGCCCTTGGCGTCCATGAGGTACTGGGTCACCCAGTTCATGAACACCCAGCCGGTGCTCGCCGAGATGTAGCCGGCGAGGAAGGGATAGATCCTTGAGTCCCTGAGCACGGCGTAGACCGAGCCGAGTATGGAGCCGCTGCCAGTTAGGCGGGACATCTGCGGCTCCTCCCGCTCCTTGAGGATAAAGAAGTTCATGGCCCAGTTGGCGACGAGTACGACGCTCATACCCAGGTAGAGGGGCCTCCAGCCTCCCAGGACCTCCATGGCGATGGGGAAACCGATGTAGCTGACGGCGTTGCCGAGGCCGCTCGAAGCGCTGAGCACGCCTATGGCGGTGGCTTTCCTGTCCTGGGGGAACCACGTGGAGACGAGCCTTACGGCGTTGATGTAGAAGGTGCTGCACCCGACGCCCACCAGGAACTGGGCGGCGAAGAGGAGGCCGTAGCTGGTGCTCGCCCAGAACAGGGAGACGCCCACCACGGTCAACGCGGTGAACCCGAGTATCGTCTTCTTCGCCCCGAAGGTGCCGCTCAGTATGCCGCTGGGGAGCTGCATCAGGCCGTAGACGAAGAAGTACGCCGAGACCAGCAGCCCCATGGCGCCGTGGCTTATCCCCAGCTCGTCTATGAGGACCGGCGTTAGCGCCCCGGCGGCGCTGCGGAGGAAGTTCTCGACGAAGTAGGTGACGCAGATGGACGCTAGCAACACGGCGGCGTAGTACCTGCTCCTCTCCAAATGTATCTGCTCTCGGAGACCTCCACAGCCTTAAAGTTATCGAAGAAGGCTCTAGTCATTTGCACATTTGTTCGATTCCATAATGCTATGTCTTTAGCGGTGTCGTGCTCCCCATGGATAAAAAATTAGTCAGATCACTTTGACTTGGGATCTCCGTTCTTTGCCTTTTAGCTCCATCTTCCGTGAAAGATACGATCTTGGTATCCTTCGCGGGTTCTGTGTAGTTTCTAGGTGTTCTTCCTCGATGATGTTCTCGATCTCGTATGTCGCGATCTCAGAGATTAAATAGTTCAAGGCTTGGGCGATTCTCGACTCGGTGTTGAACTTGTACATCTTCGTCTTACCGATTGTTCTCGACTGCAACAGTATCTCATAGTAGCATAGCTTAGGTATCTCGCGTCTCACGGTCTTTGTGCTTATTCCCGAGTTCTCCGCTATCTCGTTTACCGAGTAGTCGAACTCTCTGAACGTGCTTAGAAGGTCGATGATCTTTGGCGTCGAGAACGACCCCATCAACCGTTCTAGTGCTCCTTTCTCCCCCGTTCCATGGCTTGCTGTCTCGGCCACCTTTCACACCACGGTCTCAGTTGGGCTTGTCTTAAACTGTGCTGCAGGTCATGATTTAAACCTTATGTCCACATTTTAGGACATATATGTCCAAACGTCTAGGTTTTTTAAATATATGGAACTAAAACATGGATTATCGATGGATTATAACGAGATCGAAATAACCATTCTAAGAAAACTTTACAACAACAAGATCATAGGCAGCAGACACACCGAGTTTTCCAGCGCGTTAAGAGGATTCGAGAGATCGGATGCTGGAGACGTGAAAAATTGTATGAAGAACCTCATCAAGGATGGGTTGATTCTTCAAAGCAAAAAAACAGGTGAAACACACATCTCGCTCAACCATAAAAGAATAGGAGAGATCAGAGCAATAATAGGGATATAAAACCCGAACCTAATTCTAAAATCGTCCCTTAGATTTCGACAAGTGCCAGAAAATTAGAAGCGTGAAACATTTATCGTGTACACGCCATGGTTTAACCATGATTGGTGAATGGAAGGCCGAGATAGGCATCATCGGCGGCACCGGCGTCTACGACCCCGAGATCATCGAGGACGCCCACGAGGTCAAGGTCTACACCCCCTACGGCGCCCCGAGCAGCCTAGTCACCCTCGGCAACTACAAGGATCGAGCCATAGCGTTCATACCCCGCCACGGCGCGGGCCACCAGATACCGCCCCATAGGATCAACTACAGGGCCAACGTATGGGCTATGAAGAAGCTGGGCGTCCAGCGCATCGTGGCCAGCAGCGCCTGCGGCAGCCTCCGCGAGGACTACGAGCCGGGGGACTTCGTCATCACGGACCAGTTCATCGACAGAACCCGTAAGCGCCTCGACACCTTCTACGAGGGCGGCGTCGTGGGCCACGTCTCCAGCGCCGACCCCATCTGCCCCCAGCTCCACGGCTTCTTCGTGAAGCAGGCCGAGGGCCACGGCTACCCCTACCACCCTAGGGGCACCTACGTCTGCATCGAGGGCCCCAGGTTCAGCACCAGGGCCGAGTCCAGGCTGTTCAGGCAGTGGGGCTGCGACATCATAGGCATGACCCTGTACCCCGAGTGCGTGCTGGCCCGGGAGGCCGAGATATGCTACGTCTCCATAGCCATGGTCACGGACTACGACGTCTGGGCCGAGAAGCCTGTGAGCAGCGACGAGGTCGTGGAGACCATGAGGGTGAACAGCGAGAGGTTCAAGAAGCTGGTCATGGACGCTCTGCCTCTGATCCCCGAGGAACGGACGTGCGGCTGTGGCCACGCCCTCTCCGAGGCCCTTCTCTAGATACCTTCTTATCATCCCCTCCTTTTCTCCCGTCCATGAGCGGTAAACGCTGGCACTTCGTGGACTGAGCCTCAACTAGGCTGCGCGAGAGGGACCAGCCGTAGCCTCCGTCGAACAAGATAATAGATATAAGATATCTGGATGCCTGATCACTGGAGGAAGGGTTATAGATGTCGTTTCACGTTTCGGAGAAAGACCCACGGCTACACGTGGAGAACATAAAGTACCCCGGCGAGACGGGGGACATGCTCGCGCATTACGCCAGACCCAAGGGAGACGAGAAGCTGCCCGGTGTGGTCGTCATATCAGAGATATGGGGCCTAGTGCCTCACATCGAGGAAGTCGCGAGGCGCGTAGCCTTAGAGGGGTTCCAGGCCGTCGCCCCGGACCCCCTCTCGCCGTTAGGCGGGACCCCCGAGGACGCCGACGAGGCCCGTGCGATGATGAGGGAGCTCGACGAGAAGGAGAACACGAAGAACTTCGTCGCCGCGGTGGAGTACCTCAAGACGCACCCCCAGTCCACGGGGAAGGTGGGGGTCACGGGTTTCTGCTGGGGCGGAGGCGTAACCAACCAGGTCGCCGTCAACAGCCCGGACGTGCAGGCGGCGGTCCCCTTCTACGGGAGGCAGCCCGCCGCCGAGGACGTCCCCAAGATAAAGGCTTCCATGCTCATACACTACGCGGGCGATGACGAGCGCATCAACGCGGGCATCCCGGAGTTCGAGAAGGCACTCAAGGAGGCGTCCATAGACTACGAGATATTCATGTACGAGGGCGCCAAGCACGCCTTCTTCAACGACACCAGTTCACGGTACAACGAGAAGGCGGCCAAGCTCGCCTGGGAAAGGACGATAACGTTCTTCAATGACAAGCTGAAGACATAGACACCCGTTACTTCGCGTTTCGCCGCCTCCACAGGGCGGCCACCTCCGAGACGAAGGGCTGGCAGTGGGTGAAGAACCGTTTATAACCCTCGCACAGGTAGTTCAGACCCGGTTCTCCGTCCGGCGCAACGGTGAAGCGGTTCCTGGGGCACCCGCCGTTGCACATGGCCCTGACGCCGCACTCCCGGCAGAGGCGTGGCAGGGTCTCCAGCTTGGCTCGCCCGAACGCCCTCTGCTCCGGGCTCTCCAGAAGCTCGACTAGGGGAGTCTCATGGATGTTCCCGAGGCGGTGCTCGGGTTCGACGAAGTGGTCGCACGAGTAGAAGTCTCCGTTGTGCTCGACGACGGGGACGTCGCCGCAGGTGGGGCGGAAGATGCAGAGCGAGTGCTCCTGGTTGAAGGCCGTTCGTGCTGCTTCCTCGAATATCTGCACCTTGACCCGCCCAACGTCGTGGTCCCTCCACTCGTCGAAGACGGTGCAGAGGAACCCGCCCCACGCGTCGGCGGGCACGGTGTCCCGGGTGACGCCTCCCCCCTCGTCGGGCTCGACTAGAGGCAGGAAGGTTATGTACCGTGCGTCCAGCTGCTTGAAGAACCGGTAGACCCTGAGGGGTGACCGAACGTTCTGCGCGTTCACCACGCACAGGATCTCCGTGAAAACCCCGTGCTTCCGGAGGAGCCTGTACCCCCGCATCGTCATCCAGTGCGTGGGCTTCCCGTCCTTGGTGACGCGGTGCAGGTCGTGCAGCTCCGGGGGACCGTCCACGCTGAGGCCGACGGCGAAGCCCTCCTCGGCGAGGAAGCGGCACCAGTCCTCGGCGAGGAGGGTCCCGTTGGTCTGGATGCCGTTCACGACGCTTCTGCCCGGAGGCTGGTGCCTGCGCTGCAGCTCCACGACCCTGCGGTAAAAGTCCAGCCCCAGCAGGGTGGGCTCCCCGCCGTGCCACGAGAACCTGATGACTTCCTCGGGGGAGGCGTCGATGTGTTGGGCGATGTATTCTTCCAGGGTCTCGTCGCTCATCTTGAATGTCTCGCCTTCCGGGTAGATGTGCTCCTTATCGAGGTAGTAGCAGTAGCTGCAGCCTAGGTTGCATAGGGCGCCGACTGGTTTGACGAAGACTTGGAAATCGCGGGAAGCCTTGACCATTTCTTATTCCTAGGCGTGCTGTTTGGATAAGATTATCTTCTGGGTCATCATCCCTTTACAGATGGGTAAATATATATGTGGCCACATTGTTATTTGGGTAAATGGTGTTGTGGGTTGACCGAGACAACGTACCATGAAAAGAAGCTATACATCCCGGCCGAGATACGAGAAAAACTTGGCTTAAAGCCAGGAGAAAAACTCGATGTGACCATAATAGATCGGAGAAGCTTCAAGGTCGAGCTGCAGAGAAAACTCCCCGAGGAGGAGCTCACGGAGGCTCTAGGGGCACCGCCCGAAGTAGGCGTGCCCGACGCCCTGACTCGAAGGGAGATCTATGAAGACACTCGTTGACGGCGTGGAGCTCTCGGAGAGCACCCACCAGGGGAAGAAGATACTCATAGACACCATGATCCTGTGCTACGCCCACGACCGCCTCAGCCCCCACAACCCAAAGGCAGCCCTCATCATGAAAGCCGCGATAAACGGCGACATCGATGCGCACCTATCGCATCAAAACCTCGCCGAGTTCTACTCCGTCGTCACGGGGAGACGCGTCGAGCGGCCAATCGCCCCCGCCCAAGCCGCGAGGCTGAGCAGACTCTACACGGAGTGCGTCGAAATCGAGACCCTGCTGCCGACCGAGGAGGACTATAGGGAGGCCCTGAACACGGCCGGAGACCGGCAGGTCGTAGGCGGCGACGTGTTCGACTGCGTGCTCGCGTACACCGCCAGAGGGCGAGTGGACACGATCTGGACGGATAACACGAAACACTTCAAATCATACTCGTTCATTAACGTGGAAAACCCCCTTGAGTGGGAGTGGAAAGAATCAGAGGATTAAGAAGAACAGAGCCGTTGAAAAAAGTCGCCAGATATGGCGATATCGGAGTCAGGGATAATCTTCAATCATAAAGGATTTTGGTATCATTTTTAATCATGATAAATAATAATCATTATATTATAGGGATTTTATTATATTACATGGGAGAGGCAATCTGGTCAATAGAGGATTTCTTATCACAATATACATCACAGAGCACAATAAGAACATACTATGCAACATATAAAGACTACTTTAAATTCATCTACCCAAAACTCCGAACACTCCCTAAAGAAAAACTCGAAAAAGAACTCATAGAACACAGCATACAATACATAAAGGAAGACAGAGACTACCGAAAAGACCTCATCAAATACAAAAAGACCCTGAACAAAATCGCCCCCATATCAAGAACCGTAAGAACAGCAGCCCTCCTCAGATTCCTCGAAGACAATAAAATCGAGTTCTCCCGAACATTCGTGAGAAACCTCTACGGGAAAGGCAACACCGAGCCGATAAGCAAAGAACATGTCCCCGACAACCAGGAAATCGCCAAGATAATCGAGTACATGCCCATCCAAGGTAAAACGCTCACCCTAGTATTATCATCAAGCGGAATGAGGATAGGCGAAGCCCTTCAACTGGTAGAAGATGACCTAGAGCTAGATAGCGATCCCACACGCATCAAAGTTAAGAGAGAATACACAAAGACAAAGAAGGGAAGGGTTGCATTCATCTCCACCGAGGCAACGAACATACTCAAAGAATGGCTCGACTACAGGAAAGACTACATATCAACCAAACCTGGAAGCAGGAAATATAAGACCGATCAAAACGATCCCAGGGTCTTCCCATTTACCATACTCAACTTTAGACACATTTGGGCACGCGCCTTAAAGAAAGCCGGGCTTCACGAAAAGGACCTAAAGACGGGTAGACTCACCATCCATCCACATAACCTGCGTAAATTTTTCAGAACCTATGGGAAATGGTCTACTCCCGATGTCGCTGAGGCGTTGATGGGGCACACATCTGGTCTTAACGCGATCTACGCTAGGCTAGACCAAGCGGAAGAGCTTCTCATTGAGGGCTATAGGGAAGCGGAGCCTCATCTGTGTATTCTCTCAGAGAATAAGGCTACCCTTGAGCTGAAGGAGAAGGTTGAGAAACAGGAAGACGAATACCACACACTCACCCGGCTCATGAACCTCAAGACAAACAACCTAGAGCTTGAGCTACTTGAATTGAAGACTAGATACCAGAAAACTCTAAAACAACACGATAAAGACTTTCAAGGATTCATAGCCGTGTGGAGGAAAGACACAGAAGAATACCAGAGCATGATAAATGATTTAGTTGAAAGAGTCGACCAATTAGAGAATAACTGAAAGATTAGAGAGAATATTTAACGAAAGTGAGCATCGCAAAACCCTTGAATCCCCTGTGAACCCGCCTATTTTCCCCAAATCGCATTAGCACTTAGAATTTACATTAAATATGTGATTTCAAAATCCTTTCACTGACATGAATTATGATACATATGAGAGATATCTGCAATAATTATTTATATTCAGTTCAAACCCTATGACATATTTTCTCTCAAATAACATCATATCTATCATATTAATTCCTCTCTACGTCTTTCAAATTGCGCATCCTCATCGCTATATACATTATAATCTGGATCAATTAGCTTAATACCGTTCCAACATTTTACTTGTTTACCCCCAATGTTTCTGTAGGATTCAACATAATCTCCTCTAAGGCGTTTCTTCATCTCTCGGCCAACCAACTCAATACTCCATATATCCAATTTTTTAAACTCACTAAAAACTACGAAATGTGAATAGAAATCCTGTTTGGGAACAAATGATTGAGGGTCCCATGCTATCCACTCAGATTCTAAGAATCTGGCTAATGGATCTGACCAAAGCATCCATTTTTTCCTTGTTTCCTCCCAAGGTACATTATTCATGAAATCTTTGTTACGTAACAGACGCAAAAGACCTTCAAGAGCCCAATTTAAGATACCAGGTAATTCTTCACATAATTTTTCAGCCATGTTTGGATCTGTCTCTGGGTTCCCGGAAAAGTGCTGTTTTTTGTTCACTATTATTAACCTGATTCTTTCCCAAAAAGCTGGGTTATCATCATATACTACGGGTAGTTCGTTACAGCTCCATAGATATTTACAGTATGGGATGAACTCTATTCCCTGTTTGTACTTTTCTTCCGCAGATATTGTATCTCCTCCAGTTAGCTGTTTGAAGAAGCTAGAATTTTTTAATGCTTTATTGTTCATGTCTGCCATGATGTTTGCATTTTTATCTCTGATTCGTATTCTCTGAAATTTATCTTCTAGATCCTGTAATGCGATTGAGCAAACAGTCTCTTTTCCTAAGAATGTAGTGATTACATTTAGAAATGTTGATTTACCTGTTCGTGTAGGTCCTATAAGCATTATACATTTATGAAAAATATTTTTCCTATACATACAATATCCTATGAATTCCTGTAAAAACGGAATGTCTTCCGGGTAGAATGTCTCATTCAGGAATTGTAACCAATTAGGACATTTTGCATTTTTAACATATTCTACAGGAGTATGATTGGTAATAAAATAGTCTGGTGATTTAGGTAGAAGGGAAAATGGGATTTCTTTTTTCACTTCTCCTATATTAATTCTAATAATTCCGTTCTTAATGGGAATATAAATTGGATCTAGCTTGAGTATTTCTAGAGATTTATGTGTGCTTGCTCTAAGATCTTTGAATATCATTTTATCATATTTATCGAGCGAAACGTAGCGGTCTTCGAACCATGTTTTTAATTTTTTTTGAATAAATGTCTCTGCATCATTTTTATACAACCCTTTTTGCTCATCGTAGTACCACATTTCTCCCCTAAATGGTTTGGTTAATGAGCCTGTTGTCTTAATATGGTATATTATCTCAAAATATTTCGATATTAAGACCGGATTTAGTTTGGGGTCCTCATTTACTAGGAAATAAAAAATTCCTATCCCATATTCTCCTAATATTTTTACCAATTCTTCTTTTCCTAAATCCTCAAAATCTTGGGGAAGATAATGTCCTGGAAGTTTCAATTCTTTACCATTCATGAAGATTCCCATTCCTGACAATATGGGACCTCAACGTAGACGCGCACTCCTCCGTAGAGCGTATCTTTTTTAGGAGGGTCAGGGTATAACCGGATATTATAGTGATTTTCTAATTGATCAATAAAACCAATGATCTGATCCTCTTCTCCTATTATTCTTAAACGAAGTCCTTTTCGTCCTTGATATCTTCCCATCTTGAGGTCGCTCATCTAATTCTTTTTAATAATTAATCATTATCAACAGATATAATGTTTATCATAATAAAATCGATTATTTTTTAAAAATAATCGAATAAAGAGCTTCTTTTCTCTAAAAAATTTATAAATGTGAGTATTTTGTGTATTAAAGGAGGAGTATATTTCCTTGAAATAAGTTACATCGTCATTCAGTAATGCCATAGTATTCCTTCATCGTACTAAAGAATAATGATATATCCTTTCTAATTAAACGATCATATTCTATCCATCTATTTAATTCATCAAAATTTTCTATATACCATTCATTAGCTCTTTTCTTTATATCATTTACATTATCGAGATATAAATTAATCATATCATCTCTATTTTCATATTTTGAATTTTTTAGCTCAGTCCAGGTAGGTATTTCCCACTCTTGTACCTTTTTTTCAATATATTTTAGCGGTTGATATAAAACGGCCCAGTTCCTCCTACCTCCTTCTTCAATCCACATATCCGAAAGTATAAAGTCTATTAGTTGAGGACATGCCACCAAAGAACATGGGTAAAATCCGGTTGTAGGAGGATGATCGTAATGACAACACAGACATGGCACGACTCCAAAGGTTTGAATCTCTACGCTAAAACCGATATCATTAATGTCCCCATAATGGTTGTTTTTTTTCATGTCTTCTCCGAATGTGTCATATACCATAATATTATTAGACCTATCTTCCGAGATAGATTCGGAATAGATGGAAAAAATATTCTGGGATAAGGTGTTAAAAAACAAATCAGCGATAGAATTGAGAATCATTTTTTCTTTGTTTGAAAATCAGCCATTAGAGGTTAAGGAGATAATTGAACGTTTGGATGAAGCAGCTAGTACCGTTTATGATCATATAAGAATATTATCTAATGCAGGAATCATTGTCAATATCTCGGAGACAAGGACTAAAAAATTTGTATTACCTAATTACATAGGTCTATTAGAGGTATTTAAAAGGATAAAAAATAGAAACATAGACAGGGTTTCATTGACTCAATTAGCTAATGAATTAGGTAAGACTCCCGATGAAATTGAAAGAAGGGCTTATGAATTAGCTAAAGAATATCAAATTAGTATCGTCCCTCGTGAACAAGCCCTTGTAGATTTCAAACATAGGCTATATGGGCCTTCAGCTCCAGATTATTTTGAATGATTTTTACACAAATCTGTACCTATATAGATCTCTGATAATAATAAATAAAATGAATAAAGTCTAAATTTAACGATTAAGACATATAGATCTCATTTAAACTACATTTTTTAAAGGTTAAATAAATAAAATTAAAAAAAGTAACTATTTTAACAAAACATATGTCTTAGAAAGGAAATTTGTACAGAAAATATATGTCTTAAGAAATATTTATTTTCTATCTATTTTCTTTAAGACATATAAAATATAGCATAAATGTACGGTTTCGCGAGAGAATAAAAGGGGAAGAATTAATGACTATTAAAAATCCACACAATTAGATTATATTAAATAACAAAAATTTCACTACTGTTACGATGTAGATCATAAAATTATAATCATCAATAACCTATATCTTAATATGATGTATGCGTGATGTTAAAAAATACATAGAGGATAAGATAAGACATATAGAACACCATAAAACGAGAAAACATTACCGGGAGGAGAAGAGAGATTGGAAAAAAGTGCATTGTCCTCGATGCCAGAAAAGCATACAATACATCCCCAAGGAGAGTTGGGACGGGACGCTTGTATGCCCCCATTGTGGCCTTAGGTTCAAGGTGCCATCATTGGACGGGTGGTTAGAGTAAACATATACATTCTATTCGTCGCGTGCACGGGTAAAAACGATAGTAACATTATCTTTGAAAATATGCACATATACAATCGTTAAGCGCATAAGATCGAAAAACGCCATAATCTCTAATATCTGCAAATGAAATTTAAGCATATAAGGCATGCGCATTAGTTGTGTATATGTATTGGACGGCGAGAATGTAAAAGATAAAAAAAGATGGATAAATTCCCTGACGGAGATAAGTAAAATCTTAGATAAGGTAGACCAAGAAAAGTACGCTACTCTCCTCCAGTTCATAATGGAATCAGAAGATGATCTTGAATGTTCAAAAATATTGTATAATGAAGGAAGGTATAGAAACGCCCTTATTCTATTATCTCAAGCAGTTGAAAAAATCGCTAAAGGCAACCTAATTTTTATCGGGGTAATAGACGAAAAAAGGGCCCGAAATATTTCGCACATCACACCTAAAATGTACATCGATCTGATTAACTTCGAGCCAGTAAAAATAGGGATGGAGGCATTAGGTTTAGAAGATCTATTGGATCAAGATCATGAAAAATTTGCTGAGCTTCTTAGAAAAGACCAATTCGAAGTAGTTTTAATGAATGATACAGAAATTAGTGCATGGTTAGATTTATGTGATAAAATATTAGATCTTCAGAGACAGGTGTTTATTTTTCCATTAAAATCTAGGAACAGAGAAATACTGCAAAAATGGTCACTAGCAATAACTCAACTCTATTACCTAGCATTTCTCATTTATCCTCACTATAAATATGCTAGATATCAAAGCGAACACAAGACAAGTATAAATTACGGTGCAGATATCCCCATAGTAAAATATTATTTAGATTTGTATCGAAGGACAGAAGAGTGTGTGAATTCAATAAGTCTTTTCGGTGAAATCGCTTATCAAAGAAGAGAAGACTTCAAAAACATTCTCAGCGCCTACATCAAAAAGTTCCCAAATTTTTAGATTACATATGGGTACCTTGCCTAACAATCACACCAATATAGATGAAATTATCATCCTTGGAAAGAACCAATCGCTCGACTTGTATTGACTACAGGGAAAATGATTCATCTTAAAACCATTAAATTGTTTATATGCAAACTATACTCGGGATGGCATATTCTACATGGCTTCCAGAATAATTCGAGTTGCTTGTCCTTGTAGAATTGTTGTGTTTCTTCTGGTGACTTGAACATGAACCAGCCTCCGCTGCTATTCGTATCATTGACGGTTTTGGATGGATGATCGTAGTGTTTACAGTAGATGCATGTCTCCTGATGCAGCCCAGCGATCCTATTAGAGTGGTCGATGTTTATCCAATAATCTATTGTTGTCAGTCATCATATGTAAGTAAAAAGTGATATTGAGAGAAAATCCATAAAGAACAGCCTTTTTCAACCAAATTCTCTTACAAGATAAAGAAATGCAAAGACACTAAGAATGATAAATTTATGATAATAGATTAAGTTTTACAAATGTTTCAATTTCCTTTATATGTTTAGCCATGAAAATCTTCGCATCTCCAGCAGTAAGGAACTCATCGCTCCTAGCTATATAGGGCGTAACATACCCAAGAGAATAGTAAGGTATTCCTTTTTCTTTAAGATTAATTTGTTTACGTGTAATATTATCATATATGTGGTCAAGCGATCTCTCTGTTGTTACTTCAAGTAAAACTAATTTTTTATCTTTTGTAACAATAGAGATATCTGATTCTACCCCTTTCCCTTCTAACCCTCTTTCATCTATATTATGTATTTTTTTATGAATGTAGATTTTTTTGATTTCATCTACGGTAGATAATGAATAACCTATTATAGCTTCATGTAACCATTTAGCATCAGGGAGCAATATTTTATGTAAACCTTCAGGATAACCGAGATTTAATTTATATACCAATCCATCCCTATTACATCTGGGGCATTCTTTTAGTAATTTTATATTTTTAATGTTCATAATTTCAGCTTTATAAGGATTCTCCTTATTTCTATAATAACATTCAAGGCATAGACATTCATAACCTAAATTAATCACGTTTTCTGCTGTTAATCTTTCTAGAGAATTATATAATCTTTCATCTCTATTAGATAAATCCACCGCTCTATGAATAAGAGCGCTATTTTCCTTAGCAATCTCCAATATAGTAGTATATTCTACCACATCTTCTAAAATCTGAAAATAATGAAAACGATCCATTGATGAGTCAATATAGTCAGAAAATAATTCTTTAATTTGACCTTCATGCCTTTTAATAGCATTCTCTATGGCATCTTGTATTTTATTTGCTCTTCTTACCCTTATAGCATTTACAACTTCATCATCAGTATAAATTAATTCTATCGATTTTTGATTAATTGTAGAATATACGTCCTTTATTTCTTCTTTTAGCTCCCCTAAACCTTTTTCTGCTTCTTCTTTTTCTTCTTTATAAACAGACTTTAGAGTATCAAATAAATCGTATTCGGGATTAATAATTAAAGGGTACGATTCAATTAACGGATATTTGGTATTTAGATTGGGAATTTGCCTTCCTCGTAAAAATATTAAAGTTCTAAGTATTGGGTCTGACGATACTGTTCTTACAAATTTCGATGAACTTGAATCAGATAATTTAAAAGATCTAAATAATGAATCAGTTTTTTGACTTGTTATTTTTATGCGTTTATCATCACATAAATTCTCAAAATGTATTGGGTCAGAAGGTGATATGATAATCTTAGAGTAATTGGACAATTCATTAATCTTTATCTTTATAACTTAAAAAGGATTTACCCATATCTGTAATTTCTAGAGAATAATCGTCGCCTTCTTCTTCATCATATTCCTGTTGGAGATTAATGAAATTTTTTGATATTAAACTATAGATTTCTAACATAAAGCTATCTTCATCTCCAATTTCTTCGATGAAGGAATCATTTTCCAGAAATTTTGATAGTCTTAATGGGCTATCTTTTATCTTGTTTAAAATAACGAGAGACATTGTCTTAGTATACCTTTCTTGATTATTTAAAAGTGATTGCCACTTAAAAATGTAATATTGTTACAGATACTAGAGACGATTTTAAGTTTATAGTCATATAGCGAAAAAACTTGTAATAACTGAAACATATTTCAAATGTTAAATAATGCTAAATATAATATCCATCTGGAAGCAAGATGCCGCTATCACTTGATTCAGATAAGAAAGGATTGGAGATGTTCTTCAAGGACTGGCAGGTAGAAGCGCTGTGTTACCTCTGGAGCATACAACCGGAGGGAGCCAACAGCAGAGCCGTCTGGGAGAACGTGAACAATCGCCTCCAGGGTAGCATCAGCAG
>CAZGZR010000044.1:0-21076 GCA_964529745.1 uncultured Candidatus Bathyarchaeia archaeon
GTGCTGCGGCATGCCACCGCCGCCTTGAACACGTCTGTCTGGGTAACGATCCAGTTGGTGAGGTACCCGCCGTAGCTGCCGCCTGTGACGCCGAGCCTATCCCCGTCGATGAAGCCGAACCTTTCGACGGCGTCCACGGTGAAGCCCATGACGTCCCTGTAGTCTACGGTGCCGTGGCGTCCGTTCAACGTCGCTCCGTATTCTTCGCCGTAGCCGCCGCTGCCCCGGGGGTTGGTGTATATGACGCAGTACCCGGCCGACGTGAGGAGCTGGAACTCCTGATAGATGCCGTCGCCGTAGATGCTGAGAGGGCCTCCATGGATCTCCAGTATGGTGGGGTATTTCTCTCCATCCGTGTATCCGACCGGCCTCATTACCCATCCATCTATCTCGTCGCCTTCCTCGTTGACCCAGGTGTAGTGCTCCGGCTCGACGATGCTGAGGCGTTTGAGGAGCCTGTCGTTGAACTTTGTGGCCTTACTCTCCCCATCCGCGTCACTGACCCATATCTCGTTGGGATACGTCGCCCTCATGGCGTTGTAGACGAGCACCGACTCGTCGCTTGAGAGGCTGAAGCCGTCCACGGACCGCCCGGAGGTGAGCCGGGTGACGTCTCTGGTCGCCTTGTCTACCTTGTAGACGTTGGCTGTGGGCACCTCACCGGTGAGGAAGTAGATAAAATCGCCGTCCCTCGACCACACCGGACCCGGGCTCGGCGTCGGGAAGCGGAGGTCGCTTCCGATCCCCCTGCCGATGCTCCTGTCGAAGCCGGCTGTCACGTTGCGGGGTGCTCCCCCTTCCGAGGGTATTATCCATACGTCGTTGTTGGTGGCTCCTCGGGCGTGGAAGTCGTTTCCGATGTACGCGATCTCTGTGCCGTCCGGGCTCCACGAGAGAGTGCTTACGTTGTGGCTGGCCTCGGTGGTCCTCTTCATCTCGCCGCCATTAGACGGCATCAGGTAGATGTGCCTCACGTGGGTCGTGTCGGCGTCGTCCTCCAAGTTTGCGACCACTGCGATCTGTTTGCCGTCCGGGCTCCAAGTCGCGGCGTCTACATCGAACTCGCCCTTGGTGAGCTGCTTGGGCTTCCTGCCCGGCTTCACCGTGTGTAGATGCACCCGTTTCCCGGCGAACATGCCCACGCCGTTGAGCTTGTACCATATGCGTTTCACGACCATTACATCTGTCTCGGGTTTCTCTGGCTCCCAGACACGGCTCGTGAACAGGATGTCCCTTCCGTTGGGCGCCCACAGGGGGTTCATGACCCCGTTCTCCGTGTCCGCGGCTAGCTGGGCCTCCCCTCCTTCCGCGTCGATGACGTAGAGCTGGTTCTTCTTCTCGGGCTCCCTGCCGCTGGATAGGAAGAGCAGCCTGGAGCCGTCAGGGCTCCAGCGGGGGTTTGTGTCCTTCCCTGGTCCCGCCGTGAACTGTCTGTGCTTGCCGTTGGCGGTGTCCAGCATCCAGACATGCTTCACGTAGTCATCCTCGTCGACGTCGATCGTGGTTTTCACGAAGGCGGCGTTGCGGCCGTCTGGGCTGACCTGTGGATCTGAAACGAAAACGAAGCTACGTAGGTCCTCTATCTTGACTTTACGTGGCGTCATACAAAGTACATGTGGCTCGACGAAGTTAAGATTTCAGTTGTAACTTAGAGGAAGGCTTGAACAGAACTAATAATTTTGATAAAATGGACGTTTTTCGGTTTATAAGTGTGAAAGACTCGTCTATTACACAAAGGACACGGGAACGATGCTTCTTCGCTTAAAGCATAGCGTTGACACAGATTTATGTTAAAAGAAGCCGAAATCACTAGTTTTGTATCAGCTTTGATAGATGTTTTCACCCTTGAAAAAAGGCAATAGATGAATTTTAATAATAATTCGACGAAAATCTCTGTCATGTCACTTGATGTTCCATCGCCCGAGGATTTTTTCGGTCACATTATGGGCGCCGACAGGAAGCTTGTGCGCTGGGATCGCATAGTCGATTACTTCATGGAGCTCGACAAGTCCCCAATGGTCAAGGTAACGGAGCTGGGTAAAAGCACCGAAGGCAACCCGTTCATCGCCGCCTTCATCACGTCTGAGGACAACATGGGGCGGTTAGAGAAGATAAGGGAGAATAGCTGGAGGCTGAGCCACCCTAAGGGCGTCCCCAAGGAAGACATAGAGCAGGCTATCTCGGAGGGCAAAACCATAGTCGCCATGACCATGAGCATCCACGCCACGGAGGTGGGGGGCACCCAGATGGCCCCAGAGCTGGCGTGGGAGCTTATAGCCCTCCCCGAGAATAGGGGGATACTTGAAAACACCGTGCTCGTCATGGTGCCCTGCTTCAACCCCGACGGCCAGATCATGGGCACCGACTTCTACGAGAAGTACCTAGGGACGGAGTACGAGGGATGCAGCCCGCCCTGGCTCTACCACAAGTACACCGGCCACGACAACAACAGGGACGCCATCCACAACAAGATGGTGGAGAGCCAAATGGTGAGCCAGCTGCTCTACAAGGAGTGGTTCCCACAGGCTTACATAGACTACCACCACATGGGCAGCTACGGGGCACGTTTCTATATAGCGCCTTTCGCTAATCCAATAGACGACAAGGTGAACCCACTGATCTGGACAGAGCAGGAGCTCTACGGCGGCCTCACCCACGTCCTCCTGGAGGAGGCTGGGAAGCACGGCGTGGAGTCGGCGGCCACGTACCCCGGCGAGTTCATGCCAACGTTCAACTACGTGCCGTGCTGGCATAACGTCTGCGGGATGCTCACGGAGTCGGCGTCCGCCAAGCTAGCTACCCCCCTGTACATCCACTACCACCAGCTCAGAGGCAGCAGACGCGGGCGACCCGAGTACAGGGCGCAGATGGGGTTCCCCCACCCCTGGATGGGGGGCTGGTGGAGACTCCGGGACATTGTTGAGCAGCAGAAGATAAGCGCCTACGGCACCCTGAAGGCGGCGGCGAGGTTCAGAGAGCTCATCCTCCGGAACATGTACAAGAAGGCCAGCGAAGCCATAAGTAAGGGGGCCGAGGAGCCGCCGTACGCGTTTGTCATAGAGAACGAGCAGCACGACGAGATAACAGCCTACAAGCTTATGACGACTCTCATGGACGTGGGGGTCGAGATTAGCCGCAGCCAGCGGGAGTTCATCGCCGACGGCGTCAGCTACCCCAGGGGCACATACCTGGTCTTCGCGGGCCAGCACTGTAGGCCATACATCGTCAGCCTCCTGAAGCGTACCTTCTACCATGTGGGAGCGTTCAGCAAGAACCCCGATGGATCCCCAGTGGTCCCGTACGACCTATCCACGTACACCATCGCCGAGTTCAGCGGCGTCAGGGTCCACGAGGTCGAGAAGCCGTTCGACGGCAGCTTCGAGACGCTCACGAGCATCAGGTTCCCACGGGGCAACGTCGAGGAGGAGGCGGCCAACGGCTGGCTCCTCGACGGTAGGGTCAACGACGGCTTCGAGGCAGTCAACAGGCTCCTCAGGAAGAAGGTCAAGGTGCACCGACTAACGGAGACGGTTACGACAACGGTTGGGGTATTCGGGGCGGGTAGCTTCTACGTTCCTAAGGCCGAGGGACTGGAGAGCGAACTGGATAAGCAGAGCAAGAGGTGCCACGTTAGGTTCGAGAAGGCCCCGGCGGCCGTGAAGTCTAAACCGGTGAAGATGCTTCGCATCGGCATATATCAGCGGTACTGGGGGGGCAACGCGGACGAGGGCTGGACGAGGTTTCTGCTGGAGCAGTACAAGTTCAGGTACAAGACCCTGATGGACAGGGACATCCAACGCGGGCGGCTGGCGAGGAGCTACGACGTCATAGTGTTGCCGTCAGACGCCACCGAGCTCATCATGGGCGAAGATGTAGAGGAGTACTATGAGAAGCGGTGGGGGGGAGGCTTCACCATGCCCAACTACCCGCCCGAGTACAGGAGTGGTATAGGCGAGGAGGGCGTCGAGAAGCTCAAGGAGTTCGTTGAGGAGGGCGGCACGCTGCTATGCTTAGGGGAGTCAAGCAACTTCGGCATCGACAAGCTGGGGCTCCCCGTCAGGAACGTGTTGAAGGACGTGAAGGACACCGACTTCGTTTGCCCGGGCAGCACTCTTCACGTAAACGTCAACGCCGGCCACCCGTTGGCATGGGGTGTCCAGGAAGACCTGATGATCGTGTTCCGCCACCACCCAGCCTTCGAGGTCAAACCCAGGGTGAACAACGAGGACTACGCCGTGGTGCTCAGCTACCCGGATAAACACATCATGGAGAGCGGGTGGCTCACAGGCGAGGAGCAACTGAGCCGGAAGGCGGCCATGGTGGAGGCGAAGCTGGGTAAGGGGCGGGTGGTGCTCTACGGTTTTCAGCCTCAGATGAGGGCCCAGCCCGAGGCAACGTTCAAGCTTCTCTTCAACGCCCTGCTGGGGTAGCGGTTTTTATCGCTTCCACACCACTTTTTCTCGTGTTTTTATACAGAAACGTTTGATCGAAGACGTTTTATAGAGCACTCGTGTAGCTACTAGGATTCGTGATCGAAAATGGGAGTTGAAAAGTTCGCGAAGAAAGAGGTAGCAGCCCTCATGAAGGCTCGCGGCAGCCTCACCCGCACCGCCGTGGGGCCAATGGAGGGGTTGATCAACCTCGGGGCTGGTGACCCCGACTTCAACCAGCCCGAGTTCATCAACAAGGCCGTCTACGAGGCCATGGAGGCGGGCCACACCCACTACAGCTTTACGGGTGAGCCCGACTTCAAGGAGGCCATCGCCGAGTACTACAAGAAGTACGGCGTCTCCGTGGACCCGAAGACCCAGGTGCTGATAACCAGCGGAGGCAGCCAGGCCATCTTCCAGGCCTTCGGGGCCATCCTCAACCCAGGCGACGAGATCCTCATCATGGATCCTGCCTACCAGGGCTACAACGCGCCTGCCGCCTACTTTGGAGCCAAGATGACTCGCGCCAATCAGACGATGGACAGGAATGGGATCTTCAGGCCGAACTTCGGGAACATAGAGAACGCCATCACGCCTAAGACGAAGGCCTTGCTCTTCTGCAACCCCGACAACCCGACGGGCACGGTCTGGACCCAGAAGGAGCTGGAGAAGCTCGCGGAGATCGCCGTGAAGAAGGACATCGTGGTACTGGCCGACGAGATCTACACCGAGTTCGTTTGGAACGACAAGCACAAGACCATCATCGACCTCCCCGGCATGTGGGAGCGAACCATGGTGCTCATGAGCTTCAGCAAGACCTTCGCTTGGACGGGCTGCAGGGCCGGCTACATCATCGCAGGCCCTGAACTCTTGAAGACGGTAAGCGCGGTCCCGGTGGGTATCTGCAGCGTGCCCGTTCCATTCCAGAAGGCGGCCGTCGAGGCGCTCGACAAGGGATGGGACTTCGTGGCCAATATGAGGGCCGAGTACAAGAAGAGGATCGACTTCATGGTGAAGCGGCTGAACGATGTAGAGGGAGTATGCTGCCCGATGCCTGAGGGCGCGTTCTACCTGTTCCCCGACGTGAGCAGCTTCGGCGTGCCCAGCATGAAGCTCGTCATGGACTTCTTCCAGCAGAAGAAGGTGAGATGTGCGCCGGGCACCCAGTACGGGGAGAACGGGGAAGGCCACATCAGGTTCGCCCTTGTTAAGCCTGTGGACGAGCTCGCCGAGGTCTGCGACAGGTTCGAGGGCTTCGTCAAGAACCTGTCATCTTAGGCGTCTTAGGCGGCCCCTTAGACCATCTTTTTTCGTTTTATATGGATTCAGGAGTTTGTACGCTTGGAAGGTTTTTTGGTTACGTGGGATAAGCGTTTTCTGGGGGTTGTTTGTTACAGGTTACTTGTAATCTGTGGAAAAAATTCTGGACTCGGCTTGTTCCTTGTTTCAGGGAATAACCGAATTTCAATATCTTTTTCAGATGAAACCGTCTCGTATCGATGATTTTATCCTCCCATCACACGACTCGAATATGATATTAGAAATTGAAGGAAAAAAGTAAGGTGAATCCTTATTGAAGATAAACAGTCTTGAGAGCAACATCTGGAAGATTGCAGCCTCTAACGCTTTTCGCAGCCTATCACTGAATGGAGCCATCTACATACTATTCTTCAACTACCTTGGATTCAACTTTAACGACATTGGGCTAATCGAGGCAATAACGTCACTAGCCATACTGATCGTTGAACTGCCATCAGGTATATTTGCTGACCGAGTAGGGCGAAAATGGGCGGTGATTACCTCAAGGATTTTTTGGCTGATCTACCTGCTTGTTCAATCGTGTTGTGACGGGAGCTACCTGGTGCTCGTCGTAATCGGCTTGACCAGTGGATTAGAGTACGGGTTTCAATCCGGAGCAAGCTCTGCCTTACTATATGACACGATGAGGAAACTGGGTAGAGAAGACGATTTCACCCGAGTCAATGGTAGAATGAAAGCCTACATCACGATACTCGGCATCGGCGCCATGATAATCGGAGCATACCTGTTTTCAATAAACCCGCGCCTTCCATATAGAATCCTATCCGTCTCCACGATCATCAGCATTCTGTTGATGCTCTCGGTCGAAGAAACGGTTAACCCCGCCGATAAAATTGATTTCTGGCACCAGATCGATGAAATGAAAAACAGCGTTAGACACGTATTCAGAAACAAGTCCTTGCTATGGCTGTCAGTATTCTTCTTCGTCCCTGCGGTTCTAGATGAGTCATATTGGGATGTGTACAGCCAAGCCCACCTGACTCAGGTCGGACTAGATCCAGTGTTCATCGGAGGGGTGTTCGCCGTCTTTTCCATCGTTAAAGCGATGACCAGTTACTAAGTTGATGAAATCGAGAAAAAGCTGGGATACACAGGAAGCCTCTACGCTATAGTAGTTTCAAACGCCGTAATCTTTCTTCTGTTGGCGTATGTGGGTTCCTGGAAAACATTAATGATCGTGCTTGTCTTCTCAACCGTCAGCAGGAACTTTCTATTGCTTGTTGAAGAGACGTATAAGAATCAGGTCATTCCTTCTGAGAGTCGTGCGAGTGTACTTTCAGCCGTAAGCTTCCTAAACAATGGGCTATTTGGCGGAGCCTTGATCATCTGGGGATACGGTTGGGCGATAGATAACCTAGGCTCTCACTCTACGTTTCTCCTTTCAGGCGCAATAATATGTATTCTTGGGCTTTCTATTCTAAGAAAGTGTCTTCATTAATTACCGCAATCAGTGATTCATTGCATCTACTAATCAATGCCTTTATCGTCACATCAACGTAGTGTTAATGAAAATTCTTATTCTTTGAAGCCATTTGTCATACTGCGGGAAACTCAATATACCTGTTACATGGTATCAGAATTTTATGTTCGGTGGATTACACTTTTGTATATGATTTGATCAGAAAGAGGCGTTTCTGGGGCTTCTTTCGGTAGAATGGGCGTGGATTCGACGCATCTTTTTGACCCCCCCTCCCCCTACTGAGATGTTCAAGCGGGGTGGTGTTAGGGATGTTATTTTATTTATTGTGCATCAACCGTGACGATGCCCCGAGATAGTTGACCACCATTCACCCGATCCCTTCTCAGAGCGGCCACCTATGCGGGTTGGCGTGGGAAAACGGTAACCTATGATACAGCAACGGAAAAGAATCCAGAATATACAGACTCGAGGTCGAGGTCAGTGTAAGCGCCTTGTTTCTCTCATTCAATCGGGTGTTTCGCCTCGAGCGCCTCATGCAAGGGATCTGTTTTACATGGTTTTCCTGGGCGCGCCAGATTTTGATCAGATTTGGGTGTAAACTGGACATACGCTTAACTAGAGTTTTAATAGCATAGCGGATAGATACCAGTGGTTCACCCCAGATGGCACCCCCAGCGCGTACCTTCAGGCACCTACTCATGTGGCTTTTCAAGGGGACGCGGGGAGGCACGAACCGGGGGCGGATCATCGAGGCCCTGCGTGGAGAACCCATGAACACCAACCAGCTGAGAATCATGCTAGACCTGGACTACAGGACGGTGAGGCACCACCTTGAGGTGCTGGAGGACAACGACCTCATCACCTCCGCGGGCAACAGGTACGGCAAGATGTACTTCGTCTCACAGAGGCTGGAGGAGAGCATGGAGGCCTTCGAGGAGGTATGGAGCCAGATGAAGGATGGTCAGGACGAGGAGGAGACGCGATGAAGAGGCATCATGCATTAGTTTTACTGGTTTTGCTGGCGGCTGCAGCCGCGCAGCTGGTGGCTGCGCAACCCGAGCCGCGGCCCAGGTTCCCACCGGACTTCAAGCCGAGGTTCAACGAAACAGACCCCGATGTCCTCAGAGAGTTCGAGAGGCGTATAGAGATGTTCGTCACGGGGAGGATCATCGTCTCCTCCATCAACATCCTCCTCTACGGCTACCTCGCCTACTTCTACATACGGCTCTACTTGGAGAACGAGTCCAAGTTCAGCCTGGGCCTAACGGCGCTCTCCATCGCTTTGCTGATCTACTCCATTGCGAGCAACCCGTACATCATGCAGCTCTCCTGGAGGAGGGACCCCCTCTGGATGGGGGTGTTCAACTTCATACCCGACGTCTTCGCCACCGTCGCGGCCGTGATCATGGTGTACCTCAGCAAGACCTAGGCGCGTCTCACTTCTTGCTTTAACCTGTCGCTGATTTTGATCAGATTTGGGTGTAAACTGGAAAAACCGCTTAATAGAGTTTCAGACACCTTGCCCGAAGAATGGAGCAAACAGATATGAATGTAGTAAGGAAGCCGCGGTTATTCGCGGCTATGTTGGTTTTATCGATCATGGTCGGCGTGTTTACCCCTCTCCAGTTTGTGTCCGCCGCGGATGACGGCAACCTCCACGGCACAGTCGTGGACGAGGACGGGGAACCCATATACCGTGTGAAGGTGACCGCGACCACCCAGACGGGCGGCGTCGAGGAGACCAAGTACACCAACGAAGACGGATACTTCCGCATGAGCCTCGGAGGCAGCTATACACTAGTCTTTGAGAAGGAGGGGTACGTGATCGAGGAGAGAAGCGTCCAGGTGACAATCCCGCCCACCGATGACCCGAAAAAAGACGAAGTCAAGATGGGTGAAATAGTTCTAGATCCCACACTAAAGCTCTCGTCCACCGCTGTTAAACGCGTGACGAGCCCAGGCAACACCCTGCAGCTGGCCTTCACGATAAACAACGGAGGGGACGAGGTGGAGGCCGTAGGGTTCTCGGTCTCTCAGCCGGAGGGCTGGGCGACGAGGGTGCTCGACTCCATGGGAGAGATCGAGTCGATCGCCCTATCCCCCGGCTCCGAGAGCTTCACACTAGAGATCAGGGTACCCTCGATGGCGACTCAGAGCGTCGTCGTCTCTTTGATCGCCACCGGAAGCTCAGAGGCAACGTTGAGTTTCACGATCACCCCCATGGCAAGCACAGACGAGATCGAGTTAAAGTCAACGTACCCCTCCGTCTCGGAGGAGCTCGGCCAGAAGATCGAGCTGCCCCTGGGCGTATCCAACGTGGGTGAGGTCACCAAGCTGATCAAGTTCCAGACAGAGGCCCCGACGGGTTGGGAGGTCAGCTACAGGACGGGCTCAGGGCTCATCGTGAACAGCCTGTCTCTGTCGCCCGGCGAAACAGAGCCACTGACCATAATCGTGGAGCCCCCGGAGGACGCGGGGGTCGGAGACTACGGAGTCACGGTTCAGGCCGTTGACGGTAACGACAGAGTCTGTGACACCTTGAGCTTCGAGGTGAACCTCCGCCAGCCCAAGAGCGAGCTAGAGGTCATCAGCACCTTCAGGGATGTCACGGTGGGGGCGGGGGAGGCCATCACATTCCCCATAGTGGTCTGGAACAAGGGGGAGAAGGACGCAGTCTGTCTGCTAACCGTTTCCTCGGCCCCAGAGAACTGGGACATAGAGTTCGTCACGGACGACGTCGCAGTATCGAACCTGCAGATAGGTGCGGGGGAATCCATCACCTTCGACGTGGAGGTTGAGCCGCCGAACTCCGTCGCAACCGGCGAGTACGAGGTGGAGGTGGCCATCGCCTCGGACGAGGGCTCCCAGACGCTTCTGCCTTTCAGAATCACCGTGGCCGGCTCCTACGAGTTAACTCTCGAGCTTTCCACGCTCTACACATCCGTCACCATAGGGGACAGCGTCACCTACACCGCCAGGGTTACTAACAACGGCCAGACGACGCTCACGACGCTCTATCTGGAGGCGGAACTACCCGAGGACTGGGAGGCGACGATCACCCCCGTGCAGTTGAACTCGCTCTCCCCCAGGGCGTCCACGACCTTCACCGTCGTCACCGAGACTCCTTCCGACGCCGTCGCAGGCGACTATCTTCTCACCGTGAAGGCGGTGAGCGACCAGCTTGAGTCGGAGGAGATCGACCTGCGGGTGACCGCCAAGGCGTCCACATCCTGGGGAGTCATCGGGCTAGGGGTCGCCGTCGCCGCGATAGCTGGCGCGGCTTACATGTTCAGGAGGTTCAAAAGGAGGTAGAGTGAATGAGTGAAAACGTAGTCGAGACATCCAAGCTCACCAAGATGTACGGGGACTTCACGGCTGTAGACCAACTCGATCTAGAGGTCGAGAGGGGAGAGATCTTCGGCTTCCTGGGCCCAAACGGGGCCGGCAAGACGACGACCGTGCTCATGCTGATGGGTCTCTCCGTCCCTACTTCGGGGACAGCAGTCGTCGGAGGCTTCGACATCGTGGAGCAGTCCAGGGATGTGAGGACCGTCGCCAGCATACTACCGGAATACAGCAGCCTCTACGGAGATCTGACGGCCTTCGAGAACCTGGACTACATAGGGCAGCTTAACGACATACCCAAGGAGGAGAGGGAGAACAGGGTCCTCGAGCTCCTCGAGATCGTCAGCATGTCCGATTGGGCTGACGCGAAGTACGAGTCTTTCTCGAGGGGCATGAAGCAGAGGGTCGGCATAGCCTCGACCATGATGAAGCACCCTAAGATCGTGTTCTTCGACGAGCCCACGCTCGGGCTGGACCCCATCGGCACGCTGGACATAAGGAAGCTGATCCTCGGCCTAAGGAAAGATCAGGGACTCACCGTGGTGATGACGTCGCACCTGCTGCATGAGGTTCAGATGACTTGCGACAGGATAGGCATCCTCAACCGTGGCAGGCTGGTCTTGAAGGAGACGATGAAGAACCTGAACCAGACCATGACCGGCGGAGAAGACCGGCGGGTAGATTTCAGGCTAACAGACGTGACCCCCGACCTAATCAGCGATCTGGAGTCACTCGAAGGAGTCAAGTCCGTCACCCAAGAAAACGACCATCTATACGTCTACAACAGTGTCGAGAGCGACGCCACGGTGTCGAGGACCATCACGCGCCACGGATCGACCATACTGATGATGAAGCCCAAGGAGTACACCCTGGAGGAGATATTCATGAAGTACTACAGGGAGGCAAATTAGATGGCCGGCACTTTGACGGTGGCCACGAAGGAGCTAAAGGATCAGTTCGGGAGCAAGCGGTTCCTCATACTGTTCGGCTTCATGGTTCTCCTCTCGGCGTTGGCAGCCTACCAGGGCGTTGACTACATAAAGAACAACACAGACGCGGGCTTCAACTACATCTTCTCCGGGGCCAGGATGAGCTTCTCGTTCAACCAGATCATGGTGCTGTTCGGACCCATCCTGGGCATGGCGCTCGGGTTCGACGCCATAAACAAGGAGCGCACCACCGGGACGCTCTCGGTGCTCCTCGGGCAGCCCATATACAGGGACAGCGTCGTAAACGGCAAGTTCCTGGCCGGGGCTGTCGCCCTAGCCACCCTATCCACCGGCACCATCGCGGTCATGTGCGGCATAACAATACCGCTGCTTGGCTTCGGCCCCACGCTGCCTGAGCTTTCGAAGATACTCGTCCTGGCCACGGTCACCGTCGTCTACCTGGTCTTCTGGCTGAGCCTGGGGATGCTGTTCTCGGTGGTGGCCAAGAAGACCTCGACCTCCATACTGTTCTCCATCGCAACGTGGATGTTCTTCGCCATAGTGCTGTCCATCCTCGCCTCGGCCGTCGCGGGTGCGCTGGTTCCCATGCCGTCCTCCGACGTCATAGTCTCGGACTCCGGTGAAGGGCCCAGGTTCCAGATGACCGAGGAGTTCAGGGACGCCATGACCCGGAGGAGCACCATCCAGTCCACCATCCTGAGGATATCGCCAACCGAGATCTACGAAAACATAATCAACGACGTGCTGGGCGTGCGCGGCTTCGGAGGGATGGGGCCGCAGGGCTTCCAGAGGACCATGACGCTCACCGAGGCCCTGGCGGCCAACTGGGCGAACATCGCGGTCCTCACCGTCGGCCTAGTGGTCTGCTTCGCCGCGTCCTACATGCTGTTCCTGAGAAGCGAGATCAGGCCAGGAGACTAGCCGAAACCATTCAACCATTTTTTGATATCTGAAAAGAATAATTACGTAGACCACCACCTTGTCTTCATGGCTGGATTCGACTCAAGCAAACTCGATAGACGCAGCTACAACCTCGGCATGATATACGCCTTCACGGAGGCAGTGGGCAGCGGCGTGAAGCGCCTCGGCCTGAGCCCGCCCCTCACAGAGGAAGAATACAATGAGGTGATAGACGACACGAGGCTCATAGCCGAGGAGTACGGAGTCACTCTGCACACAGACAGGGGCTTCCTGGAGACGCTGCTCTTCAACCCGGAGTTCACCAGAGGCAGGATAGTGATCCACTTGGCCGACTCGAGGGAGACGGTGGACGAGTACCTTCGCCTCAAGGAGTGGAAGAGGAGGCTGGAGGAGTCTAGTGAGCTTACCCGGGTCAAGGAGGAGGAGATCGCCCGGCGCCTAGGGGCGCTGCTCAGCTACAGCGAGGAAGCCGTGGAGAGGCTGCTGGAGAAGCCGCGTTTCTAGGGCGCGCATCCTGGCAAGGGAAACTGTCTCCAACGAGATGAACGGTTATCGGGGGAGCCGCCAACGATTAACGTTAATAGAGCGTTTCCGGCAAATATCCAGCCATGGAGTGCGATATCCTAGTCATCGGGGCGGGGGTCCTCGGCCTCAGCTCGGCCTACCACATAAAGAAGAGGGACCCGTCCAGACGCGTCATGGTCATCGACAAGCAAGGCGGCCCCGGCCAGGGCAACAGCGCCAAGAGCGAGGGAGGGTTCCGCAACATATTCACAAGCGAGACCAACTACCTCCTCGCCGACTGCAGCATAGACGCCTACAGGCACATGGAGGAGACCGGCCATGACGTCAAGCTGGAGTTCATGGGATACCTCTGGCTCTTCAGCCAGCGCCAGTACGACGCCGTCAGGCCCGCCATAGAAGCCATAACCAAGCGGGGAGACAGCGTAAGGGTCCTGTCCCTGGAAGAGGTGAAGAAGACCGTCCCTTGCCTGGTGCCCGAGTTCGGCGACGACGAGGAGGCCGAGCTCCTGGGGCTCGAGGACGTGGCCGTCGCCGTCTACGGTGAGAAGTGCGGCGGCCTAGACGCCGACGCCCTGGTGCGGGCCTACGAGGAGATGTTCACGGAGCTGGGCGGCGAGGTCATGTACAACACCGAGGCCACCGGGCTCGTCCTGAGGCCGGTGGAGGAGCTGGGGATACCCGGCGAGCCCTTCGTCTGGCAGGACACTGTCGTCGCGGGAGCCGAGACCAGCAAGGGTGAGATAAGCGCCGAGAAGACCGTGGTGGCCGCCGGCGCTTGGGCGCAGCGGCTGCTGGACCCGCTGGGGCTGGACAGCTTCCAGAGGCCCAAGAAGAGGCAGATATTCGCGTTCAAGGACCCCAAGCTGGAGCCCTTCTTCAAGGTGGAGGGCCTCAACGAGATGGGCGTAATACCCCTCACCATCCTCCCCAAGGCCAACATACTGTTCAGGCCCGAGCTCAGCGAGGGCAGCATATGGCTGGCGTGCGCCGACAACCTAGGCCGAGGATTCGAGCTTGAAGAGGACCCCCAGCCCGAGGAGGACTACTACACCAACAACATCTACCACGTGCTGGTGAGGTACTTCCCCTGCTTCGAGGACGTCCGCCCCATGAACATGTGGGCCGGCCAGTACGCCATAAACAGCCTCGACGAGACCCCCATCCTCTACGAGGCGCCGGGCCTCTGCTACGTGGGGGCCGCCAGCGGCAGCGGCATCATGAAGGCCGACAGCCTCGGCAGGTTGATGGACGCGCAGGTGGCAGGTGAACCTGAGGCGACGCTGTTCGGCGGCAGAAGGTTCCGGGTAGCCAACCTGGGGGTTAGGCACCGCCACGTGGAGCACGAGGAGTTCGTCATCTAGCGTCTCCCACCCCCATCGCCGCCGAACGACTGGGTTTATTACTGCCTTTCCAACCATATTGCTACAAGAAACGGCTGAAAGGCCCGATACAGGTGATGTAGTTGAGCCGCGAAAACTCGGTGCGAGAGGTCTACGAGGAAAACCTCGCAGCGCTTCACAGCCACGGCGTCAGGCTCAACTCCGTCAACAGCGTGGAGGAGGTGGCGGAGGCGACGCTGGAGATCATGGAGCAGGTCCTCGGCGAGGGCCTCATCTCCTTCCAGGTCGTCGAGGATGGGTGCCTCGTCCACGTTGAGGCCCGGGGCCTCGAGCCCCCTGTGGAGCCTCTGCCCCTCGACGGGAAGGGGGTGACCGTTAGAGCCGCGAGGGAGGCGAGGACCATGTATGTCCCCGATGTGCGGGAAGACCCCGACTACATAGACGCCTCAGCGGGGTCGCTGAGCGAGGTAGCCGTCCCTGTGCGCAGCGACGGAGAGGTTCTGGCCGTCCTGAACATGGAGAGCCCAACTATGGACGCGTTCACCGACCAGGACATCAGGCTCCTGGAGATACTGGCGCTGCACGTGGGCTCGTCGCTCACCCGCCTATGGCAGGAGGCCGAGCTTCGCCGCGTCTCCGAGGAGAACGTCTCCAACATGCTCAGCGGCTTCGAGAGGGTCACAAGGATGCTTAGGCACGACCTCAGGAGCCCCCTACAGAGCATAAACAACGCCGCGCAGATGATGGAGCTGGACCCCTCCACCGCCCCCGAGATGTTGGCCATAATCCGAGACAACGTGAAATATATCGCAGAGGTGCTTGAAGACCTGCGCACCATGACCACCACCAGAGCCCTCATGAAGGGGCCGCTGGAGGTGGACTCCCTCATCAGACGGCTCATGGACCGGAGGATACTGCCCGACGACATAGACGTGGAGCTCAGGCTCCAGAGGGGCGTCAAGGTGCAGGCCGACGACACCAAGCTCACCCGGGTCATCGACAACCTCATCAACAACTCTGTGGAGGCGATGCCCCATGGGGGGAGGCTCACTATAGAGACGAGTGTGGAGGGCGACGAGTACGTCATCGTGGTCAGCGACGACGGGGAAGGCATCTCTGAGGACGACCTTTCACAGATCTTCAGGCCCTTCTTCTCGACGAAGGAGACGGGCATGGGGCTGGGGCTCACCTACTGCAGAGAGGTGGTGGAGGCCCACGGGGGTAGCATAGACGTGGAGTCCGAGAGAGGCGTCGGCACCGTGGTAACCGTCAGGCTGCCCCTGGGCGAGCCGTAGCCTAGTCGCCTAGCCCCTGTTCTTCACTCCCTCTACTACGCCCTCGACGAGCCTGTAAGCCGATTCCAGGCCGCGTCCGTCGGGGTCCCTGCTGGCGGGGTATGAGGCGAGCCCGAAGCCCGCCGCCTTCGGGTTCTCGAACATGATCTCAAGCGTCTCCCCGAGTTCGTCCGCGGTGGGGCCGTCCTCAACCGGGAGGCCGGCGCCGGGCATGTCCTCTGGGTCCAGGACGTCGAGGTCCACGTGGACGTAGATGAGGTCGGTGAGGGTGCTGAGCCTGTCCATCTCCATGTCTATGGCCGGGCTCAGCCGCCTGATGTCCTCGACGGTTATCTGGCTTATGTCGTGGTTGTCTATGAGGTACTGCTCCCAGGGGTCGGTGTCCCTGACGCCCACCATGGTGACGTACTTCATGGGCAGAGGCGGGTCCAGGCCGCATGCCCGCCTGATGTGGTGGAGGCAGAGGCCGGTGCTCACCGCTACAGGCATCCCGCCGAGCATGCCGCTGAGGCTCGTCTCGGGGGTGTTGAAGTCTCCGTGGGCGTCTATCCACACCAGGCCCACGCGGAGGGGCTTCCCCTGGCCGGCCTTCTGGTGCCCCGCGAGCATCCCCATGAGGCCGTTGCAGTTGCTCAGGAGGCCGATGGGGAGCAGGCCGCCCCTTATCTGTTCTGCGACTATGTCGGCGAGGTGGCTGCTGGCGAGGGCCATCCTGTACCTGGCCCCGTAGGCTTTCTCCTCTTCATCTGTTAGTGTCGCCGTCCTCTTGTCCTCTATCGTGCAGCCCCAATCCTCTAGACGCTGGAGGAGGCCGCCTTCCTCCAGTGCGTTTGGGCTCGTGTCTATCTCGGGAAAGCCGAGGTGCCCGTTGTGCAGCAGCTTCGGTATCCCTACCCTTACCTTGCTCATGGAACCACGTGAAACCATGTGTTGATTAAAATAAAAATTGTTTTAGCGGTACCTTCTCCTGCTCCGCCACTCCCTCTGGTCCCGTGTCCTGGGCCTGTCCTGCACCTCGCGGGCGGAAAGGTTGTTCTCCAGATCCACCTCGCCGAAGGGCGCCTCGTCCAGCGTCTCGTAGCTTCCGTAGCGCCCGATGTTGAGGCGCATGCTGCCCCTGTATACCCTCACGTAGCCGTTTCTGATCTTTATGATCGAGTCCTCAGGGATCTCGTCTATGGCTTCGTCGAAGAGGGTCAGGTATATGCTGCCGGTGTCGTCGGCCACGAGGGCGTCCGTGACGCGGTGCAGGGAGTTGTCCTCCCTGAACGTCACCTCTCGGGGCTCGCCTACGCTTATCACCCTGACGACCGTGTACACCCGCTTCGAGAAGGTGTTCAGTTCGCTGATCTTGGTCAGCGGCTCGCCGCTTTCATCCATCCCATTATCCCTCTTTGAGTAACATTGAGACGGTGAGGCTAATATTGTTTAAGACTTCCCCGACGCCCCCCGCCTCATATCCGTTCACGGCGACCCTGTTCCCATGCGTGGGCTCGGGCAGGGGCTTCCCTTGGCAGGGTGATCATGTATTTGGATCTCCTACCTCTAGGATCAACCGTCTCCTTGAAAAGCTGGGAGAGATAATCTAGGTGATTCAACATGGTTAAGATAGTCGGGGTGCAGGGTTCACCCAGGAAGAACCGGAACACGGAGACGCTTCTCGGACACGCCCTCACGGCGGCGAAGGAGGCGTGTCGCCGAGGTGGCAGCCGCCCTGAAACGGTGAAAAAATGGTAAAGACGTACAGGCTGACCGAAGCGGACATCTACGTCGCCTTGGCGGGCGCCCGAACCGTCGAGGTGAGGGACGTGGACGCTACCCTCGAAACGGTTAGGCGGCTCGCCGGGGACTTGGCCTTCCAGCTGTTCGACGCCGAGATGGTTGCCGGGTGGAGACACCTGTTCCACGCGGCTGTGAACGCTGTCCACGCCACCAGGGGCGGCTCAGCCATATCCAACAGCGTGGAGGTGGAGTCAATGCTCTACGCCTCCTGCCAGGACCAGATATCCAAGGCATTCACCCTGATGGGTCTCAGCCAAAATGTGAAGAACGTGGCCATACTCGTGTTATCCCAGGACCCCTCGGAGGCCGAGAGCCTCGCCGCCGAGATCGCTGAACGCCTCGGGGTGCCCGACGACGGCGTCCTAGACGTGACGCCGGAGAAATACGAGAGGCTTAAGGAAGTGTTCGATGTCGGCGACGAGGCCCTGGCGACGGTTGGGGGCGACCCCTACGAGGCGTTAACCAGCCTCATCGTCGAGAAGGGCGCCCTCCTCCCTCTCCGCAGATAGCCTGTACCTCTCCTTCTGGACGTTCAGCTCGTCAGCGGGCCTTATCACGGAAACACCCGTCTCGTTCCCCAGTATCTCCACGAGGACCACCCAGTCGGGGTTCTCCAGGTCAACGGGGTTGTCTATGACCGCGGCCACGGGCTCTATCACCTCCAGGCTCCGCAGCCGGGTCCTCCTCTTCTCTAGGGTCACCCTGAAGCTCTCCCCCGCCCCCATCCTCGACGCCTGCTCCCTGACCTCAGCGACGATCTCGTCCACATCAGTGTTCACCCACGCCATTATGGGCATCACCCTGTAGACGGCACCGTACCTGCCCGGCTCCTCCCCCATGCGCCGCCTCAGAAGCCCCACGGCCTCCCGGGGGTCGAAGCCCGTGTATGCCAGAATGAGGCCCTTGATCCTCGACCTGTCTACCTTGGGCTTATCGTCGCCTATGGCTCGGAGGTTCATCCACAGCTCGCTGGTGGCCTGGCTGAGGCCCAGCTGATCCGTCGTCGCCAGGAGATTGTACTTCATCGCCCAATACATGCTTGGGCATCTTTTTTATATTACCTGCACAGTTGCCGTGTGATAACGTTGAAAGTCGGCTTCAGGTGCGGTTACTGCCTCCTCCACAGGGGCTACATGATGATCAGGCTGAGCACCGAAGACGAGGAGACCCGCCGCGAGGCCATGGAGGCGCTCCTCAAGCTCATGGGGGACGAGTACGGCCCCGAGGCCGTGCCAAGCGTGCTGGGCACGGAGCGGGGCTGGGTAATCGCCCGAGTAACGGGATGCGACGACCCATACCGGGACCAGAAGAGGGAGGCCAACATGCACGCGCTGGAGTTGCTCACGGGACTCAGGGAGTACGTCGAGAGTCAACCCGAGGCCGAGAGGCTCAGGGCCGCCTGCCTCATCAGCTGCCTCGGGAACGTTGTTGACTACGATGTCCCCGGGAGTAACAGCGACATGGACGCCGCCATGGAACTCCTGGACGAGGGTCTCTACATCGACGACACGGACGAGCTGAAGAGCCTCATAGAGAAGGGGACCAGGCTGCTGTACCTGACGGACAACGCCGGGGAGATAGCCTTCGACACCCTGCTGGTCGAGGAGCTGAGGCGGCTGGGCGCCCACGTCACCGTCGCCGTCAAGGACGGCCCCATAGTCAACGACGCCACCATGAGAGACGCAGAGGAGGTAGGCATGACGGAGGCCGCCGACGAGGTCATCACCACCGGGATGGCCGCCATGGGCACCTGGCTGGACGAGAGCCCCGACTGGTTCCTGGAACGCGTCCACTCCGCCGACGTCATCGTAGCAAAGGGCATGGCCAACTGGGAGACCCTGACTGAGTACCCCGCGCCCTGCCCCCTGATGTACATCTTCAGGACCAAGTGCGAGCCCGCTGCCAAGGCCGTGGGCGCCCCCCTGGACAGGAACATCGCCCTCCTCGTGGAGAAGGGCTGGAAGCTCTAGCCCCTCAGAGCTTCCTTTATCTGGCCGCCTGTCACGGGGCCGCTTCTCAGTATCCAGAGCTCTTCGCTCGTCAGGTCAAGTATGGTGGAGGGCTTGCCGCCGGGCGTCGTTCCGCCGTCCACCACGATGTCCACCTCTCTGCCTATCTGGTCGGCGGCTTCCTTCGCCGTCATCGGCGGCTCCTCGCCCGCCTTGTTGGCGCTGGTGCTGACTATCACTCCTGCGCTCATGGACGCGAGCCTCCGGGCCACCTCGTTACTCGAAACCCTGATCGCCAGGGTCTTCTTGCCGTGGGTGACCCACATGGGGTAGTTGATCCTGCTGGGCAGTACCAAGGTGAGGGGCCCCGGCCAGAACCTCTCGGCCAGCAGCTCCGCCGCGGCGTTGAACTCCACGACGCGTCTAGCCGCATCAGTGCTCCCGCATATGAGGGGCAGCGCCTTGTCTGCCCTGCCCTTTATCTTGCAGACGCGCATCGAGGCGTCGGGGTCGCTGGGCAGGCAGCCCAGCCCGTAGAAAGTCTCCGTGGGGTACACGACGACGCCGCCGGCCAGCATGGTGGCGGCGGCCTCTCTGAGCCCCTCCTCGTCCGGCTTGACTATCTTCATCGACGATACTACCGTGGACAGGGATTTAGATGTCTTGGTCACTCGGGGAAAATCAGCCCGAGGCTGTATATGGTGAGCATCCCGAGCACAAGGATCGCCAGCTGCACCACGGACCTCCACCTGTCGTCCTCTTCGAGCATCTCGGGTATCAGCTCCGACGCGGAGAGGAACAGGAAGGCCCCGGCGCTGAAAGCCACCATCCAGCCGCCGAGATCATCCACCGATGCTATGAACAGTGAGCCGAAGAAGCCGCCGATTATCACGCTGACGGCGGCCAGGAAGTTCAGCAGCAGCGCCCGCCGCCTCTCTATGCCGGCGTAGACCAGTATGCCGTAGTCCCCCATCTCCTGGGGGAGCTCGTGGAAGAGGACGGCGATGGCGGCGGTGAGCCCCACGACGAACCCTTCGATGAAGGCCGCCGCTATTATCATGCCGTCTATGAAGTTGTGGATGAAGTCCCCCACCAGGTTCAGGTACGCGAACCCCTTGGTGACCTTCTCTTCGCCGCTCTCGTACTCGTGGAGGTGGCCGTGGTACCAGTATATCACCCTCTCAAGGAAGAGGAAGAAGACGAAGCCGGCCGCTATGATGGGGAAGACCAGGCGCTCGTCCACCAGCTCCACGGCCTCTGGCAGCAGGTCGAATAGGGCGGCCCCGAGTATTGTTCCCGCGCTGTAGGCCACGAGCACGAAGAGCACCCTGTGGAGGGTCTCCTCGCTGAGGCTAAGGGTGAAGAACCCTATGAACGCGGTCAGGCTGATGGCGACGGTGGCGAAAATGGTGTGTAGGGTGCTGGGGAGCATCCCTTAACGCTCCGGAACTGCCGGTAGTAAAGGTTTCGTGGTTAGGGGTTAGAGGAGTGGTTGAACCCTGTTAATTTTTTCAGCGTATAAGAAACGATCACTAAATTTAACATTATAGAACACAAATCAATTATTTAAAGTTAAAAAAATTGCCCATGAACCATAAAAGGATTTTTTATTACTTAAAATCCGTAAAGAGGCTGAAATACAGATTCTCTCTCCGACGTTCTTTATATCGTTCCCACCCGTAACGGTACAACGACATGAAAGACCAAGGAGCCAAGGAGATAACGAGGACAATAGTCGTGGCTGTCTTCCTTCTCTCATCCATAGCGCTGAACCTCCAGATGATGCGGCACGACGACGG
>CAZGZR010000045.1:0-20273 GCA_964529745.1 uncultured Candidatus Bathyarchaeia archaeon
GGCTATATCTATCCCGCGGGGGCAACGGACCTCACAATTGAAGCACGTGGTGCAGACCCATATGGTCTTTGATTCCAGGGCCTCCTCGAGCCCCAGCTGCACCATCCTTATGATCTTGCTCGGCAGGTAATCCATTTCTTGTGTCATGGGGCACCCGGAGCTGCAGGCGCCGCACTGGAAGCAGAGGTCAACGTTTTCTCCGCTTAGCTCCGTCACCCGGTCCTTGAATTGCTTGTTTTCGGGGTCCATGCGGAGAATTAGCTTCGACCTAGGGTACGACATCCCTAAGCATATTTGATGGCGGATTTTATGCTTTTCGAGAAACAGCGTTGCGAGAATCCATTTTCCAGGTTAGCAGCCCTCACAATAAGCCTCAAAAAGAGCAGCCACCACTATCATTGAGGCATAGTTATGGAGTATCATCTCGAGACACCGGTCCCCGAGGAGGAGATAAGAAAACTCCGTGCGGGGGACCTGATATACGTGACCGGCACCGTGATTACGGCTAGGGACGAGGCTCACCTGAAGGCGTTGGAGCTGCACGAGAAGGGTGAGTCCCCGCCGGTGGAGTTCAAGGGGAACGGGGTCTTCCACTGTGGGCCCATAATGAAGAAGGATGAGGGAGGCGTGTGGCGGGTCGTAGCCGCCGGGCCCACGACGAGCGCGCGCATGGAGATCTTCCAGGACGAGTTCATCGAGGTTTACCGCCCAGCCGTGATAATCGGCAAGGGAGGCATGGGGGCGCGCACGTCCAAGGCGTGTCAGGAGTACGGCTGCGTCTACGGCGCCTTCACGGGCGGAGCCGCCTTGCTGGCGGCGCAGGGGATAAAGAAGGTGAGGGACGTCTTCTGGCTGGAGGAGCTGGGCATGCCGGAGTGTCTCTGGGTGTACGACGTGGAGGACTTCGGCCCGATGATCGTGACGATAGACACCCATGGCGGCAACCTCACGGCGGACGTAGCGGTCAAGATCGCGAAGGTACGGGACAAGCTGATCGAGAAGATGGAGGGCTAGGGATGATAGAGAAGGTAGTCGAGGACACGGCCGTGGAGCTTCTCAGGATAGCGGCGACGGAGCTACCCGTGGAGTACGTGGAGGAGATGGACCTCCTCATGGGGGAGACTGAGGGCTCCGTGGGACGGTCCCAGATGGCCAACATACTTGAGAACGTGAGGATCGCGCGCGGGGAAAGCAGGCCCATGTGCCAGGACACGGGTATCGTGGCCTTCATGGTCAAGGTGGGCGACGGTTTCCCGCTGCGTTCCCGGCTCAAGGAGGTGCTTGTGGAGGCCACCAGGAGGGCCACCGTGGAGGTGCCATTGCGCCCCAACGCGGTGGACATGTTCAAGGGCAACACGGGGGACAACGTGGGCCTCAACGGCTACGTGCCGTTGATATACATTGACTTGGTGCCGGGGGACGAGCTGGAGCTGGTCGCCATGCCCAAGGGCGGGGGTAGCAGCAACGTGGCGGCCCACAGGATGCTGAAGCCCGGCCTCGGTCTCAGGGGCGTGAAGCAGTTCGTGGTGGAGGCGGTGGCCCAGGCGGGGAGCCTCGGGTGCCCGCCCTACTTCGTGGGCGTCGGTGTCGGTGGCGGCGAGGACGCGTGCATGAAGCTTGCCAAGAACGCGTTGCTCAGGCCCTTCAAGGTGAGGAGCAGCGACCCGAGGGTGGCTGAGATCGAGGAGGAGCTGTTGGTGAAGCTGAACGAGCTCGGTATAGGGGCCATGGGCCTCGGCGAGGGCCCCAGCGTGCTGGACGTGCACGTGGAGATGGCGGCTAGGCACCCGGCTTCGCTGCCCGTCGGCGTCGTCATCAGCTGCTGGGCTCTGCGCCACGCCAAGGCCACCATAACGGCGGCGGGAGAGGTAGAGATAGACACGAGCGCCTGAATCTCTAGAGGCGGGTCCCCTTGCCCTCGCCTTGGGCTGGGCCTTTTTTTCGGTTACGAATATAGGTGAGGGAACGACGTTTATGTGGGGCCGTGTTGGGTGTTGGTGATCTTCGCGTGGGGGTCTTGCGTTGCGTGTGGAGGTTAAGCTGATCGGGGTCTTCAGGGAGGCCGCCGGATCGAACGGTGGAGTGCTTGAGGTCGAGGATGGCTCCAAGCTGGGGGACGTGGTTGATAGGGTGGTTGAGGTGTTTCCGGGGCTGGGGGACGTGCTCATCGACAGGGTGGTGGGCGGCTACGCGCCTAACGCGCTGATTCTGGTGGACGGGGTCGAGGCTTCTAACCTGGAGGGGCCGTCTACCCGGGTGAGGGACGGCTCCACTCTGGTGTTTCTGCCGGTGACGCACGGCGGCTAGGCATGGTTTTATTATGGTGGGCCGAGAAGTCGTTGAACGCGTTGAACCCCGTCTGTACCGGGTGCCGTGAGGCTCCCTCGGTCTACTATCGGCCTTACTCGGGGGAGCGTCTCTGCGCCGCGTGCTTCAACGAGTCCCTGCTGGAGCGGGTCAAGAAGACCGTGGGCAGGTACGATATGTTCGAGTACGATAGCAGGATCGCTGTCGGCGTCAGCGGGGGGAAGGACAGCCTGACCCTGCTCAGGCTCCTGGAAAAGTTGGAGAGGGATAGGCCCTACGCCGAGCTGGTGGCGGTTTGTATAGACGAGGGGGTCAGGGGGTACAGGGACGAGGCGTTGGCGCTGGCGGAGAAGAACTGCAGGGAGCTGGGCGTGGAGATGCACAGGGTGGGGTTCAGGGAGCTGTTCGGGGAGACCATGGACGAGATCGCGGCCCGGGACAGGGAGCTGGGGACGTGCAGCTACTGTGGCGTGCTGAGGCGGAGGGCGCTGGATGAGGCGGCTAAGGCGGTGGACGCGGACAGGCTGGCCACGGGGCATAACCTGGACGATATGGCTCAGAGCGTGTTGTTGAACGTCCTCCGTGGAGACGTGGTGAGGATGGACTCTTTTCATCCTGGGGGCCAGAGTCTGGAGGGGTTCGTGAGGAGGGTGAAGCCTCTGTGTGAGGTTCCTGAGCGTGAGACCACGTTTTATGCTTATGTTAACGGTCTGGAGTTTCAGAGCCTGCCTTGTCCGTACGCGGAGGAGGCCATGAGGTCGGATGTGCGGAGGTTTCTGAACCGGATGGAGGTCGGGCGGCCTGGGACGAAGTTCACGGTCTACCGGACGGGGTTGAAGGTTCGTGGTAGGGGTGGGGGCGGTGTGGTGGGTGTGTGTAGGGTTTGTGGGCGTCCGGCGAGGGGGGATCTCTGTCGGGCGTGTGAGTTGTCTGGGCGGGGATGAGTTTTTATCTTCTGGTGAGGATAAATTGTCGTGGAGTCTGTTATCCGTCGGGGGCATTGTGCCTACTGTAAGACGGCCATACGGGAGGTTTTGAGTGGGGGGCCTCACCCGAAGACTGGTGCTCGGTTTTGTCCTAACTGTGGGGCTCAGATCTGGGCGGTTTGTGAGTGTGGGGCTAGTCTGAGGTATGAGGATGTGGTGTGTGGGGTTTGTGGTCGGGCTAACCCTATTTATCTGGGTAATGATCCGGATGTTTATGCTGATGGAGTGGAGCGGTAGCCTGTTTTTTGTTTCAAGTAGGTTGTAATCTTGATTTTTTTTGTTGGGGTTTGATCCCGCTGGTGGTCAGATCGGTTTTTTAGGCGTTGTGTAGTTTGTTCTTGATGTGGGTGGGTTTTGGTTTTTATTCTTTGACTGTGGCTGGTTGAGAAAAATTAGGGGTTTCTGGGTTATTTCTGGTACGTGAATTCGTTTTGGTCTGTGATGATTATGTCCCAGTCGAGGTAGATGTCTGCGTTGTTTTCTAGTTGGACGTGGATGGTGGAGAAGTCCTTGAAGGATAGGCCGTCGTAGCAGCATGGGCACTTGTCTGGCTGGAACAGGGTGGCTCCCTCTGACTTGAAGATCCTTCTGTGTCTGGGGCCGTACCCGGTGTAGGTTATCGTTTCCTCGTACAGGGGCTCTAGCTTCAGTGTCTTGACGTCGTGGATGGTGATGGTTTCTTTTCCGCCTGTGGTCCATGTGAGGACCCACTCGTCGTCTACGTGGTTGAGGGCGACTATGGGGGTGTTGGTTCTCTTGGCCAGCTTTATGGCGGGGGAGTCCCCGTACTTCTCTACTAGGGCGGCGTGGGTCACCATTTTTGTTCACGGGTTTCTCTCAGGGCGGGGATAAATGGGTTTTGCTTCGGGTGAAGGTATCCGGTGTTCGTTGTTGTATGTTTTAGTTTGATTTTTTTGTTGTGCGGGAAAGTTTTAGATTCATGGGTGGGTGATTTAACTTGGGTGAGGAGATGGGGGAACGGAGCCGGGAGCGCGGCGTTAACGACTTTCTGAAGCTCACCGACGGCCAGATTCATCAGCTTATGGAGATACTGGATGAGGGAAGGGTCTTCAAGAGGGCCTTGAACGGCGAACTCGGCGACGAGGGTGAGGTCCAGGAGATCGTCTACGAGGTCAGGGACAGGTGCCTCATCTCCTTCGCCGAGGCGGACTCGGTGCTGAGGCTGTGTCTGGAAATGGTGTCGGCCCCCGACGTCGAGACCATCGTGTCCACTTTCAGGGAGATGGGGCTGGAGGATGAGCAGGTCCAGAGGTTCTACCCGGTTTTCCAGCGTCTCGATGGCTTGACTGGCAGAAAGGAAAAGGCGGTGCCGCCGCGGCCCTACGAGGCGCCGCCGCGGCCGCATGAGGTGCCGTCGGGCGCGGGTGAACGCGATTTGTTTGCGTTCACCTACTCCAAGGAGTACTGGGACAAGCTGGACGCCCTGTTCTACAGGACCATAGGCCACTTCGAGGACGCGTTCAAGACGAACAAGATGATCAACCTGGTCGTGGTGGGGCTGGGGGTGGTCTTCGCAGGGTATGGCGTCGTGTACAGCGCGTATAAGGGCGTTGATCTCTTCGCCGTGGTGTTCGGGGTGAGCGGGCTTGGTGCTTCGCTGCTGAGCTTCCTGTTTTCGCCTCAGAGGGAGATCCAGAGGAACGTGGGGGACCTGCTTCAGTGTCAGCTGATGTACAGGACGTACTGTCACCAGGAGGAGGCGGTGCTGGACTGGATCAGGGATAACCGGGACTCGTTGACGTTGGAGGAGCTGGAGAAGGCGAACGACCACCTGGAGAGGATCACGAAGGAGAAGGTGGACGTCATAGAGAACCTCATAGGGAAAGGCTGAGTCCCTGTTATTAGACATAAATACGTGCAGTGAACAACCATTCATGAATTATCTCTGGTAAGTTAAAGAAGGCTCTCACGTAATTGTCATCATCCTCTTCAACCCTTCGAACATTGTGCATAACAACTTTTAGCATTGAGTTATACAAGACCCTAAGATCTCTCCTATCGATCTTTCGTTCTGATAACGCTATTTCGATGCAATCCGTGATCAAGTAAAAATCTTTCATATCAGCGAAAACGTTGTTTAGCAGACGTATTTCTTGGTCGTTAAGAATCTCTTGAAGGTTCTCCATATCTTCCAGAATGTTTAGAGGGTTGCCGTTCATCCCAGATTTCTCTTTCGGAGAACCCATCGGTAATATAGATTAAAAACTCGAATAAATAATCATCTAAGGACTCATACCCAAGTAATAAAAAAGGTGAAAAAGGAAAGGAGAAATGCCCAGCCTTTTTAAGGGATCTTAAATCTTTTAGCAAGAGGAAAAAAGCCCCTTTCACCTTTTAACGGGAACAAAGACTTGGCTAATGTATAGAAGGCGCGCGCAATATGAATCATGAATAAATGAATGGTATGTATAATAAATACACAATGCTTAATATTGCAGTAAAATTATATAAAAATGGGGTCTCCGATGGCGCGTCCTTTAGAGGTATTGAAATCTCAAAAAAGGGGTTTAAATGATTCAAGTCCATTGAATACTTTAAAGAAATTAAACATGGAAAAAAAATCTAGAGAAAATCGTGAAAAACTTCTTAAATTTGTCAAAGATATATAATTTTTTATGACACTATTAATTGGAGCAAAGGCAAATGGAGCTGTAGTTATTGGTGCTGATAGAAAAACTATACGCGGAGGAGAATCTCAATATGATAATAAATTATTTGAATTTGAAATCGGTGGAAAATTAATAATTGCAGCAGAAGGTTTGACGGGTATTCGTGATGATTTTTTCTTACTGTTAAGAGCTGAATTACAAAGATTACGAGGCGTTGAAACCCTTTATGAAGTTAAATTAATTGCTGAGGACATTATAGCAAATTTAACTGAAAGATACTCAGAAAGGATCGATGACCCAAGTCCAGTTGCTGTTTTGATGGGTGGTAGAGAATATTTAAACAGAGGACTTTCAGTGCTTTATTTTATTCATGGAGTAGGATATGGAGAGCAAGTTTCAATGAGATGTAGTGGACATGGAGGCACATACGCTCATTCACTCGCAAAATTCCTTATTGATCCTTTAATTTGTGAGAATTTGACTCCCGAAGAGGTAGCTAAAAGAATTGCTTTTATTATATTTTGGGTTTCTGAGGATGTAGATAGCACAGTTGGTGGTCAACCACAAGTAGGTATAATTCGAGATGAATCAGACAGTGTTGAATATCTTACACATACAATCATTAGAGAGGTAAAGACACAAGTAGACAAGATAAAAAAAGAGTTTGCACCTTGCGTTGGATTTGTTTGCGAAGAGACCTAATTCAAGGAATTATATTAAAATGAACCCCTTTTTTAGTTTCTATTGTTTGGGGGTCCGCCTTGAAAGAATTTACATAACGAATATCCTAGATAGGCTGCGATAATACCAAGTATGAAAACCATTATCACATAAAAAATGTCATTCCTTCGTTTATATAGGGATCTGGTATTCTTTTTGACCAGAAACCCACAGCCCACCATACGCCTATTAAGAAGCCGATAACTGCGCAGGCTATTCTGATTAAGAACTGTTTAACCGTCATCGGATATTTTTTTAATAAATGTATTTAATCTTTTACTCTTTGCAACAAGAATTATATTGTGTACACGCATAAATATATGCTAAAAGAATAACTTTAAAGAATCTATAAATCACTAAAATATATAGATGGAGATATGTCTGACGCATAACCCCTCAGGCATTTTTTCATACACCCCACGTTTTCATGTATCTCAAAACCAGAAAAATGGAGCATCAAAAGAAGACTATAAAATCACATTCACTTCATTAACCAGTTTACTAGTTTTACCTTTTTTGTGTTGAAGTGCTCCTCTGCCGTCACTAAGCCCCTCTTGACGAGGCTCTGCACCACCCTGTGGGTCTTGACGCGGCTGAACCCCAGATCAATCGATATATCCTTCTGTAGCATACTGCCTCCCTCAGCTACGAGTGCCTCCACCACCGTGCGCTCGTTATCGTCCAGCAGCCTCAGTGCCACCTCCAGCTTGTCCCCAGAGGCAGACTCAGCCTCCTCAGCCTCTTTTTCCTCACGTTTCTTAGTTGGAGCCTGCCTTGGCCACCTGAACAGCATGATGACTATCACCACGAGCAGCAGCAATACGACGAGGATGATCAGCTGCTGTGTCTGGGAGCCGTTATGCATGGGCCCCATGGGTCCCTGCGTCACCCGCCACACGCTCATGGTCACCCGCACATACTGGACGGTGGTTTTTATCCCTTGTTTCAAAAACCGTAACGCCCGTTACAGCCAGCATCTAAAAACCACCGCAACACAAGGGTCCACAGCATGAAGGCAAACAAGACACTGCTCGCCCTCGTGGGAGTGGCGCTGGTGCTGGCGGGTACCCTGTACCTGGCCCCGGCCCTAGCCCACCCAATCTGGAGCGAGCCCACAGAGGACGGGGAGATCGGCCCACCGTACCAGCACCGATACCTCAACGGCACGTGGACGCTGGACGAGGACGGAGAACTCCAGCCGCCCTGCTGGGACCCCGAGACCGGGGAGTACGTCCCCAGGTACAACGGAACCCGGCAGGACTGGTGCCCCTACGAGGAAGGCCAGGAAGGCGGCCTAGGCGGCATGTGGCGCAACTGGAGCAGCGGCGCCCAGCTAGGCAGTAGAGGCTTCAGAGGCGGCATGATGCAAGGATACGACGGCGGCTTCCGCAGAGGCGGAGGCTGCGACCGGACCGGCTGAGCCGCCCAACCCACTTTTTATGAACTATTGTAAACCCTTTTTTGTGTTTAGCTCATGTAGCTGGGCTTTATGCGGGCCCGCCTAAGCAGGTTGGCGTTGGTCACCACGGTGATGCTGCTCATGGCCATCGCGGACTCCGCTATCACGGGGTGCAGGAAACCCAGCACCGCCAAAGGTATCGCCACCACGTTGTAGAAGAACGCCCAGAACAGCCCCATCCTGATCTTGTCGAAGGTCGCGTGGCTCAGGTTTATCGCCGTCACCAGCCCTGACAGGTCGCCCCGCACAAGGATGATGTCACCCGACTCGATCGCGATGTCTGTGCCGGTGCCGATGGCGACGCCCACTTTGGCCTGGGCCAGCGCCGGGGCGTCGTTGATGCCGTCGCCTACCATGGCCACCATCCCGTACCGCTCCTGGGCCTCCTTGACCACCCTGACCTTCTCGTCGGGCATCACCTCGGCGTAGACCTCGCCTATCCCGACCTTGGCCGCGATGGCGTCGGCCGTCGCCTTGTTGTCCCCTGTGAGCATTATAGTCTTCAGGCCCATGGACTCCAGCTCATGCACCGCCGCAACGGAGTCATCCTTGAGAGTGTCGGCCACAGCCAGTAGCCCAGCCAGCCTGCCGCCGACCCCAACGGCCACCACCGTCTTCGCCTCGGCCTGAAGCCCGTTGAACTCCGCCTCAGCCTCGGCCGGGAGCCCTGACCCCACTAGGCTTGGCTTACCCACGGCAACCTCCACGCCGTCCACGGAGCCAGTGACCCCCTGGCCCTTCAGCGTCTGGAAGCCTGTGGGCTGGCTCAACTCGATCTTCCTCTCCACAGCCGTCTTCACGATGGCCCTGGCCAGCGGGTGCTCAGAGCCCTGCTCCAGGCTCGCTGCGTAGTAGACCACACGCTCCTCCGGCAGCTCGCCCAAAGTGACCATGTCCGTCACCTCCGGCTGCCCCTTGGTGATGGTCCCGGTCTTGTCCAGCACCACCGCCTTAACCTCCTTCATGGTCTGGATGGCCTCGCCCCTGCGGATCAGTATGCCGTTCCGCGCCCCCATCCCGGTGCCCACCATCAGCGCTGTCGGCGTCGCCAAGCCGAGGCTACAGGGACACGCGATGACCAGCACCGAGATCATCGCCGAGATAGCCAGCATCGCCTGGGGCAGCCCCGTGTCCACCCAGGGGATATACCTGCTGCCCCAGGCCAGCACCGAGTTAAGCGGCCCCGGCACGACAAGCCAAGCCACGAGCGTGAGCGCGGCCACGCCGATGACCACTGGCACGAACACCGCTATCACGTCGTCGGCGAACTTCTGGATAGGCACCTTCGAACCCTGCGCCTCCTCCACCATCCTGATGATCTGAGCGAGGAAGGTGTCTTTGCCTATCCGCGAAGCCTCCACGTGGAGCAGCCCCCCCTGGTTCACGGTGGCGCCTATCACCTCGTCCCCCACGCCCTTCGAGACCGGCATCGACTCCCCCGTAGCCATGCTCTCGTCCACGCTGCTCTCGCCGTAGACGACGACGCCGTCCGTGGGCACTTTCTCCCCGGGCCTCACCACCATGACGTCGCCGACGCTCAGCCGCTCAACCGGCACCTCACGCTCCTCGCCGTCAACCAGCACAGTCGCCGTCTTGGCCTCCAGCTTCAGCAGGCCCCTTATCGCCTGGCTGCTCTGGCCCTTGGCCAGCGCCTCGTAATACCTGCCCGTCAGGTTGAAAGCCAGTATCATGGTGCTGCTCCCGGCGTAGTTGAACAGAGGCGAAACGAAGCTCGCGGGCCCCGTCAGCCACGCTATGGTAGTACCCATAGCTATGAGCACGTCCATGTTCGCCGAGCCGTGGGTCACCGACGAGTAAGCCGACCTGATCGTCGGCCACCCCACCCAGAATATGACGGGCGCCGAGATCAGCGTGATCCCGACGTTGAACACCAGCGCGCTGGGCCACATGACCCCGAACAGCATCTCCGGCACCATCCACAGAATTATGGGGATGGTCAGTGCCCAGGCAGTAAGCATACGCCGCCTTACTGTGTTCAGTTGCTCCTGGTATACATCCACCTCCTCCTCCCCAGCCACGTCGTAGCCGGCGCCCCTCACCGCCTCCCTGAGGTCCAGTATGCTCACCCTCCGCGGGTCGTAGCGGACGAACGCCTTCTCCGTCGCCAGGTTCACAACCGCGTCCGTGACGCCGGGCACTTTCTTAAGCGCCTTCTCTACCGCCGCCACGCAGGCTGCGCAAGTCATCCCCACTATCCTAAGGGTGACCTCGCGGCTCGCCTCAGCCTCAGACGGCAGAACCGGCTCGTAGTCGAGCTCCCTTATGGCGTCCCCTATCTCCTCCAATGAGATCTTATCGGGATCGTACTTCACGACCGCCTTATCGGTGCCGTAGCTCACGTCCGCGGCCCTCACTCCCTCCCTCTTGTTGAGCGTCTTGGAGATGCTGAGGGCGCACGTGGCGCAGAACATCCCCTTCACCGGGATGACCGCTGTCCTCGTTTCGGCAGCCTCGGCGGCCTGCTCCTCGTTTTTATCGGTCACAGTCTATGCTGGAACGTGGCGCCATAAAAACACCCGGCTCTGTCTACGTTTAAAACCCGCCGATCCTTGATATCATAGATCAATATGTCCGAGATAGAGTTGAAGGTCAACGGCATGAGCTGCACCCACTGCGAGATGAGGGTAAGGAAGGCGCTCATGGGTGTGGAAGGCGTGGAAAGCGTAAAAGCCGACCACAAGACCGGCAGAGCCACCGTCACCCTCAAGCCCGGCGCCAAGGTGGACAAACAGGCGCTGGTGGACGCCGTCAACGCCACCGAGCTATACACCGCGGAAGCCTAGCCTTCCTTCTTTAGCTTGCTCACTATCAGGGTCCGCAGCTGGTCCCTGATCTCCTGCTGCATGGCCTTGGTGCTCTCCAGCTGCTCCTCGGCCTCATCGCTCCGCTGCTCGTACTGAAGCATCTCCTCGGCCTTGTTCACCTGCTCCTCCACCTCAAGCCGCAGCTGCGGGTTCAACGTGAACTCGAACGTGTGCTTGTACCACGACTCCGCGAGGCTGAACTCCTTGGTGCACTGGTTACACCTGTACGTTATCGCCACCTCCTCGAACGCCTTGTTGCACCCGTCCAGACACTTGTAGGGCTTCCCAGGGTCCGCCCCGGCCCCCGCGTTCTTCACGAACACCCTGCCGCCGCAGAGGGGGCACACGGGTACTACGGTGACGTTGTCTGACTCGCACCGGGGGCACGTTGGCTTCACCCCCACAGGCTTCTTCAGCAGAATCTTGTTCATGGTGAGCAGCTGCATCACCCTGTCCAAGCTCTCCTGGGACATGTCCAGGTACATGGTGTGGTCCGGCTCGTAGAAGTGAAGGGTCCTCGACGCCGGCCTCAGCGAGTCCTCCTCGGTCTTGATCATGAGCCGCAGCAGCCTCCGGGCCTGAGGCTTCCTGATTATGGCCTGCCGCCTCAGCCGGTAGGTCTGCTCGGTGCCGAGCCGACCCTCGAAGTCCTCCACGTATCCCACGATCTTCCCCGGCAGCTCCCTGAAGCTCTCCTTGGACTTCATGACGAAGTCCACCGCCCCCAGCTTCATGGCCTCTATCGCTATCTCGGGGTCCTTCTCCTGGGTCACCATCACTATGGGCACCATGACGTCCAGCTCCTTGAGCCTCTCCAGGATGCCCACGCCGGAGACGCCGCCCAGGTTGTAGTCCAGCATCAAGAGATCATAGTTCTTCTTCAGGAAGATGGCGAAGCATTCCTCCGCCGAGCCCACGTGGTCCACCTGGATGGGCAGGCCGGACCGCTCTATGAACCGCTGGAGGATCTGGTAGTGGTTGGGGTTGTCCTCCACATACAACACGCTGTATACCCTATCGCCCACGCGGATGCGCCTCCAGCCGATTCACGTCGGCTCACCTGAGCACCGCGCCGATAAAAAGCATTATTCGCCCATGTTCGGTAACACCGGTACCCGTTAGGCTTCTAGATCACTGGAACCTTACAGCCCTTGCCTCGGCCTCCCCGGCCACAGCGGCGTCTGGCTCCCGGTCCTTGGGCAGGGTGAACCAGAACGTGGAGCCGAACCCCTCCTTGCTCTCCACCCCTATCTCGCCGCCCATGGTCTCCACTATCTTCCTGCATATGCTGAGGCCGGCGCCGGTGCCCGGGTAGTGCTTCTCGGTGGGCACCCGGCTGAACACCCTGAACAGGAGGTGCCTCTGCTCCTCCGGTATGCCTATGCCGTTGTCGGTCACGGCGAAATAGTGACGGTCGCCGTCGTCTCGGTGGCTCACCTCGACGCGGGGCGGCCTGGACTCGTTGAACTTGATGGCGTTGCCCACCAGGTTGGCGAGGAGCTGCTTCACCCACACCTCCTGCGCCACCAAGACGGGCATCTCGCCCACCGTGACCACGGCGCCGCTGGCCTCCACCTGGCCGCCCAGGTCCTCAAGCACCTCGCCCATGAGCCTGCCCACGTCCACCTCCACGTAGCCCGTGTCCCTCCTGCCCACGCGGCTCAGCGTCAGCAGCCCGTCGATGAGCGTCACCATCCTCTGGGACGCCGTCATCACCCTGCCCAGGTAGTCCTGGCCGGCGGCGTCCAGGCTGTCCCCGTAGTCCTCCAGGAGGAAGCTGCTGAAGCTCTCTATGGTCATCAGCGGCGCCTTGAGGTCGTGGCTGACGATGTGGGTGAAGTCGTTGAGCTCCCTGTTGGTCTGCTCCAGCTCCCGGAGGCTGCCCTGGAGAGCCTTCTCCGCGTTCTTCCTCCACGTGACGTCGTTGACGGCGCTCACCACCTGCCAGACCTCGCCGTCCCTCACTATGGGGCTCCAGCTGTGGCTCACCCACCGCTCCTCGCCGCCGCACACGACGCGGTACTCCGGGATGGAGCCGCCCTCGCCGCGGAGGCTCTTGGCGTAGAACGTCTCCAGCTTGTCCATGTCGTCGCCGTGGACCAGGTCGCCCCACATGCGGTGCCTGAGCTCCCCGGCCTCGACGCCGAACACGCCTAGGCAGCTGGGGCTGATGTACGTGATGCTTCCCTCGGGCCTGGTGAGGACGATGACGTCCTGGACGTTCTCCACGATGCTCCTGAACTGCTCCTCCGACGCCCGTATCTTCTCGGTCTGGACCACCCGGTGAAGCGACTGGGACACCAGGGTGCCCAGGGTGCCCAGGAGGCTGAGCTCCTGCTCGCCGACGCCGCCCATGACGCCCACGACCACGGCGCCGTGGACGTCGCCGAGCCTCAGGGGCACCACGACCCTGTCACCCATGTCCACCACCTGATGGGCGGAGTCTACGACGCCGAGTTCGGGCATCTCCACGCGGCCGTTGGTGTAGACCGGGACCATCCTCCCCTCCCTGAGGACGGTGAAGCAGCAGCCGTACCCGAACACCCTCTCGACGACGAGGGCGGTCTTCTCGGCCAGGTCGCGGAGGCTGCCCGCCTCGCTCAGCAGCCTCAGGCTGCCCCTGAGCTGTTCGAGCCTCTCCTGGTACCGGCGCTGCTCGCCCAGCCTCCTGTAGGTGGCGGCGTGGCTCCGTATCCGCCTCGCAAGCAGCTGGTAGTGGCTGGGGTCGGGCTCCTTGCGCACGTAGTCGTCCACGCCCCGCTTGAACGCGGCCTCCGCTACCACCTCGCTTCCCCGGCCGGTGTAGAGGATGAACGGGACGGACGCCTTCTCCTTCACCCGGCGGCACAGCTCCATGCCGTCCATCCCCGGCATTACGTAGTCGGAGACCACGCAGTCAACGGACTCGTCCAGCGCCCCGAGCAGCTCGGCCGCGTCGCTGTACGACTCGACCATGAGCCCGGGGTCCGCTTCCTCCAAGAACGTCTTGGCGAACACCAGCTGGGCCTCCTCGTCGTCGATGTGCAGCACCCGCACCCTCCGATCCCGGCCGCCGTTCAAGATGGCTTTGACTCGGCCAACGATGTTTTGAATATTATAGAAAGCTGCTCCATCAAATAGCTGTTAAATCCACGAATCACAACGGTATACCATGGAATCGGAAGCCGAGACGCTGTTCAACCTCGTCAAGGAGAAGTACGGAGACAAGATCGCTCCCGACGAGCTTGAGGAGGTGAGGAAGGCCGTGGAGAGGATCGTCGAGACCTCCACGGAGCTCAGGGAGGTGGAGCTATGTAACTGGGACGAGCCCTTCAGCGTCTTCAAGCCCTACAGGAGGGAGGGAAAGTAAACCCGGTCTACACGCCCCTCAGGAAGCTATCCGAAGCCGTTCGAGGCGGGGAGGTGTCGCCCGTGGAGCTCGCCGAGACCTTCCTGGGGCGGCTTGAGAAGCATGGGCCAACCCTCAACGCCGTGGTGACCCTTACCAGGGAGAGAGCCATGAGGCAGGCTAGGAGGGCCGAGGAAGAGATAAGAGAGGGAAAGATCAGGGGTCCGCTGCACGGCATACCATGGGGAGGCAAGGACCTGCTCGCCACCGCCGGGATACCCACGACGTGGGGCGCCGCCCCCTACAGGGACCAGGTGTTCGACAGCGACGCCGCCGTTGTGACGAAGCTGGACGACGCGGGGGCCGTCCTCGCCGCCAAGCTCGCCATGATAGAGCTGGCCGGCGGCATGGGGTACAGGCAGCCCAACGCCAGCTTCACGGGGCCCTGCGCCACCCCCTGGAGCCCCCGGCACTGGAGCGGCGGGAGCAGCAGCGGCTCGGGCGCCGCCGTCTCCGCCGGACTCGTGCCCTTCGCCATAGGCAGTGAGACCTGGGGCAGCATCCTCAGCCCCGCCAACAACTGCGGCGTCGCCGGCCTCAGGCCCACCTACGGCAGGGTGAGCAGACGCGGCGCCATGGCGCTCAGCTGGACACTGGACAAGCTGGGCCCCCTCTGCCTCACCGCCGACGGCTGCGGCATGGTGCTGGAGGCCATCGCAGGCCACGACCCCAAGGACATGTCCACGTCGAAGAGGCTGTACAGGTACGCGTTGAAGAGGGACGGCCTCAGGGTCGCGGTGCCCAAGGGGGTCACAGAAGGCGTCGTCGAGCCCGTTAAACGCAACTTCGACGACGCCCTGAGGGTCGTGGAGGGGTTCGCAGAGGTGGAGGAGATAGAGTTCCCGGAGTTCCCCTACGAGGCCGTCACGCGGACCATACTCAACGCCGAGGCGGCCAGCGCCTTCGACGAGTTCACCGAGCGGGGACTAGCCCGCGGCCTCACGGCGCCGGAGTGCAGGTACGGCCCCTACGCCCGGACCGCCGTGCTAGCCGTGGACTACCTCAAGGCCCTGAGGCTGAGGGAGAGGATGGCCCGGATAGCCGAGGACGTCATGACGGGGTACGACGCGGTGGCGGCGCCCACCCGAGCCACAACGGTCCCCGAGATAGACAAGGAGTTCAGGAAGAGCACCCCGGGCACCGCCCGGGACACCATGGGCGCCCTAGGCAACGGCGCGGGGCTCCCAGCCATATCGGTGCCCAGCGGCTTCGACGGCGAGGGGCTGCCCACGGGCATCCAGTTCATGGGCAGGGCCTACGGCGAGAACGGCGTCCTCTCCGTCGCCGTGGAGTACCAGAGCCGCACAGGGTGGCACAAGATGCATCCAGAGAGATTCACGCCGTGAGGGCGCTACATCTCCCTCACGACTACTGTGTCGCTAAGGTGGTTGAACAGCCTCTGGTTCATGTCCCTGAACATGAAGAACCCTATGAGGAAGTCTATGGGCAGCAGGAAAACCTTGCCGAAGGCCTCTATGGCGGCGTCCATGAGCTCCAGTGGAGACCCGTCCACCTTGGTCACCCTCAGGTTCATGACCTTCTTGCCCACGCTCTGCCCATAGTACTGGTCCATGAACGTGAAGTATAGGAAGCCGATTATGTTGTCCACGCCGAACCTGAAGCCCATCCCGAACATCCCGGACTCGCCGGGGAGCCGGAAGAAGGCGACGATTATGGCTAGGATTATGCCGTCGATCATCAACGCTATGAACCTCTGGGTCCAGGTGGCGAGCTCCACCACCCTCTCCCCCTTGGGGCTGAGGGCCGCGCCGCACTTGGGGCAGAAGGCGGCGTCCTCGTCGTGCTCGGCTCCGCATCTCTCACAGTAAGACAATATGGGCCTCCTCGGTTTCACGTTGGTATTGCCAGCGTTTATTTTAAGAGTTGTTCAGAATCTCTTCAGAATCCAGCAGGCTATAGCTCGATCTCCTGCGACTTCTTTCCAGTCATGTACTCGATGTCCACCCTGCCGAACACCGTCGAGCCCAGCCCGTCCGTGGTCATTCGTTTCTCACGGGCCTCGGCGTCGGGCTCCAGCTGCCAAAGCATCGTCCTCAAGGCCCGGAGCTTCTCCTCCGGGTCCTCTATGAAGCTGACTCTGCCCCTGAACATGACCGTGGCGTAGCTGTGGGTGCACTCCCTCTCCACGTATCCGTGGTCCATGACCACCTGCCCCCACACCTCGGGGTTCGCCCTCATGTACTCCAGCTTCTTCCCCTCCGGGGCGCTGTGGAAGTAGAGGCAGTTCCTCTCCTCGTCGTAGCCGTGGCTGAGCGAGACCAGGTAAGGCTCGCCGTCCCTCGCCATGGCCAGGGTCATGTAGCAGGTCTCCTTGAGCAACTTCAGGAGCTCTCCCTGCCCCGTGAACTCCTTGTCGGCCCGTCTCATGTGGTAACGCATAGAAACCATTCATAGACCAGCGCCGGCTGCTTATCAAGCATGCGGAGACCATGAATCCCGGGTTTACAAAAGTTAAAAACGGGTGCACGGTGTTCAGGGTATGAGCCCGAGCCCACTCACTCTGGACATCCTCAGGACGTGTGTGGCGGTCGCCATGCTGGGCTACGGCTCGGTGAAGGATCTCCAGACCAGGGAGGTGCACGACCTCGTCTGGGTGGCCGGTGGAGGCGCCGGACTAATACTCGACGCCGCCGGGCTCTTCCTCGGGTACCTAACGGTGCGGCAGATCGTGTACTCTGTGGGCTTCATGGCCGGGGTGGCGCTTGTACTCAGGTACCTCGGGCTCTTCGGGGACGCCGACCTCCTGGCCTTCGTGGCGCTGTCCATAATCCACCCGAGGCCCCCCGTCTACCTGCAGACCCTCTGGGGCTGGACGCCGCCCTTCTACGCCTTCACCCTCATATCGAACACCGCGGTCGCAGGCATAGTGACGCCGTTCATCGTCTTAGCCCGGAACCTGACCGCCGCATTTAGCGGAGTGTCCCTATTCGAGAGACACGGAGACCTTTCTGCCCCGAGGAAGGCGGCCCTGATGTTCACCGCCGTCAACGTGAGCCTCGGCGACGCCCTGGGGCCACCGCACCAGTACCCGTTGGAGACGCCCAACGACGGCGTCAGGCTGAGGCCAGACATCTGGGACGACGACAAGGCGGCGGAGACCTTCAGGCTCCTCAGGGAGAGCGGCGTCGAGAGGACGTGGGTCTCGGCGACGCTGCCCTACCTGGTGCTCATCACCGCGGGGTACCTGCTCTCCGCGGCCTTCGGCGACCTGCTCCTCTGGCTCTTCGTGGTACTCCGGTAAAACCCGTTTAAACGGCGTCCACGACGTATTCCACGGCGGCTTCCTGTGAAGAATACCCCTTTGGAGCCCGCTGAGGAGGCAGCCACCTTCACTCTCACCGACTCGTGCAAAAAGTCGGTGACGCGACAAGCGTAGCCATGGTGTTCGGATCACAGCCTCTTCTTGATCCTTCCCCAGGTCGGGGTTATCAGGAAGCTCTCAGGCATGTTCTCCACCATCTGGGTGAACCGGTTCATCGGCGCAGCGAAGGTCAGGCAGCAGGGGCCTACGTGTGGCCGGGCCGAGGGATCAAACATCCCTAAGACACAGCGTGGCCTGTCCCTCTCTCCCTCTAGGTATGGATGCATGATGATGGAGGAGCAGCCTGAACCGAAGGGAGCCACGACGCCATCCTCAACGGTATCGTAGTTGGCCAGGGTAAACAGCCCGGCGATTACGTCTGGCTCGGCGAAGAAGATGACTAGCTCCGGCTCATCCGACTCGTCCAGCTGGTCCCAACGCTTGAAGACGAGATACCTCCCAGGCGCGACGAACGTCGGCGACTCGCGCAGCAGCTTCCGCACCAGCTCCGGAGACTTCTTATAGCGTTCCCCTTCGATCTCGCCGGGTATGCCGTAGGAGAGGAAGTACTCGAAGCCCTCGCCCAAGGCCTCCGAGAATCCGGAGTATCTTCGCCCCCCGGGGCATCCTATGGAGGCGGGGCCGAATCGCAGCGGCGTGCCGTTCCTCACCTTGTTGAGGTCGGCGACGAGGCATCCTCTGGTCGAGGGCTCGTTCTCTGGGACCGTCTCCTCGTCTGTGTAGTAGGCCACTAATGGAAGCTCGGTGTCGTCGAAGTATTTTTTCCAGCGTTTCAGGAACGTTTCCTTTACCGTCTTCTTCATGTCGTTACTAGTTAGTAGCGAATTAAATAAGACATGGCTGAGGAGCTATGGATTTTATCCGGCCCATACAGTTAAATCGAGTTAACTGCAACGTGGATCATGGGCTCCGGCTCCGTCGGCAAGCTGTTTCTGCCTTCGCTTATGCTCGCGGGGTTCGCCACCCAGCCCTCTGAGACCATCTTGAGCCTGCTGCTCATAGACATAGCTGAGAGCTTCGGTACGTCGGTGGGCACCATGGGGCAGATCAGGACCACGGCCGCCGTCTTGACGCTGATATCCGCGGCCTCCATGGGCTTCCTCAGCGTGAAGATGAGACATAAGACGCTGCTCCTCGCCGGTCTGGGATGCTTCATAGCCTCGGGCATAGGCTGCAGCTTGGCGGGAGACTACTCGACGATGTTGGCCGCGTACTCGCTGTCGGGGGTCGGGCTGGCCATGGTCAGCCCCATGGCGTTCGCGTTGATAGGTAGACACGTGCCGCTGGAGGAGAGAGCCAACGCGACGGGGTACTTCATAGCAGGAAACGCGTCTTCGTTCATGGTCGGCGGACCTGTGCTCAGCTACCTGACCCGAATGGGTGGATGGCGGTATGCGTTCCTCTTCTACATGCTGCCCATCGCGGCCGCGGGCGCGGCTTTAAGCTGGCTCGGCGTGCCCTCGGAGGACAACGAATACATCGGTGGCGCCGGCTCGTACATGGACGGCGTGAAGACGCTGCTGTTCAACAGGTCCGTCCTCGCCTGCCTGCTTGGAGGCCTGCTGGCCAAGGCCACGTGGCAGGGGGTGATATCCTACGGCGTGTCTTTCTACCGTGAAAGGTTCCAGCTGTCCCGGGGCTGGGCCTCGCTGGTGCTGTCTGGCATCGCGCTGGCGTTCATCGTCGGCGTGCTGGGCAGCGGTCGCCTCATCAACAGGTTCGGCAGGAAAACCGTCACATTCGCCAGTTTCCTGTTGACCGGGTTGTTCTCGGTCTTCTACATGAACCTGCCCCTATTCGCGGTCTCCGTCGCTGTAATCCTCGTGATGAGCCTGGTGTCGGGGTTCCGCAGGAACGCCGGCCAGAGCCTGTCACTGGAGCAGGTCCCACGGTACCGCGGCTCCATGATGTCCCTCAGCACCGCCGGGGACTCGCTGGGCAGCGCCCTTGGGGCGGGGCTCGGCGGCGTGGCACTTACCGCGGGAGGCTACCGGCTGGTGGGGCTCGCCCTCGGGGTGCTGGGCGTTTTCTCAGGGTTGATAATACGGCTCTACGTCGTGGACCCCACCGAGAAACGAGAACTAACTCACACCCAATAGTGTTAAATCAAAACCGACAAAACATATTCCATGAGTTTTAAGCTAACCGAGCTACAGGACAAGGCATCCGAGAGGGGTGAACACTACTTTATGGAGGTGTCGGGGAACTGCCTCCACTCGACCCTGCTGGCGCTGCGAGATGCTTTGAAGGAGGTGGACGGCGTAGACTACGCCGATCCGCTGCTCATCAAGGCCACCAACGGCATGGCGGCGGGCCTGGGCGCCGGTAACGGTCCGTGCGGCATCGTGTCGGCCGGCTCCATCGCGCTGTCGCTGAAGTACGGGACCCCCAGCATCGAGGACTGGGAGAGGCGGCGAGAAGCGTGGCTCAAGTCCCGTGACTGGTACTTATGGTTCAAGGAGCAGTTCCTCAGCTGCAACTGCATCGATCTCTCTTTCGGCACGGACTTCTCGGACCTCGAGCAGCGGAGGAGGTACTCCGAGGGCCCGAGGATGCACGTATGCAACGCGTACCTGACCCAGGGGATACGGAGACTCGTGGACATGCTGACCGTA
>CAZGZR010000046.1:0-20162 GCA_964529745.1 uncultured Candidatus Bathyarchaeia archaeon
TCTCCGCGCCCATGGTTCCGCCGTAGATGCACAGCTCCTCGCTGGCCTCGGTGAAATCAACCGCCGTCCACTGGTACTCCATGTCTAGGCTGTACTCTGCTGTTCCATAATCCCATGTGTGTATGAGAGCGATATCGATCTGCCACGTGTTCTTGACGGTGTCTCCCGTTGTGTCGCCTCCTCTGTATCTTACTGTCACCGTGTCGCTTGTCAACCATCCAGATATGGATGCGTTGTTCCATGAACTGGCTGTGAGATCAGAGAAAACGACATCCCAGCCTGATGAAGTCGTGTTCCATATCTCAACGATTATGTCCTCAGCATCCAGAGATCCAGCGTATATGCACAGTTCTTCGTATAACAGATCATGTGCGACGTTTGTCCACTGTATCTCTAGATCTAGATCCTCGTATTGTGATGCCTCTGTCTCCTTTATGACAGTTACTTCATCCAGATAGAAGTGTTCATTATATCCGAGGCTATCGGCGGTGAAACGTACTTTGAAATCATCGACATAATACTGACTGTCTGTGACATTCTGCTCCCAATAGATCCACGTGTCTTCCGTGTAGCCCGTAAGGTCCTGTATGTTGTTCCATGCGCTTCCGTTCCAGTATTGAAGATAGAGATCGGTTGCGTCGAGGTCGTCGTCCATAAACCAGAAGCTGACGTATATTGCATGTGCTCCTGTGCAGTTGAAGCTCGGCGTGTCTAGGTCTCCCGACGTCTCAGGCACTGGCTGCTTCTTGATCGTGACTTCGTCTAGATAGAAGTGTTCACCCCACCAGCAAGGTCCTGCACTAAACCTTACTTGAAAGTCATCTACAAAGTATTGGCTATCAGAGACATTGAACTCCAAAAAGTGCCATACGTCCTCTGTATATCCTGTGAGATCTTGTATATCGTCCCATGCGTTTCCGTCCCAGTATTGAAGCATGAGTTCACCCGCGTCGAGGTCGTCGTCCATGAACCAGAAGCTGACGTAGATGGCGTGCACCCCAGACATGTTGAAGCTGGGTGTATCGAGATCGCCTGTGGGGTTTCCTCCGTCTCCGTCGAAGTCTGCTGAACTAAACCCTTGATGGGCTTGATCTGTTTCAGCGTTCCAGGCTCCCGACGCGCTCCACCCAGATGGTGGCCAAGCTCCTTCAAAGCTCTCAGCGTCTATCAAAGTAATATTTTCGGCCCCATCGATATCCGCTGAGACGATTCCATCGTGTGCCTGGTCTGTCTCATTGTTCCAGCCGCCGTTGTCTGTCCACCCAGCTGGCGGCCAAGCGCCTTCAAAGCTCTCAGCGTCTATGAAGGTGGTATTTGAAAACCTTGTTTCGGTTAACACATCATATACCGAGTCGGGTCCAGATTGTTGCGCCGTAAAGTTTGAATGAGTGCCTACATCAAGCGAAGAATCAATGTCACTTGTGTCGATGTCCACCGGGTCCTCTCTTTTTCCCTGTCCCAGTAACCTGATTACACTTGCATCTATCTGCCAGGTGTCTCTGCTAGTGTCGCCTGTTTCAGTGAATCCCTTGAACCTCACAGTGAAATTATAGATATCAGGATAAGACACTATAGTGAAGTTGTTCCATGAACCCGATGCAAGGTATCCTAGGGTCTGCCACTGGCTGCTGCTGTTCCAAAAATCGAGTTGAAGCTGCTCCGTACCGTTGTACGAACCTGTCTTTATCGCGACCTCAGCACCCTGGTAATAGTCAGACACATGGGTCCACTGTGCTTCGAGATCGAGTTGAAAGTTGGCGCCTACCGCCCACTCGACGACCTCCCAGTGAAGAACCGCGTCGTTATTGCCGTTGTTGTTTCTTTCTCCGGTTATCTCCTGGTCAGACGTCAGACGGACTCTAATCATAACGTCCAAGTTATCTGAGCTTCCCGTTCCTCCGCTAGTACAGTGACCGGTGTTGATCCAGCCGCTGGGGATCCAAGCCATGGAGTCACCAACCGTCACAGGGGTTAAGGGATCCGTCAAACTGGTTTGAAACCCTGCATAAGAGATCTCGCCTCTCTGCACCGATGTACCATCATAGATTTCGATGACGTACACGGTGGAATCGATCGTTCCTGTGGTGCCGCCCCTGAGAACCGTAACCTCTGTAGTAGAAGAGAGATACATGCTGACTGCTCCGTAGATGATGTCATCAGTTGAGCCACCGGAGTAGGAGCCCACCACCATCGTCTTGCTCATGTCCACGGTGCCGAAGGTTCCCGTGTTTGATGTGCCGGTGACCGTGACATCGACCGCGTCGACGTCAAAATTGGAGCCAGTGTCCTCCACGACCCACCAGTGACCAGATATGGAGCCCGTCGTGCCGGCTCTCGAGAAAGTCATCTGAGTCGCAGACGAGAAGTATCCTCGAACCGCGTTGTCAGGGTGGTTATCGCCTGTTCCGCTGGCCTGATAGTAGAACACCAAGAAGCCCTTGGTCTGTGATATGGTTGCGCCGATGTTCGCTGTCCCGGTGGCAGAGCCGGAGGCGATGCTGAAGGTCCCGGAGTACACGTTTATCGAAGGGTCGAATTCGACACAGTAAATGCTGGTGTTGACCTGTTTGGAGTCGGCTTCGTCTCTTGAAGCAGTAACAGTGGATCCGCTTATGGAAACGTCTATCAAAGTCGATTCATGGTTGTCCATCGTCCCTCCGGCGGTCGGAACATACCTGGTCGCGAAGGGCACAACCTGCGAAGTGTTTGAAGCCTCCGTCAGCGTCGCTGTGTTCGAGGTGGAAACAGTCGATAGATCAATAGCTAGTTCCTCAACAGACAAAGCGACGCCAATATTTTTCTCTTCAGCCAAAGTGTCGTAGACCGCATCAGGGCCACTCTGTTGATTAACGAAATTAGAATGCGTTCCTTTGCCTGCCGAAGAATCAACGTCGGTTGTGTTGTCGTCGACGTAATCTAAGGTCAGGTCGCCGAAGTACTCCTCACGAAGCACATCGTATTGGCTGTCTGGTCCCACCTGCTGAAGGGTAAAGTTTGTGTAGAAACCCTTGTCTGGGCTTGCGTCCACGTCGCTGGAGTCGTTGTCTACCGGGTCCTCAAGATTGCTACTTGCACTCAGATAGCTCTGGAACCTCATGGGCTCTCCGTCGTTCGCTGTCAGGTTGCTGATCGATCCAGCCTCGTACTCGGCATGCACCGAGTACCAAAAGTTACCAAATGACCCTGCCCCCGGGTTAACGGGCATAGCTGCGGTCTCGTCGGCGTCGGCGGGGTTCGTCTGGGACCACCGGCCTCGAGCTGTCTGAAAATCACCAGCATCGCCAGGGCTTCCGGAGTAATATATCCCTGTGCTCATGGCGAACCCTATCCATGACACTGTGTTGCTCGGCCAGTTGTAGTCAGGAACATCTATCTCGTTCCATCCAGCCGAGACAGCCACGTTGTACGCCTCGGTACGCTTAACCGCACCCGTGGGGTCATTTAGGGCCCCGCCGGTGTAGAGTGCTATCGCCACCGTGCCCGAACCTGTCGTCCGGATATAGAGCTTGGTGACCTTCATGTTCGGGATGTTTGGAGAGGTCCCGCCCATGTAACGGTAGTTGGTTGGGGCGAAGTTGCTTGTGAAGGAGCTGGAAGTGATGCCCCATTCAAGGGAGGTGGACGTGCCATTAAGCAGGGTGAATGACGTAGGGTGGTAAACCAAGTTAGACGTGTGGGAGCCCGAGCTGTTAACGGTGAAGTAGTCAGAGTCCAGCTGGTTCACGCTGCTCGGCGTAGAACCCGAATCGTACAGCCCATGAGTCACGTTATAGTCGTTGGGATAGAAAGTCGTCGCGTGAGAGTCAACCTGCGACACGGCGCTGGTGCCGTTCGGATAAACGACACTGGTCCCCGCCGTGCCCTCCTCAAGATACACGTCGGGGGGAGCGATGGACGCCGAGGACTCTCCTTCGAAGGCATAGTAAACCGCCGTATGTACATAGTCGCCCACCCAGAGAAACAAAAGCAGGAAGACAACTATGAGCCTCCGCGACTTCCTCATCCATCCACCACCCCCCGGAGACGCCGAGTCACTCTAGACCCCTTCATGCTCCTCGTGCTCTATCCTATGTACATGGACGAAGTCAACCGGGTTGTACTCCTCAGGAATCTCCTCCTCTACATACTCCTCCTCTTGATACTCGTAGTCCGGCTCCTCGAACTCCTCATGCTTACCGCCCCTGCTGACCAGGTCCACTATAAACTGTGCAATGGACTGCCTGAAGGACCTGAGGGAGCGCTGATCCGGGTCAAAGAACATCGCCACACCCGCGAACAGCAGCATGAAGCTGAACAGCAGCAGGATCGACATCCACCCCGATGCGAAGTCCGAGCTAAGGAACCACGGTATGGGCAGCTCGTTCTTGAACACCGAGATTATGTAACCTCCAAAAACTGTGGTAGGGAATGTGCATCCGCCAAAGAACATGAGTCCCTTGGGTGCACTTCTTTTAATTAAGAATAAATAGGCTGAAACCGCGAAAGAAGAAGCCAAGTAGGCACCTAGATAGAAGATGCTGTACCAGAACCTACTCTCCACCGTGAACATCCCCTCGAAGACCCGGCTCAGGTACATGTGGCCGGTCCCGGCGATGGCCAGCAGCTGGAAGAAGTAGGGAACCGCGACGGGGAAATGGGAGTCGAAAAGACATGTAACAATACTCAGGACTAGGAACATGTCAAGTGCGTACAGAATAAGTAACTCCGGCGCGTACACTCCCATTTCGATCTATCACTTCGTCTCAGGTTTCGCCTGTTTGGGTTGGGGTTAGACCTATTCGTCTACATCTACAGCGATCTCTATCCAACAGCTCACTACCTTGGCTCCCGGCGCTGCGTGGGTCTCGATCTGCATCGTCCACTCTGTGGCCGCTGGCAAGTTGATATACGCCGTGGGTGCTCCTGGTACGTTCCAGTTGTCCCCAGCAGTCGTGTAAGTCAGAGTTCTCTGCACAGTACCTGATACATCTACCAGCTTGAAGTCTATCTGCGTGAAGTTGCCGACGCTCTCGGTGCCGCTGGCAGGTCCAATGGCTACGTGCCTGAGACGTATGTCGTGTGCGGCGGCGTCGGTGTTGGTGATGTTCACTGCCTGTTCATAGTAAAGCGTCACGTTAGCGTACGCGTTCAGCGAAAGCCTACAGTAGGTCTCGTTAAGGCCAGGGGTGTAGCCCGCTGCGGTGGAGTCGTCTCCATCGGTGAAGTGCACCTTCGCCTCGACGACCCCGATGCTCTGTTCCTGTAGCAATCCGTAGTACACGTTTGTGCTCGTCGTAGCTATGAGAAGAGCCGAGATGAGCAGAAGCCCAAGTTTTATGCTTTTCCTGTTGAAGAAATCGCCTATTTTACCTCTTTTCTTCATTCTCCTCCCTCCTATGAAAAAAACTGCGATAAAAAGGACTATGGATTATAAAGCAGTAACAGAAATTTAATAGATTGCGCCGCCTTTAGATGCGGTTTTAAATAAATTTTCATCGTATTTTAGATAAACTATATGGATTCGCATTCTATATCGCTATGGCTTTCTCCATTCTAGCCCTTTCCTCTTCTTGGCCGAGCCGGGCTATCATCATCCTGACGCTGAAGTAGTTCAGCCCACGGCGCCTTATCCAGTCATCGAACTCGTTCAACAGGGCCGATTCCATGACTTCAGAGGAGCCGGGTGCGACCTCCCTGATCTTCTTCTTCAGCTCCAGCGAGGACACCATCTTACGGGCCTCAAGGTACGTCAGCTTCTTACGGTTTATCCACACGTCTAGTTGATCCATGTTCTCTTCGGGGCGCTCTTGCATGGCAGCGTCCCCGCCACCCTTATCGACGGCCATGTACTCGGCCTTCATCTCATCGGCGTAGATCCTGTAGGTCCTTATACCGTCCACGCTGTCCTCTATCTCCACCACCCGCCTGGGATGTTCCTCAACGGGGCGTTCAATGGCGGTCATAGCTGGCTTGTCCTCCCTCCCCGGATGGGCTTCGGCCGTCTCGAACTCGGATGGTTCTTCCATGATCTCAGAATCCAGCTGGTAGTCCAGATCCTTCGGGGTCACTATGCCCGTCAACAGGTTGATCTTGTATTTCAGGGGGTTGAACTCGTACTTTTCGGCGAGGTAGTAGATCATGTCGTTGACCTCGTCGATCTTCATGTTGTTCTCCCTGATGTACGAGATGAAGCATCTGAGGTCCTCTAGGTCCCCGTGATCTATCCGCAGAATATCTATCTCTCATACCCCCTGAACTGCGGAGCCACCACCAGGAACAGTATCACTATCATGCCCACGGGCTTCTGCGCGTACAGCAGGGGCAGCCCCACGTAGGGGATGACGGCCACGTTGAGGCCGACGACGTTGCCGGCCGGGATCTCGTACGTGTCCAGGGGCGCGTTGTCTCCCTTGGTCCTGAAGTAGAGGGCACCATTTTCACGTTTTATCTCCGTGACCCTGTGGGTGATCCTGGGCGGCAGAAGCCCCTTCATCTCCTCCGGCACCTCGAAGAGTATGACGTCACCGACCTCTATCTCCTCGGGCGTGCCCCCCCGGCAACCCAGTATGTCCCCCTCCCGGATCTTTGGCGCCATGCTCTTGCCCGTGGACACGGCGAGGGGCTCCTCTATGTTCAACGTGTTCTGCAGGAACAGGTAGCCCAGGAACAGTGGAAGGAAGCAGAGGCAGAGCTTCTTGACCTTAGACAACAACAGAAGCCTGTCATGGTGCCTGCTGCCTCCTTCCGCCATGAATCTCCGGGGCTCATTAATTCATATTTAGATTATGTTTATGTAATCCATAACAGCCGTCGATCATCAGCGGCGTCAACCCTCCACCTTCTCAAGGTAGATGTGGTTTCCTTCCAAAACCGTTCTTATTGTGTAAGTCCTGGAGCCTATGACCTCCGCCCCTTCCTCCGACGCGAAGCCAAGGATCTTAGGGCTTGGCCGTTGAGTCTGAGTCGTGCGTCTATGCTCAACGGCTTCACGTGCTTCACCGCCGCCTTTTTCGTCGGCCATGATAAGCACGCCTTTCCTATCCCCGCCTAGACCCAGCAGCTTCTTGACGTCGGGCTTCTTCCTCGGCCTTCTTCTCTCTCCGGGAGCTTCCGATTCGTCCTCCTCGGAGAAGAACTCTATGAACTCTATCCCGATGATCAGCACGAGTATGGCTACGCTGATGTTTCTGACGTTCAGCGACTCCATCACACGAAAATACAGGTCGATGACAGATGCTACTATGTCCATGTCCGCTGTATTCTCCGCCTCATGAACCGTTTATTATAATCTGTATGTAGCCGGAAGCTACACACGATGCGGCTCAGTTTTTCATGATACAATTCTTCATATACTTTAAATCGGCATGCAACGGGGAAGAACCGATGCGCCGTATAGGAAGATCGCCGTACATGCTGTTCGTCATGGGCATCGCGGCCAGCCTCATCGTGATCGTGCTTGACCTCGCGGTGGACTTTTTCCTGCTCTACAGGGACAAGGGGTTCGTCAAGGTGGTTATGTTAAACCTGAGGCCAGCCTCCCTCTGGACGTATCTCCTGATAACGGCGAGCTACCTCGGGTTCAGCTACTTGCTCTTCCGTCTCCAGAGAGAGTCCGCGGAGGAGCAGAAGACTGTAGACGAGTTCCTGTACAAGCTCCTCGACTCCTTCAAGTCGCTACGCTACAACCTCTACAGCATGAAGATGGCGATACACGTGGCCAGACACAGGATAGAGCCTCCCACCGAGATGCTGTCCCTGGTCGACAAAGGAATAGAGAAATCTGTGGGCTTGATAAACGGCTACCTGGCCTTGACGGGTGACACCCAAGATACGGAGTGATGACGATGCTCCATGATGAGCCCTAAACTTTCTGCGCTATATGATGGAACTTTTAACCATATTCCATTTAAACACGTTTCATCAAGGCGACCATGGAACAAGATTGGTGATGAACCGCATCCTCCTGGTCGATGACGACAAAGACATCTTGTGCTGCTTCAAATCCATACTAGAGGACGAAGGCTTTCAGGTATACTCCGCCAACGACGCGGACGAGGCGGTTCGGATCATTAGAGACAACGAGGTACAGGTGGCCATCATGGACTACGTGCTCCCCGAGACGAGGGGCGACAGGCTCGCAGAGACTTTGAACGAGATCGACAGGAAGCTGAAGATCATATTCGTCTCGGGCCACATAGAGGTGGTCGACGTGACAAGAAGGCTCAGCTGCGGCGTGTACGGCGTTTTCCTCAAGCCGGTTAACCCCGAGAGGCTGTTAACCTTGGTCAGGACCCTGCAATCTGATCCGCTGCACGCTGAGCAGCTCATGTACCCCTACATGACCCAGTGAATCCGGTGGCTAGCCGCTTCTCTCGACAACCAGGTCGACCAGCGGGTTCTCGGGTGCGGTCACGGACGTGTACGCCGGCAGCGTCACCGTGAATATGGTGCCCTTCCCCAGCTTGGACTCGACATTGATGGTGCCGTTGTGGGCGTCTACTATCTTCTTGCATACCGCCAGCCCCAGCCCCGTCCCCTTCGCCTTCGTCGTGAACAGGGGCTTGAACAGGTTCTCCACGTCCTTCTCGGATATCCCCACCCCCGTGTCCCCTATCATTATGACGTGGGAGTCTTCCTCCCTGTAGGCCTTCACGTAGAGCTTGCCTCCGTCGGGCATGGCTTGGACGCCGTTCAGGATCAGGTTGATGAACAGCCTCTGTATCATGTACCAGTCCACCGCGACCATGAAGTCCTCAGGGAACTCCATAACTATCTCGACGTCTCCTGGGACCTCGATCTGGGTCAACGCGTTGCTCACCAGGCCCTTGAGCGGGTACATCCTGGCGTCGGGCTCCCTCTTCTTCCCGAAGGCCTGCAGGTCCGAGACGATCTTGTCCATGTAGAAGATGCTCTTGTCTATCTTCTCGAACACCTCCATGGCCTCAGGTATGTCGGCGTGCCTCTTCTTGAGGCCATAGCTCAGACCCTTGAGGACCTGCAGCGGGTTCCTGAGGTCGTGGCCCACCATCATGGTGGTCTCCCCTATAATGACAAGCCTCTCGGCGTCCCGAAGCTCCTTCGTCTTCTCCTCAACGATCTTCTCGAGCCTCTTGGAGTACTCAAGCACGTCCGTCATGTCCCTGATCACGAAGATACGCGCCCTCTCTTGGCCCCAGTCGTCGATTAGGCTCGTGATCCTCAGATCGTATACCCGGTCCATGTACTCTACGCCCGTTTTCTCCTCGATCAGCCTCTTGCTCTTGACGAAGAAGATGTCCGGCAGTATGTCCCACAGCTTCATGTCGAGGAACTTGACGTCATCGAAACCCGTGAGCTTCTTTGCGGCCTCGTTCAACCAGATTATCTTGTACTGGTGGTCGGCTATTATTGACGCGTCGTTCATCTCGCTTATGATGGACTCGTACGCCAGCGGCAGCACGTCGATCTTGTACAGGTTCTCGGGGTTAGCGAGGGATATTACGCTACTCAGGACGTTGAATATGAGCGGTGTCAGGTTACGCTGGTCGGGGAAGTAGCCCAGCACCGACAGGGCGTACGTGGCCGCGAATATGGATGCTGCGAGGAGGAAAGTCGTGGCCCTCGTCTTGTAGAGCCTACTCTTTGAAAGAATCATGCGAACGAAGAGGTACGTGGCGGCGACCATGAGCACGTAGAGATGCAGGATCGCTACGACGCCGAGGACGCTGTGCTCCACAACCACTTGGTTGCTCGTCGTTATCACGGAGTTGCTCCACATGAGGCCGTGCCTGCCGTTGGTGGCGGAGAGCCCCGCGAACACAATCGAGGGGATGATCAACGGTACCGATTTTTTAATGGTTTTAAGATCGACCTCGAAGTACCTCGCCAGATACACCATGAACATCGGGGGGACGAGGAAGGAGAAAGCAGTCTGGATGGAGTACCACAACTCGATGTCCACCGGCGTCTCGCTGATTATCTGAAGGAGGTATGTCAGGCTCCAGATGCAGCCAAGGTCCACGAGGAAGCCGCCCACGCTGGACCCGGGCATCCTGTACCTCAGCCAGACCAGTATGGCCATGAAGAACGCGAGGCCAGCAGAGATCAGCAAAATATAGTTGAAAGTAACATCCATCACTAGGTCTCCGTGGACGCGTCTGATTCCTCCACCGCCTCTGAAGATTCGGTTTAAAAAGAATTTATGGAGCAAGCGTCTGGTAAAGCCTTGGAGCAGTCATAGCATAATACATGCATCCCGTACCTCGTTTACGTGGAACACTAAGCCCCCTAATAAGCAACTTAAGGTCGATGTGGTCGAGGATGACCAGATGCTCGTCTTCATGAGGTATCTCTTCGATGAGCCCCTAGAGGAGAACGTTTCCCCCGCAGACGACATCATCCAAACTGTGGCAAGCCCCGCCATGAGGCAGGCGGCGGCGTCTACGAGATAGGGAAGGACATAAGGGCGATGCCGGAATCGGTTGAATAGATTCTAAATACGTGAATGACTAGCTCTCACTAAGTGGTTACCGATGGACGTCGTATACGTCGCCGTATTGGCGGCCGCGTTGTTATGCTGCGGCTATGTACTGGCCAAGGTTGGTCCAATGTTGTTCCTGCTCTACCCCGTCGAGATCCGTATCGTGACCAAGTCGGACTGGACCACGTTTCGCGTAGCGAGCGGAGCCAACGTCGCGCTCATCGACGACCTGCAGGCCAGCCCAGGGGCGAACGTCGCGGAGTACACGGATCAGCTGTTCCGTTTAACGCAGTTAGCCAGCAACGAATCAGATTGCGAGGTCGTCGAGATGACGGTGAAGGCGAGGCTGAGCCGTCCCTTCATCCAGGGCTTCCGCATGATCTTGCCAAGCCTAGCCGTGCTTCTCTTCGGGGTCGCCAAGGTTGAGTTCGAGATAGATCGCGGCCACTGGGGCTGGACGCATGTCCAGATCAGGAACTGTCTGGATAGCGAGCCCGTGGTCGTGGAGAACTACTGGTGGTCGGGAGTAGCAGGGGAGCCAAACGTGAAAGCGGTGTCTACCCTGAGATCGAACATCTTCAACATGGTTGCTGTACCTCCGCAGCCGTCGGTGGACGTGGGCACGTTGGACGAGAAGGTCATGTTCGGGTATCAGGGCTGGTTCGGCTGCCCGGGCGACGGCTCGGACCTGAACGGCTGGTTCCACTGGTTCAAGGATCAGACACCATCGGCCGGCGAGCTTGGCGTCGACATGTGGCCCGACGTGTCTGAGCTGGAGCGGGACGAGAGGTTCCCCACAGGCATGGTTCTCCCTGACGGCAGCCCCGCCGAACTATACTCAAGCTACAACCAGAATACCATGGTCAGGCACTTCGAGTGGATGGAGGACTACGGCCTCGACGGCGTCTTCGTTCAGAGGTTCGTGTCGGAGCTTGACAGCAAGGGGCATCACTGTTTCAGGAACAAGGTATTGCAGAACGCCCGCATGGGCGCGGAGAAACACGGCAGGGTCTTCGCGGTCATGTACGACATCAGCGGCTCCGTGGGATTCGTCGACAAGATCAAGAGCGACTGGCAGTTCCTCGTGGATGTGTTGAAGGTCACGGAGAGCCCCAACTATCTGCGGCACAACGGTAAACCGGTGGTGGCTGTTTGGGGCCTCGGCTTCTACCACGTAAACCAGACCCCCTCCTTTGCGCAGGAGGTTGTAGACTGGCTCAAGACGGGGGCTCCCAGCCAGTGTAGGGCCACCGTGATGGGTGGTGTACCGACACACTGGAGGACCCGGACGAACGACTCGCGGCCTGAAGAAGGCTTCGAGGACGTCTACCTCTCGCTGGACGTGATATCTCCCTGGACCGTGGGTAGGTACACAGACTTGGTTGGCGCCAACAACTACAAGTCTAACCTGTTGGTCCCCGATCTTGCCGAAGCGAACGCTAACAACGTGGATTACATGCCCGTGGTCTGGCCCGGCTTCTCATGGTATAACCTTAAGAACGGCGCATCTCCGTTAAACCAGATACCGAGGAACCAAGGAGACTTCTACTGGAGGCAGGTCTACAACGCCATACAGGTAGGCATCAAGATGATCTACGTGGCCATGTACGACGAGTGCGACGAGGGCACCGCGATGTACAAGCTAGCCCGGAGCCAGACATACCTGCCGGTCGGCGCCAGCTTGGTCCCGCTGAACATCGACGGACACAACATCGCCAGCGACTGGTATCTCCAGCTCGGGGGGCAGACGGGGCAGATGCTGAGGGGCGACATCCCTCTCACGTCCACGAGGCCTTAACCTCTGTGTTCGACTACTTGAAACGCTTGTTCTAATCCATGGGATTATCTAGTTGCCCGGGATAGCTTATCGCAGTGAAGTGTATGTCGAGAACGGGTAACCGTGGGAAACTGTATTGGATCGTGGGCGCTCTCCTTGCCGCCGTGGTGGTGGGCTCCCAGCTGCCCGCCTTATCCGACTGGCTCACAGGCATCACGGCTAGGGAGGACGTCCCCGTGCTGGACGACAGCGGCGCCAAGGCCTCGATGGTCGAGGCGACCGTGGACGGTTACAACGGGTTCGCGTTCGACCTCTACGGCAGGTACGCCGCAGGCGACGGAAACGTATTGTTCTCGCCGTACAGCATCTCGACGGCCCTCTCCATGACATACGAGGGCGCCCGGGGCGAGACAGCGGACGAGATGGAGACGGTTTTCGGCTTCCTGGAGGACTCCTCCGATAGGCTTCCCTCCGTCGCGAGGATATACAACACGTTGAACGATGCTGATCGCGATTATGCCCTACACACGGTGAACGCGCTGTGGGTTCAGCAGGGCTACCCCGTGGTGGAGGACTACATCGACGCCATCGAAGGCTACTACGGAGGGGACGTCAACGCCCTCGACTTCGTCGCCGAGCCCGAGGAGAGCCGGGTCACCATCAACCACTGGGTCGAGGAAAGGACCAACGACAGGATCAAGGACCTGTTCCCCAGCGGCTCCATCGACGCCGACGTCCGGCTGGTGCTGACCAACGCCATCTACTTCAAGGGTGACTGGCTCATCGAGTTCGACGAGGAGGCCACCGGCGAGGAGGAGTTCCACGTCTCGCCGACCGAGACCGTCACGTTGGACATGATGAGGCTGAGAGGCGAGGCCTTCAACTACGCCGAGACGGGCGAGCTTCAGCTGCTTGAGCTGCCGTACACAGGCGAGGACGTCTCCATGCTGATACTGCTGCCCACGGAGGGCTCCATGGCTGAGGTCGAGGCCCAGCTCTCCCCGGAGAGCCTCGGTGAATGGATCGATTCGATGGAGGCGACCGCCGTGAACGTCCAGCTGCCGAGGTTCGCCTTCGAGACCAAGTACTTCATGAAGGAGGACCTGGCGGAGATGGGCATGCCCACGGCGTTCACCGGTGCAGCCGACTTCAGCGGCATGAACGCCGAGGACCAGCTGTTCATAGACAAGGTGATACACCAGGCGTTCATAGAGGTGAACGAGAAGGGCACCGAGGCAGCGGCCGCGACTGGGGTATCGGTGAAGCTAACTGCGGCGGTTGAACCTCAGATAACGTTCAACGCGGACCATCCCTTCGTCTTCCTGATAAGGGACGTGGACACTGGCTTGATAATGTTCATGGGGAGGGTCACGGACCCCAGCTGACCCCATCTTCATAAAGAAGCTATAGTTTGAGGAGCTTCGCCGCGTTTTCTCCGAGTATGAGTTCCTTCTCCTCGGGGCTTATGTCCAGCGTCTTGATGCGGGAGACGGCCTTCTCTATGTCCCCTATCTGGTGCGGGTGGTCGGTGCCCAGCATCATCTTCTCTGCGCCGCTGAAGGAGAGCGCCGACATGAGCACGTCGTTGTCGTATATTATGCTGTCCATCCAGACCTTCTTCAGGTAGGTGCTGGGCGGCTCTTGGATGTGGAGCTTGCACTCGGGGTACGCGTTGAACCCGGTCTCTATGCGGCCTCTGAGGAACGGGAAGACCCCGCCGACGTGGCTGGCCACCAGCTTGAGCCGGGGGTTCCTCTTCAGGGCCCCGCTGAACACCAGCCGGAGCACGGCGAGGCTCGTGTCCACGCCGAAGCCCATGATGGGGACTAGCCTGTAGTCGTTCATCCACTTGTCGTTGATGGGCGACGTCGGATGTATGTAGAGGGGCACGTCCAGCTTCACAGCCTTCTCCAGCACGGGCCCGAACTCCTCTGCGTCGAGGGGCTTGCCGTTTACGTTGCTGAGGAGCATGGCGCCCCTGAGCCCCAGCTCGGTGACCGCCCTCTCCAGCTCCTCGACGGCGGCCCCCGGGTCCTGGAGGGGCAGAGTGGCTAGCGCCGTAAACCTGTCGGGGTGGTCGTCGATTATCTCGGCGAACCCGTCGTTGGTAAGCCTAGCCAGCTTGACGCCCCTCTCGGGGGCCTCCCGCTCCACGCCGGGCGTGGTCAGGGTGAGCACCTGCATGTCTATGCCGGTCCTGTCCATGTCCCTGAGCCTGTCCCCTATGTCGATGTGGGGCCCAACGACGACGTTGTAGTCGCCGGTGTAGTGGATGAGGAGCCTCCCCTGGGGGTCCGTGGAGACCGAGGCGTAGCCCTTCTCCCTCTTCAGCTCATCGACGTAGGCGGCGGGGTAGAAGTGGTTATGGAAGTCGATTATCAAACGTTTCACCGAAACCCACAGCGTCTCGGTGTATTAAAAAGAAACCGGCAGGTCTAGCTGCCCAACGTGAGATCGGGGTCGAGGGCGTGCCTCAGCACAGCGATTATAGAAAAGAAATATGATGAAAAATGGTTAAGGCTCTAGGGGGTTCCACGCCGCGTTCTGTTTACTCTGCCCAGCGCGTCTACGGGCATCCGGATGCCCTCGCTGACGCCCGGTGTGGGCTTCATCTCCCTCGTCTGGTTCAGCTCCACGAGGCGCTCCTGGACCCGCAACCGGAGACCGTCCATCTCCTCGCAGAGCCGGGTCGCGTTGCCTCCCTGGCTCTCCACCTGCTGGACCCTGTACGCCATCCTCCTCATGTGCGTGGCGAACGAGTTGACGCTGCTCTGGACGGCCTTGTCTATGCCTTGCCTCGCCTCCTCGGGGACGCGCGCCCTGAGCTGGGCCAGCACCCGTACGTGGTTCATGGCCCTCTCAGCCATCCATGTCTCCAAGTCTATGGAGTCCGTGGCATTAACAAGCGCCAGCGTCTTGTTAATCTGGAGCTCGTACCGGTGCCTGAGCCTCTCGAGGGTAGCCGCGTCCGTCCTGTTGCACACGGCCTCGATCTCGGCCAGCCTCTCCTCCGAGAGCCTCAGCCGTTTCTCCGCCGCGCCCACCATTCCCCGGGTGAGGCGGGCCAGCGGGACCTCGACGTTTTCCTCTATGAAAAGCTCCACCCCGTAGAGTGGGTGCCCCGGCGAGAAGCCTGGGCTTGGAAGCTGGAAGTCCTCAGGCTGCGCCTGGGCCCACGTGAAGGTCATTGACGCCAGCGTGAGCGCCGCAAGGATCAGTGCCGAACTCTTGATTCCCGTCTTTTTCATGTTTTCACCTTGGCTCACCAATGCTCATGGCATATATTTAGGAACCCGCTGGAACAACCCGGAAAAGGTATTCCAGCGCAGCAGAAGTCGGGTGCGCAACGAAGGCTACTCAAAAAGATTATACTGATAGTAATCGTATTCTTTGCCGATGGAGAGGACTGTGACTCTGAGGGACGGTAGACACGTCCACATCCGGCCGCTGCAGGAGTCCGACAGTGGGGGCCTCCACGGGATGTACCAGTCCATGAGCGACGACGCCCTCAGGTGGAGCATGGCCCCCTACACCGAGGAGACCATAGACCGGTGGATCGGCAACCTGCCTAACCTGATATCGCTTGTGGCCGTCCACGGCGGCGGCATAGTGGGGTACGCTTCCGTGCACAAGTTCATCCACCCCCGCCTAGCGGGGACCGGGGACCTCAACATCTACATTCACCAGGACTACCAGGGCGCTGGGCTGGGCACGGCGCTGATGGTGATGCTGCTCAACGCGGCTAACGAGCACAGCCTCCACAGGATAAACCTGGAGGTGGTGGCCGACAACGAGACCGCGGTGTACCTCTTCAGGAAGTTCGGGTTCAACGTGGAGGGGCGGAGGGTGAAAGCCTACAAGTCCCAGGACGGTGGGCTCTACGACGTCCTCCTCATGGGGAAGACCCTTAACCAAGGCTCCGGCGGAGACTGAAGCCGTAGTCCACAAGCTGCCACGGCTCCGCGGCTGTAGCATAAAGCCGAGGCTCGCCAACCTATGAGCTGTAAATGGATCGCGTTTACATTCAACTGATTAAATACGCATGGAGACGTTTCCAGCCTGATGTCACGTGACGCCTGCCTAAGACGACGGATGGTTCAAGCGTTACTGGTTCACGTGTTGTTCTCGGTCCTGGACGCGGCCTCGACCCTCATGGGGTTGACCGTGTTCGAGCACGTAGAGGAGGCAAACATCATCGTCGCGCCGATCGTGGATGCCTTGGGTCCTTGGCTCGGGATGGCGGTCTACCTCGCCATAATGGGCGTAGTGGGTCTATGCGCGTACCTAGGGTACGTTGTCCTGAGTAGATACCCTGACCTGCATGTTCTGGCGCTCAGCCTCCCGCTGTCCGGGCTCTGGATGATCAACATTGTAAGGGTCTCGGTGGTGCTCGGGAACCTTGGACACATATACGGCGTCTCTCTCCTCATCCCTGGGAGGTACGACAGGCTGATCCTGTACGCCGCGGGCTACGTGTACGGCAGAGCCTTGTACAGAGGCTGCGGAGATAGCTCCTAGCTGCCGATATGGTTGTTGACGTTTTGTCTAATCTGTCTGTCTCTATACAAATCATCCCCTGAATATGGGTCAAACAATTTAGCGGTTTGAAAAAAAGCAGCTGTATAGGCTACTTGATGGCAGTCCTCTTCAGCGCCTTCATCAGGTAGAAAACGATCAACGCGATGATCAGGTAGTCCAGCAGCGCCCCCATGAAGTGGCCCAGGGACAACACTATGGGCCCCACCGTAAGCGTGGCTTCCCTCCACGTGCCGCCCGGGATGAAGAAAGTGATCACGGGCATCAGTATGTCCGCCACCAGCGCGCTCACTAGATCCTTCGAGGCGCTGCCAATGATGAAACCGATGGCGAGCCCCATCACGCCGTACTTGTTGATGAAGTCTATGAACTCCTCCCAGATCCCCTGCGGCTCGGGCGGAGGCGCGGGCTTCGCCGTCAAAGCCTCCCTGATCTTCACGAGCTCCGCAAGCATCTTATCTTCCTCAGCCAAAATGACACCAGTAAGCTTCAGAGAGGCCGATCTACTTATTGCTATGGGTTGTAGGTGAACGCAATCTCGTACGCCTCGTACAGCGAGGTCGTCTCCGTCGTGATGACGGTCTGATCCTGCAGCGTGGCTCCGTCCCACGCCGTCACCACCAGGTTATCCGACGAGTCCACCGTCGCCACCAAGACCTCCGGGTACTCCCCCTTGGGGTTGCTTCTCACCTGGATCCACTCCTGCCTGTTGGTGGCGCCGCCGTAGATGCTCCAGCTGCCCGCCCCCGAGGGGTTCCAGCCGCTGGGAGACCAGACCTTGTAGCTGAGCTGCTGCGTGTTGAACTGCCCCGCGAAAAGGATGAAAGAGGTCCCCGTCGGCATCCAGTCGCCGTCGAAGCACCTGCTCTGCTCGGTCTGCAGATCATCGTCCATCAGCTCGGGGAGGCTGAGCCACGAAGATCCGCTCCACTGCCGGGTATACAGCTTCCCGCGATCGTCCAACGCCATCAACATGACCCTGTCTGAACCGGCGACACGGTGAGGCTTCAGCACGACCCAGTTGACGTCAGGTGTCCTTCGATTCGGGTTCAGGACGAGGCTGAAGCTGCCCATGCTGCTCCACGAGCCGGCGTACCTCGCCACGTCTATGTATTGGCCGTCCGCGGCCACCGCTATCACCTCCCCCGAGTTATGCTCCCACGCTATGGACGCCGCCTCGTACCCCACGTCCGTCACGGACGTGGAGAGCAGGTAGTGGTGGCCCCAGGAGGAGCCGTCCCAGACCCAGCAGTTGACGCCGCCTTCGCTGGTGACGCCGATCATCGCTATCTCGTCGGTGAGGGGGTCAGACTCCAGCGTGACCCAGTAGTACTCCCTCCTACCCGCCGGGTCGTCTATGTAGGCGGGGTCCGTCCAGCCGCTCCCGTCCCAGACCCTGTACACGAGGTCCCTGGACGGGTCCGTGCCGTTGTCCTTGTAGACGATCAACGCGTCGCCCGAGACGCCCTCGTACGCGAAGTCGAAGGGCCTCACCCTCTCGATGGGTGCGTTCTTCCACACCCGCCCAAGCCTGGCGAAGTTCCAGCTGAAACCGTCGTACTTGTAGGCGTCTACGTACTCCTGGTTGGTGAGGAGGACTATCAGGGCGTTGTCCGTCATGGAGCTCGCGGGGTTCCAAGCAGACCTGACCAATCGGACCTCCTGGTCCGCGGGCTCGTTTAACTGCTGGGCCGCGCTCCACTCGAGGTCATAGAACCTGTACTTGGGGTACTTGGATCCACTGTAGTCAGAGGCCCTGTACGCTATGAACGCCTTGGGCGCTATCGATGTGCCTCCGCCGCTGGTGAACACCCCCTGCGTGGTGTCCCACCAGAGGATTATCAGGAAGACGTTGAGCTCGGTCCTCAGCCCCGTCTTCTCGAAAGTGAAGCCCTCAGTGTAGGTGCCCCCCGGGGGGATGTCCAGTGCGGTGGAGTTCTGTACCATCTCCACGCCGCCGTCCAGTATTATCTCGCCGCCGGCGTCTAGGGCCTGGACCTCTATGTTGGTGCTCTGGGTGGTCATGGCCGAGTTCTCAAGCTCGAGCGTCAACACGATCTTGTTGTTGCCGAGGTAGACGTAGTCGCTCTGGAGGACCACGAACGGGGTCTCGATTATGGAAACGATCTCCCTGGTCTTCTCCTCGACGATGGGGTTGAGGTACCACGCGGTGGTCGAGGACACGAACAACGTAAACACAGCGAAGACTATGACTACGTCTCTGTTTACCTTCAACGCGGACAGGGAAACCTAGTCACCCATTAATATAGGGTTAATTCGTAGACAGGGATAAACAAAATAACTACATGATGAAAACATATGTATAACAAACGTAAACATGGATGTTTTTTGCTTTATTCATGTAAAAAAATGGAAATAGAATAACGATGATTGATGAAAGAGTTAAACAGGTGTCTTGTGGAAGCAGTACCTCTCCACGAACAGGTCGACGTGGCCGTCCTCGTAGACCACAAACTCCACAGGGGACCTGACTCCGTCCATCAACGTGTAGAACTCCGTGGACTCCAGCGAGGGGTCCCCTAGGATCAGAGGCTGAGACGTCTCGGCGAACGGCGTCTTGCTCTCGAGGTAAAGCATCCCCATCCTCTTCACCACGTCCACGCTCTCGATGCCCTTGTAGATCTCGTATCTCCCCGTGAGCCGGTCCATGCGCCTCTTGATGGCCAGCCTAGGCACCGCCTCGTGGGGGTCCATGCCCAGAAGCACCGCGAAGACGCCCTCGGCGATGTCCTCGTAGGGCAGGCTCGCGCTGTTGCCCATCATTATGGCCCCCACCCCCTCGTCAGGCAGGAAGGCCATGTACGCCGTGGAGACCAGTATGCTGCCGCCGTGGCTCACCATCTTGTGGCCGTGGAAGTCCGGAGTTATCCCCAATCCGTAGCCGTACCCGTATTCGCCGTAGTAGCCGTCTGGGCGGTGGATGTGCAGCGTCTGCATCTCCTCGAAGGACTCGCTGCTGGCGAGCCTACCGCCGGGGTATGCTCCTTTCTCGATCTGGGCGTTAATGTATTTCGCCATCTCGTTGACGCTGCTGGCTATGCCCCCCGCCGCCGCGATGAAGCTGAACCCGGGGTTGTCGTCGGGGTTTGGGTACGGGAACCTGCTGGGCTCGACGGTCCCGTCGGGCTTCTTCCAGTGAGGCACTATGTGGTCGGGGTCGGCGTAGAACTCGTCGGTGTTGAGGGTCGATCGCTTCATGCCCAGGGGCTCCAGTATCTTCTCCTTGATGTACCTGTGGAAGGGCATCCCCGACTTCTCCTGGATGACGTGGCCCAGAATCCTCCACGCCGCGTTGTGGTAGAAGAACCTCTCCCCGGGAGGCGCCACCAGCTCGTCCTGCGCCCCGTTCACCAGCCTGTAGAAGTCGTCGGCGCTGCCCCAGGGGATTCC
>CAZGZR010000047.1:0-20083 GCA_964529745.1 uncultured Candidatus Bathyarchaeia archaeon
CTGTGGGTGTTGGTGATCATCACGGGCCCCTCAAGGAACCCGGACTCCTCCACCCAGGTGGTGCCCGTCATCTCGCCGTTCCCGTTTAGGCAGCTCCACCCCGCGAATACCGGGTCGTAGACCCCGCCTCGGGGCAGAACCGCGGTGACTCCCGTACGTACAGGGCCCTCCCCGACGACGAGCACACCCTCCCCATTGATAATAGTTGAATGCCCCACCGTAACGCCATCAACGTCGGTTATGGCGTTCAGCGGGCCGGTTGCCCCGTCGAAGGGGACGCCCAGGTCTCGCGCCCTCTTTCTCGCGCCCATGGAAAACACTGATTCAAGAATGGTGTAGTTGGATTAGTAGTCTTCGTTCGATGCCTGCATCAGCCGTCTGGGCTACTCTTTCTGGCAGACGGGGCAGAGGTAAACGTGGCCGCCCCCGTGGGATATCCTCTGTATCTCGGCGCCGCACCGGGGGCATGTTCGGCCCTTCATGTTGGGGCCCATCCTGGGGGTGTACCCGCCTTGCTTGCCGTGGAGATCGGTCCACTCGTCTTTGCCGCTCATGCTGAGCCGCTCCTCCACCAGGGCCCTGATGGCGTCGTAGAGGCCGAGGGTCTCCTCCTCGGTGAGGCTGCTGGCCTTCCTCTTGGGGTGGAGCCCAGCCCTGTAGATGATGTCCTGGAACGCGCTGTTGCTCACGCCCACTATGACGGCGTCCTTGCCTACCAGCAGTGGCTTTAGCGCCTTGTTCTGGCTGCTGAACGCTTCCTTGAAGTACTCGTAGGTGAAGCCAGGGTCGTCCGGGGAGACGGCTCCGTGGAAGTCTCGTCTATACGTGTAACGGTTCCCTAGGTCGGATGTACTCACAGCGGACACGACGCCCATGTTGGTAAGCCTCATGGTGAGTGCCGAGCCGTCCGTGAACTCCAGTTTGAGGTGGTACCCAGGGGGCTTCTCCCCGGCCTCGCTGTACTGGACCCTGCCGCCGTATTCTGGGGAGATGACGAGGTTGGCATCTCCGCTTAGCCTGAGGTGGACGGTGTTGCCGCTTGACTCGGCGCCCAGTATCGTCTCTCCGTCGAGGATGCCGTAGTCGGCGAGGTCCTTGTTCATGAACCCGATCCTCTGCAGCCTCTCCGTGTCCATGACCATGTGCGACTCGACCTTCTTGCCGATGAGGGTCTCGTTGATCTGGCTGGCGAGTATCTTGGCCTCGGGCAGCTCGACGCTCATGTCTGCTCAGTGTTTCAGGGCGGGCTGGCGAATTTATGTGCTGCGCTGGTTTACCAAAAAGATAAATCGCCGTGGCTTGCTTTACTGCTGTTAGGCGGAGGTCGCCCAGCATGGTCAAAGGCGCAAGGTTGAGGTCCTTGTCTCTCAGGAGTTCGTGGGTTCAAATCCCACCCTCCGCACCAGCTAAAATCTCTGAAAGGAAGCCTTTTTAGGGGTTCTTTTGGGGTTTGGTTAAATTTTTTCTCTTATTTGACTATTCTCGGCTGTTTCTCCCCAAGATTTGATTTTATGGTTTTTTCTTGTATCGCAAGGTCTATGGGACGGTCTGCTAGGACGTTGTCTAGGATTTGGGCGTTTTCTTCGATGGAGGGCCGATAGGCTGTATGGGTTGGTTTACGTTCAGGGTTAAAAAGGGAGTTAAAAAGGGGATTCTATGTGCACTATTTCAATTGCGCTGTTATTACAGAGCCAAATCTCATCTCGAGTGTCAGGGCCTACCCCAGAAGCGGGTTCAACATCGACTATGTTTATTATAAACCCCTTAAATGTCTTGGTAAATTTTTTGACAAAATCTGGATCTATTTCTATTTTTGCATGGTCAAATCCAGTTCCTGGGCTTGTTCTTACTCTCGTAGGAACGGTCGATAAATGGGTATATACTACTTGAGTCGTTTTAATTTCACGGCTATTAATTTGGATGATTTTTGTTTTCTCTGCTGTCATTGGACGTGGTTGCTGTGTATCCCAACGTTCAACGGGTATATCGACATCAGGATATGGGATAATTATTGACCTAGCTCTGATCGCGGTGTTACCTGTACAAGTTCCTTTGTTTTCTATAGTGACCAACAACCCTATGGGGTCAAGTAAATCATCATAATTTTCTAAATAGAATCCCGTGGGTCTAATATCCTCACTATCAAGCGTCTTTATGAGAGAGTGCGGTACTTCATAGTTTTGAATTCCAACCAATTTTTCAAAAAATTGGTCTATATCCCGATCAAAACATGTATGAATCTGTAGTTCTGGCCTTTTGCCTGGCAATCGAATTTGAGAAAGGTCGGGGTTAGGTTCTACGTATTCCCAAAATTCAACGCCTGTGTGTCTATATCGACTGCTTTCTGGGGGTTTTTTAGCTGGATTGTCAACTGGTCTAGTAATTTGGGTTGGTGGATCTCCGAAGGCTGAACCTTTTACTTTGAAATTAAGATGGTGTTCAGCTCTAGCTGGTATATCTTGTTTTAATTTGAAGATCCCGTGTTGCATACCTAGCCTTCCTAGACCAAAATAGAAGCGAGAGAGATACGGATCAAGGGTATTGGAGAATGCATTAATGATATCATCGTAGTAACTGTCGATCCAATGCTTTACATAAGATACGCCAAAGAGATCCCCATCTACCCAGTCCACATCTTGACCGATAATCCACTTAGAAACTATTGGCTTCATTATCTTCTTAACGATGTGTTCGAAAGGTCTGAATTCGTAATCATCGATAATCTCTGAAACATCAACGTAATACGATGGAAATTCTTTCAGCCAAAACCATCCTAAAGACGAAGCCCTTGCATTTACCATCTCGATGTCGACTGTATGCCCCTCATCAAAGCCACCGTTTTGAGGTGCAATCAATTCTTTTGAAACATGTACCCCAGTTAAGAATCTGATTTTTGTTTGAGGTATCGATAAGGGCCCAATAGTAGTGATTCCTGTCTCAGAAGGAGAATCATAGTAAATATAGGAGTCATCAGTATCCGTATGATTTACAGGAACTTCAATGTAATCTTGATTCAGCATACTGTCTGTCACATCGCCACTGTTAATGTCAAGCTTGACTGTGAATCGAAGCATGGCTTCACCCGTCAGCTCCTTCAACCTTATGTAGAAATTACCGTCTATTCCTTCGAATTGTTGTATGGCGTCTTGAAGGGGTGTACTCGGATGTACCGGATTTTGAATTGAAGCATTTAAAATTAGTGAAACGTCGTCTACTATCAACATTGAATTGACTTTTTCGGATAGAATGATGTTATGTGGGACAATTCTCTTGAATATTCCTTGGAAGAAATCACTATACGCCGATTGTATTTCATTTACATCACTGGTGTTGAAGTAGAATCGAGGCGGATCTGGGGGAGGATTTGTAATATAATCTGTTTCTGACGCTATATAAGACAATAGAAGGCTTGCATATTCATCGGGGAATCCCAGAAGAATGGTTGAGTATAATATCATATGATTTTTCGCATAAGGTATATGTACATTTTGGATCTCGTGTTCTTGAACCATGTCGGGTGCTGCATGTGAGCTTTCCGGATAACCATCCGTTAACAAAATCACCATTTTATAGAATCTATTAGAAGTGTTAAATTGATGATTAGCTAATTCCATCCCTTTTGCCATAGGCGTATATATGCCAGCAGGAGGAGGATGATCATCAAGTTGCTGAATGAAAGTTTCCGTTTCACTCCACGTACTCCAATCCATCCATACTACAGTTTCTGATCCATCGGGTTCCCCTGAAAACGAAACGATGGAAATCCGATCCAAATCTTCACGGTCTTCTGTTCCACCACTCTTGTAATAACTGGCTAATGCCTCTATTGCTGAATATCGTACGCCGTTTTCATCAGTCCCGCCACTATTACGCATGCTGCCAGAGTTATCAATGAGGAAAACTATGTCTACTCCAACTGGGCCATTATAAGACATGCCTCGAAAACTTAATTCTATAGGAACTTTAGCGGTTGCATCAACATGGACTATCCCCTCTTCCATGAAGAATGGCTCATTAGGTCTTGAAGTTTTTTCAATTTCTTCAATTAATGCATTTGGCACACTACTTCCCCCTCTAAATGTCACACATGCAACTCTACTAGAATGGCATGCATGAAAGAGCTTGAAAGATAATTTTTACTATTACACTTATATTTTTCCCCTAGACCCTTCGTGCTGTTACGTACTGCACGCGTCAGGTAATTATAGGAAAACCGTATAGGAAATGTGTCAATAGTAAGTCTGGTAGGCAGTATCATTCTCGCTAAGAAGGGTGTGCAATTACCGCGCGCAGCATTCACGGCAGCTAAGATACATCAGCCCCATACAGAGGTACTTTGGACTCCACTACAAGGCAGACTCGGTCTTCTCTTACTCAACTCGAAGTTACTGAGAAAATCTAACAGGGGGCTGGACAAGTTGTCAAGACTACAGTCCGCATGAAACTAAACAGCTAGCGCACGCCTAACACTAAATATTTTTAAAAAAACACAATCAATAACCTCAATTCAATAATAATATGCCTAATTAATTCGAAATTAGTCTCATTAGAAATAAAGACAAAATAAATAATTTCACCCAGTTAACCCTCCGCGTCTTTCCTCTAAACCCAGTGCCTCTCCGTCTTCACAGCCTCGTGGTACCCCGGCCAACGCGGCATGGTGGCGATGACGAACTCCAGGGGCTCCCCTCCGCAGTTCCTGAACTGGAAGCGGACGCCCGGGGGGACGCTCACGCACACCCCGGGCGTGAACCCCGTCACCTCCTCCCGGTCCCCCTGGCTCCTCCACACCTCGCCCCGGCCCCGCAGGCAGTACCATATCTCCTCGATGGATCTATGGTAGACGGCGTCGCTCGTCTCGTGGGGCGGCAGGGTGCAGTGGGCCAGCTGTCCGCCGTTCATCCTCATGAGGACCCTTATCTCGGAGCCGTCGGGGGCCAGCTCGTCGTACTCCCCCGGCAGCCGCCTGGTTCTGAAGTCCCGGGTTTCGCCCATGAGCCGAATAAGGGGGGAAGGCAATGAAAAGGCTTCACACTCTAGTCCAGCCCGTGCATGGTGCGGGCGATTATCTCGTCCTGGTACTCCCTGGTGAGGGTGGTGAAGTAGGCGCTGAACCCCCAGACACGCACCAGCAGAGACCTGTACTGCTCGGGGTTGGCCTGGGCGTCCCTGAGGGTCTCCGAGTCAACGACGTTGAACTGGACCACGGTGCCGCCCCCACCCATGAAAGCCCTCACGAAACCCTCCAACTTCTCCAAGCCATCCCCGCCCATGAGGGCCGTGGGGTGGAAACGGAGGTCCAGCGCCGTCCCCTCAGGTGGATGCAGAGCGTAGACCTTGAGGGCCGAGTTCACGGCGAGCGTCGGCCCCGCCTTGTCGGTGCCGGCCACCGGGGAGAGGTGCGTGGACACGGGGTCTCCCGCGTGTCTCCCGTCGGGGCTGGCCGACGACCTGACGCCCCTGCTGACGTGGTGGAAAGTGAATATGCCCGGGTAGTAGGGGCCGCCGCGGGGGTTCCTGTGCCTGAGAACCTCTTCGATGAAGCGCTCGGCCACCGTGACGGCTACAGCGTCTACGTAGTCGTCGTCGTTGCCCCACTTGGGCACCCTGTTGAGGGCGTACTGCCGGAGCCTCTCGTCGCCCCAGTCGTCCGTGAGCGTCTCCCTAAGCTCGTCTAGGGTGACCAGCTTCTCGTCGTAGACTATCTTCTTCACCGCTGCGAGGCTGTTTACGGCGGCGGCGAACGCCTGGCCGTTGCACCCAGTCCAGTTGTATTCACAGCCGCCGGCCGTCTTGTCCACGGCCCTCTCCAGGCAGCCCTCCAGGGTGCACGACAGGAATGGGACGGGGCTGTACGCGGCGAGCCCCCTATCCCTCGTGTTTCCCTCCTCGGTGGCGCCTACGACCATGGCGTCGAGGTTGCTGAGGTACGCGTCCATGAACTCCTCGAAGCCAACGTAGTCCCTCGCCTCTAGTTCCGGTGGCTCGGGCTCACCCGGCTCCACGAGGTACGGCTGGACGCCGAGGGTGCGCTGGACGCACGCCAGGAGGTCGACCGCCGTGTGCACTGGGTAGAAGTCTCCCTTGCCGGGGAGTATTATCTCCTGGCAGCCGTCGCAGCTGTAGAGGCGGGCATGCTCCAGGGACACACCCATCCTAGTCAGGCCCTCGATGATGGCGTCGTCGCTGTAGAACGCCGGGAAGCCGCCCAGCCCGTCCTTCACCATCTCGACGCACTTCCTGAGGAGCCGGGCGGGTGAGCCGCCGTGGAAACGGACGTTGAGCTTGGGGTCCGCCAGCCGTAGGCGGTGGGAGGCGTCGAGACACATGTACGTGAGGGTGTTGGTGGCGTCGAGCCCATCGGCCGTCTGTCCCGCGAGGGTTATGTTTCTGCACGTGTCGGTGGTGAGGTCCGACTCGAAGTTGAGCTTAATCCAGAGGCACTCCAGCAGCGTCTGGGCCTCGCCCAGCGTGGTCTCCCCCGCCTCCAAGTCCCTCTCCAGGAACGGGTAAAGGTCCTGGTCGAACCTGCCTATGGGGATGCAGCTCTGGCTCTCGGCTGCCATGGCGAGGCAGCAGAACCAGAACAGCTGGAGGGCCTCGCGGAACGTCCTCGGAGGCTCCATGGAGACCCAGAGGCAGACGTCCGCTATCTCCTTTAGATCCCGCCTTCTGGACTCGTCCCCTGTCACGTCTCTGAGCCTAAGCGCCTCGTCCGCGTGCCTCCTGATGTGCTCCGTTACGGCGTCGAGGCACATGAGGACGGCCTCAAGGAACGCCGCCTTATCCCCGTTCCCACTAAGATCGGTGAGCCTTGCTTCTGCCTGCTCCCTCAAGCCCCGTAGCCCGAGCCTCAGCACCTTCTCTGTGCCGAAGGGGACGTGGCTCGTGAAGCCGCCCTCTGCTACGCCCATCCCCAGAGCCGCGGCTGCCTCGTCGTCTGTGAGGTACCTAGGGTAGAACCTCTTGTTGTGCATTGTCGCCGGCTTCACTGGGAGCATGTAGGTTCCGCCAAACAGGTTCTCCTCCGCATCCAGTGGCCCGTAAAGGGTGCGGAGCCCCACGATGAGCTCGTTATCCATGATCACCGCGGGGGCCTCGTCCAGCAGCAGCCTGAAGGCCCGCGCCTTCCGCAGCGCTATGGGCTCCTCCGGGTCGGCGCCGTGATCCCAGATCGACAGCTCCCTCACCGTCCTGTACTCCGTGTGCCTAAGCTCCCTGTGGGCGTCGAGAAGAAGCTCTACCCGCCGAGACAACATGATCATAGAGTATCTGTAAGTAGCATATTTAATGCAGAGCATTTTGCCGAGGGTGAACCTATTTTTTAGCTGCGGTATCCGCCTTGAAGCCCCATGAAAACGGGTCAGGGGCAGGCGCGTCTCTTGGCCATGGTGCGGTCGTATACCATGATGGTCTCACCGTCCCTCCTGTGGAACTGGACGGGCGTCACGGTGTCTATCCCGTATAGCTTGAACTTCTTGGGTTCGCCCTCCAGGTCCACGGGGATGAGGGGCCTCGTGTACGTCCTGCTGCCGAAGCTCATTGTGAGCTCCAGTATGCCGCCGCTTCTGGCCACCCCGTAGCTTGACGTGTCCTTGAAGGTGTTGTACGTGCCCGCCAGTTCGTCGAGCTGCTTGGCCCTCCTGAAGTAAGGTATCTCCATGTGGTCTCGGCCCGTGAGGAGCGCCAAGGCATACTCTCCCATGTCCTCTAGGAAGTAGCCCCCGTTTGCTAGGATCACGACCCCGACGCCCTCGTCTGGTACTAGCCCCATGTAGCCGCTGGAGCCGTAGACGCTGCCGCTGTGGTAGACGAGCCGGTGGCCCAGGAAGCCCTCCTTGACTCGCAGCCCGTAGCCGTAGCCGCGGTAGCTCACCCCGTCGTAGGGCTCCTCGGAGGTCCTTATCTTTGGCTCCATCATCTCGCTGACCGTATCCGGGCTGGCCACCCTGGCCCCGTCCAGCTCCCCCCCGTTGAGGAGCGCGGACACGAACCTAGCCATGTCAACGGCGTTACTCATGAGCCCCCCGTCCGCTATCATCTGGCCGTAGGGGTACCTCGTGGCCACCTTCCCGCCGTCCCGCGTGACGTAGGGCGTGGCGACGTCGTCGTCCCTCTCGACGTCCTCCTCGTCGAAGGTGCTCCTCCTCATCTGCAGCGGCTCAAGGATGTTCTGCTTCACGTACTCGGCGTAGCCGACGCCCGAGACCTTCTCTACGATGGCGCCCAGCAGTATGTAGCCCTCGTTGAGGTATGCGTGGCGCGTGCCCGGCTTGGCGAGGGCCCAGTCCTCGGCGCCCTCCATGAAGACCAGGAGGTCGCGCGGGCTGGCGATGGGGTACCACTCGTCCGTGGTGTCCGTGGCCATCCCGAGGGTGACCTCTGCGTAGCCCAGGGAGGGCAGGCCGCTGCTGTGGCTCAGGAGGTGCCTCACCAGTATGGGCTCACCCATGGGTCTCGCCCTGAAATCCACGTATCGGTCTATGGGGTCGTCGAGATCTAGGAGCCCCCTCTCGTGGAGCTGCATCACCGCCAGCGCCGTGAAGGGCTTGGTGACGCTGCCCACGCAGCATGTGGTCTCCGGCGTCGAGCTGGTCCCCCGGTCGAAGTCCCTGAAACCGAACCCCCTGCTGTAGCCGATCCCTCCGTCCTCGACGACGGCAAAGCTGAGCCCCACTATCCCGGACTCGCTCATCCTCTGGAAGACGTAGCTCTCCAGCTCCTTTCTGGCCCTTTTTTCGATCATCATCCAGATACCCTGATGCACCCGCTTTTAACCATAACTAAAGTAATCGGGGCCGCGTCGGGCAATGAGGCTTAGGCTACCTCTTCTCCACGGGCTGCCTGAGGATGGTCTTCAGGTTCTCGGGCTTGGTGCGACGCGGGTCGCCCAGGTATATCTCGTGGTGGAAGCCCTTGGGCAGGTATCCGTTCTCCTCGATGAAGCCGTGGAGCAACTGAACGGTGGGGCCCTCCTCGCTGTAGGGGCCGACGTGAAGCACCTGAGCGCACAATCCTTCGTGGAACGACTCCAGCTTCACCTCGTCTACCTTAGGGCCGCGTTTCTCCCTTACGCCTGGCCTCACCTCCTCCACCATCTCGCACGTTATGAAGTCGGGCTGCCTGATCATGCTCTTCCACCGCCACGCCTCCCGCGGCGCCGGGTCTTGGAAGCCGAAGACACCGTCCTCCACCCACCAGAGCCCCTCGAGATGCATCACCGTGTAGTCCCTGCCCTCCGCCTTCTGACTGAACTTCAGGGTGTAGCTCAATCCGTATAGGGCCTGCATCGCCCCCTGGTATTCAGGGCCGTTGGGGTCGCCTCTGCCGAGTATGGCTAGGAACTTGCCCTCGGGGACGTCTATGAGCTCCGGCTTCCTCTTCGCCGTGTAGAACCGCTTAAGCTCCTTCCTCAGGTCCAGCTTGGTCATCCTACCAACGTTAAATGCGGGGACGGCTTTATATGCTGAGAGTCTCCCCCGGGGCAGACTCCATGCCTTTAGAAGGGCACCCGCGTCAAGGTGGTGGAGCGATGACATTCGACCAGATACCCATCGGCAGGTTCAGCGCCGTCACCAGGCTCACCCGGAAGGCTCTCCGCTACTACGAGGCCAAGGGGCTCCTGGTCCCCGAGGCCAAGGACCCGTTCACCGGTTACAGGTACTACACAGGCGGCCAGATACAGAGGGGCGTCAAGATCAGGCACCTCTCGGACCTGGGGTTCACCGTGGAGGCCATGGCCGAGTACCTCGAAGCCGAGGAGGCCGGGGACAAAGAGGGGCTCTCGGCCATCGTCGCGGCCAGGCTCGGGGAGACAAGGGCGGAGCTGGACAGGCTCAGGCGCGTCGCGTCGTTGCTCGAAGGCAACAAGATAACGGAGTTGATGAAAGAAACAATGTCCGAACCATCCGTCAAGGCCGTGCCCGGCGTCCGCGTGCTGAGCAAGCGGGACAAGGGCCCCATAGGGGAGACCATAGGCAGGCTCATAGGTGAGCTCATGGCCGCCGTCACGGCGCCCGAGAACCAGGCCAGCTACGTCAAGATCGTTGGGCCCTTCATGACCATCTACCACGACGACGAGTACAGGGAGCTGGACGCCGACCTTGAGGTGGCCGTGCCCGTGACGGGCAAGGTGACCCTGAGCGACCCGGCCCTGGAGGTGAAGAACCTCCCTGGGCGAAGGGTCGCATACCTCGTCCACAAGGGCAGCTACGAGACCATCGGGCCGGCCTACGCCAAGCTATACGAATACGTCGTAGGTGAAGGCTACGAGCTTTCGGGGCCCATGATGGACCTGTACCTCAACGACCCCAACACCGTGACGCCCGGCGAGGTGCTCACCGAGATACAGGCCCCCATAAAACCCTAATTTTTTTCCTTATTCCTACTGTGAGTGATACCCGGGCTGGAACTAGCGCCATGACTGTAGCCTCACAAGTACTATAAGCCATGGAGTGGACGCTGAACCGATGACAATTGTCATTCTACCTTCACCATAAGAGCTGGGTCACCATAGAGGAGGAGGCCCAAGACACCGTCATAGTGCCCCTGGGCAGTCTGGAGCCCCACGGCGCCCACAAGCCCGTGGGCTGCTGCTACCTGTTAGCCGAGGCCGCATCCAGGGACGTGGGTGAGAGGACCGGCGTGCCGGTCACCCCCGTGATCCCCTTCGGCGTGTCCGAGCCCTACAAGCACTTTCCCGGCACCATGACCGTGAGCATGGAGGCCTTGAGCCGCTACGTCTACGAGGCGTGCCTGGGGCTGGCTAAATCCGGCTTCAGGAAGATATTATTCTTCAGCGCCCACGGTGGCGACAACCTACCCGTCCTCAGGGAGGTCTCGTACAGGCTCAGGGAGGAGACTGGGGCCCTGTGCGCCGTGATCCACGTCTGGGGCGTCGTGACGCAGATGATCCCCAAGGACTATTGGGGCCCAGGCCTCAGGATGGGCCACGGCGGCGAGCCCGTCACCTCCGTTATGCTTCACCTGCACCCGGAGCTGGTGGACATGAGCAGGGCCGAGCTAAGGCCCCTGAACCAGCCGCTGGAGGGGATGGAGACCAGGAGCTACGGCATCCAGGTGTTCGACGGCCACCCGCAGAGCGTCTACTACTGGGCCGAGGAGGTGGAGCCCAGCGGCTTCATGGGGGACCCCACCCGTGGCTCGGCCGAGAAGGGGAGGCAGCTCTACGAGAAGACGGTGGCGTACCTGGCGGGCTTCGTGGAGAAGATGATGAAGGCGTAGACGCTGGAACGTGTTATAAGCGCCCGTTCATCCCTCGATCATGGCGATATGATGAACGCTAAAGGATCGATCTTGGCCGAGGAACTGGAGTACGCCGTAGGCGCCCTCGAGAGGACCGTGGAGGGAATCGGAGACGAGGAATACAGGTTCAAACCCACCCCTGTCTCCAACAGCGTCCAGTGGCAGCTGAACCACATCTCGAGGATAGTGAACATAAGCATCCCCAGAATCGTCAAAGGAGTCACCGATTACACTCCTAAGGGCTGGCCCGATGACTACAGGGACCAAGACTACGGCATGGACAAGCTCATGGCCGACATCAAGAAGGGCGCGAAATCCGCTGCGAAGGGGCTGAGAGGCCTATCCGACGAGGAATTGGAGGCCGAGATACCCCTCTGGGGCGGCACCCGTCAGAGGAAGATAGGGGTGTTCGCGTACATAGGCGAGGTCTTCCACCACAGAGGGCAGGCCGCCTACGTCAGGGGTACCTACAAGAGGCTCCACGAGAAGTAACCGCGTCTCTTTCCCTTTTTTACTGCTTGCCGTATGATATAAGTAGCCCCGATCAGATATCTTCTCACCGATTCTCGGTGATAAACAGTGTCTGACAAGATAGAGACCATGAAAGCCTTCGCAGAGGTAGGCTTCACCCGGCTCGAACGTGCAACGGAGAACCTGACCGAGGAGCAGCTCGACTGGAAGAGCTGCCCCGAGGCCAACACCATCCGCTGGATAATGACGCACCTGAACAGCGAGTTCTTCTCGTTCTTTCCCAAGATCGTCAAGGCCGACAAAGACTACTCCCCTAAGGATTGGCCAGCCGACTACGTCGGCAACGAGAGCTACAGCCTCGACAAGATCATGGGCGACTACGGGAAGGGCAAAAAGAACGTCCTCAAGCTGCTGAGTGGCCTCAAGGAAGAGGACTTGGAGAAGGAGATGGACTGGTTCTACGGCAAGCAGCCGATGGAGGCATACCTGATGCTCGCCATCAGCGAGATAATACACCATGAGGGCCAGATCGCCGCCATCCTCGGCGTCGAGAAGCGCATGAAGGGCACCTAGACTCATCTTTTTATTTCATCGTCTCGACGTGAATCTTAGTTACAGTTAGTGAAAAAGCCTTGAAGATTGGAGTAACCTGTTACCCGACGTTCGGCGGGAGTGGCATCCTCGCAACCAGGCTGGGCGTGGAGCTCGCCCGGCGTGGACACGAGACCCACTTCATCACGTATCAGAGGCCGGTCGCCATCCACGGGATAGACTACCCCAACGTGTACATGCACCACGTGAGCGTCGTCGAGTACCCGCTCTTCAAGTACCCGCCCTACACCATCGCCTTAGGCAGCGAGATGAGCCGGGTCACAAAGAGGCACGGTCTGGACCTGCTGCACGTCCACTACAGCATACCCCACGCCACCGCCGCCTACATGTCCAAGCAGATCACGGGCAAGCCTTACGTGGTCACCCTCCACGGCTCCGACGTCACCATACTGGGCAGCGACCCCGCCTACGAGCCGGTGAACACCTACTCGGTGGAGGCCGCCGACGCCGTGACCGCCGTGTCCCGGTTCATGGTCGAGGAGGCTAGAACTGGCCTGGGGATCGAGCGCGAGATCACTGTTATCCCCAACTTCGTTGACACGGAGCTGTACAGGCCCGACGACTGCATCGACCCGGAGAGGGTCTCCAGGGACATCGTCGTGGGCCACGTCTCCAACTTCAGGGCCGTGAAGCGCATCGAGGACCTCGTCTACGCCATGTGCATCGTCATCAAGGAGGCGCCGGACGCGAGGCTCATCCTCGTGGGCGACGGCCCCGAGAGGCACAGCATAGAGCGGCTCGTAGAGAAGCTGGGCATCCGCCACAGCGTGCTGTTCGATGGCTACAGGAGCGACATACCGGAGAGGCTCAAGTGCATGGACACTTTGGTGCTGTGCAGCGAGACCGAGAGCGCACCCCTCACCATCCTCGAGGCCATGAGCAGCGGGCTCCCCATCGTCGCCACAAACGTGGGCGGCATCCCCGAGATAGTCGAGCACGGCATCAACGGCTACCTCGTGCCCCTGAAGCATCCCGAGGACATCGCCGAGAGGCTCCTGGAGCTCAACGCCGACAAGAATAAGATGAGGCGAATGGGTGAGAATGCCCGAGAGACCGTGCTGGAGAGGTTCTCCACCGACAAGGTCGTGGCCAGGTACCTGGAGGTCTACGAGAAGGCCGCCTCAGGCTAAACAATATATTCCGTCGTTACGCGAAAACCGTGATGACCCAGAGGCCAACCTACTACGACAAGAGAAGCGTGTTCTGGAGGAGACACTTCGACCAGGCCGCCGAGTACGACTCGTTCCTCGAGACCGGGGACAAGCGCCACGCCGACAGGTGGAGGGAGACGATGAGCCGTCTACCAGACCTGACGCCCGAGCAGATGAAGCGCCTCAAGGGATACAACAGGGAGATGAACGTCCTGGTCTACGGAGGCGTCTGGTGCGGAGACTGCGCCAGGCAGGGACCCATGCTGAAGAAGATAGCGGACGCCATAGGCCTGCAGGCACATCTCAGGTTCATAGACCGATCCGCCTCGGAGGAGCTGCAGGACGAGCTCAGGATACTCGGTGCGACCCGGGTGCCCGTGGTCGTCTATCTGTCCGAGGACTTCTGGGAGGTGGGCCGCTTCGGCGACAGGCTGCTCCACGTCTACAGGGCCAAGGCTGCCCGGGAGATCGGGAGAGGCCCCACCGCCGGCGTGCTCAGCCCCAAAGCACTAGCGACGGAGATGTCTGAGTGGGTTGACGTGTTCGAGCGCGTACAGTTGATGCTCAGGCTCTCACCGCCCCTCAGGCAGCGCCACGGCGACTAGGTGTTCACGAAGTACATCGAGGAGTTAGGCGTATGCTCGTTGTATTGGCGGAGGTAGACACCGACGACGTCGGTGACCCCCGTCACGGCGGCCAAGTCTATCCAGGCCCAGCTCACCTCCTGGCCGCGGCGCTCTGGGCTGAACCTGCCGTACGCCCAGGAGAGGTACTGCTCGACCATGGCAAGCGCGTTCTGCTTCTCCCTCAGCTCTTTGATGAGGGGTCCACGATCCTCGACTTTGCCAAGCCTGCCCTTTATGGAGTCTACTTCACCCTGAAGCTTCTCGGTCTCCTCGACAAGGCTTGAGTACGTCTCCTCTATCGATGATTCTATCGCGTAGTGGCTTCTCCTGAGAGCCTCTCGGTCGCCGTCGTTGCGGGCCTTCACCCATTCTCCCAGTGCGTCGAACAGGCCGTCGCTGAGGATCGTCGGGTGCCCCGCCGCCTTCGCCTCCTCTCCGTACGCCTCGTTCCATGGCGTGTTGTAATATGCTCTCGTGTAGCGGATGTAGAGCGGGAACGGCTGGCCGAGCCTCTGGGCGGCCGGGATCACCTCCGCGTAGTAGCTGGTCTCGCCGGGGCCCCCTATGTGGGCGAGCACGGGCACAACGGAGTCCACGATCACCTGCCGGGAGTCCACCCTGGGGCTTATCCAGTCGATCAAGTCGCTGAGGTCGGGGCTCGACGCATTGAAGGAGTACTCGTACTCCTTCTCGCAGCGGGGGCACACGCCCTTGACCGAGGCGGTGCCGCCGCCGTCCACGTACCTTGGCTCTATCCTGGCCCTGTTGCAGCCTGGGTTGGAGCACTCTAGGAAGAACGGCACGTAGTCCCTGCCCCTCCTCCCTATCTGGGGCCTGAACCCATACGTCTCCACGCACTCGGCGGCCTCGTTGCTGGCCTCGATGAAGCCCGTCCTGTTGGGCTCGGATAGAAGCGTCTCGTAGCCTCGCTGGAAGAAAGGCCTTATCTCGGGCTTCGAGGGCGACACTATGGGCACCCCGAGGTCCGCTTCCAGGTTTACTACGGTGCCTATGATCTTGGCCGCCCAGTCCGAGACGTTGTCTGTGGAGTAGTAGGCGCCCCTGACGACGGTGAGCACGTGGTCCAGGTTCATCATGACGCGCTCCTGGGTCTCCGGCTTCACGCCGTTCATGATGCCCTTGTAGTTGCCCGTGATCTTCTCCACGGTCTGGGTGAGCCACTCCTCGGGCGGGTTGGGGAGCACGTGGATGGGGCTTCCCTCGTACTCCGGTCCGGCGGGGTAGGTGATGAGCAGCCCCCTCGACGAGGGGCTCGGTAGCCTCATGTTCAGCAACTCGGCTTGAACTCCGTCGTAGTCGGCGTTGTAGAACATTGGCACGCAGTCGCCGCCTACGGCGCAGAGGGTATGAGCATACGCGATCTTGTTCAGTATGAGGCTGGGGCCCGCGAGGCACATGGGCTGCTGCCCAGCCTCCGCGACGCCGGCGTCCATTGAGTCGATGCTCTCAACCACCCTGCCCGTGAGCAGGCCCAACTCCCGTTGGTAGCCCCTGACCGCCTTCCTAAAACCCTCAAGCTCCTCAGGCGGCGAGCCGTACCTCCTCCGTATCCCCTTAAACCACGACGCCGCCTCCCCCAAAGTGGCCGGGATGACCCCCCAGAGAGTCTTCGCCAACTCGGCCCTGAAGCCGTCTCTGACGTAGTCGCTGTAGATCACATGAGCCTGAGGGAGGGTTTCGCGCAACTGTTACACCTGGGTCGTATCGAAAGTCAAAGGAGGTTATAAAAACCCTTTCAGGCCAGCCCCAGCAGCCTCTCCGCGTTCCCGTGGAATATCTTCTCCACGCTCCCCTCGTCTAGCCCCATGGAGCGGCAGGCCATGAGCTGCTGCCGGAGGTACTCGACACTGAAGCCCCGCGGGAAGTAGCTGGAGTCGGTACCGAACAAGAGCCTCCCCGGCCCCACCGTCTCCATCACCTTCCCTATGAGGTCCTCCATGGTGAGCCTGTAGGGCATCCACCTCATCCACTGGTTGCTGCCCGACGAGTCTATCATCACGTTGGGGCACGCCCAGCACAGCTGCAGCAGCTCCCTCCAGTAGCAGGCCCCGAAGTGTGGGACCACGAAGCTCACCGTGGGGAAGCTGGACGCCACCTCCCAGAGGGTGAGGGGGTTCATGTTCCTCAGGTTCCTGGGCGGGCCCCCGCCGCCGCCGAGGACGCCGAAGTGGATGAGCACGGGTACCCCGAGCCCATCCGCGGCCTCCCAGAGGGGGTAGAGCGCCCTGTCGTCCACGGGCCGGGTCTGGCTAGACGCTATCATCTTGTAGCCCTTGAGCCCCAGCTCCTCCACGGCCCGTGTGAGCTCCCTGTCGGCGCCCTCGCTGAAGGGGTCGTGATGCGCGAACCCCGTGAACCTATCAGGGTACTTAGCGACTAGCGCGGCGAGCCTGTCGTTGCCCCCGCCGGTCACGAAGTTCACTCTCTCCACGCCCTTCGCCTCTAGGTCCGCCGCCCACCTGTCGGCCTGCTCCTCGTCGCTGTGATCCTCGGTCTCCGGGGGGTCGAAGCCCCACATCTTTCGCCACTCGTCCCTGTAGCGTCTGCTGTTCTCCATGATGACGTTGGCTTTCTCTTCGCCGTATTGTTCCACGAGCCTCTGCCTCCACCCACCTGACCCGGTTCGGCGAATCGGGAAGTGGCTGTGGAAGTCGATGACCTTCAAGCCGTATAGATTCAATACAGTCGCCTATGCATATCGGGGCGGAGGGGTAAAAGAGTTGAGTCGCTAGAGGAGGCTCTGCGTCGCCTTGGCCTCGTAGAAGGGGCCGTGGGACGGCACCGGCTCCTCCAGGTATGCCTCGGCGTACACGCATCCCGCCTGGACGCCCCTGAGCTCGGCCTTCTTCAGGCTTATTTTCTGGTAGTAGCCCCACTGGAACTTAGCCAGCTGGCTCGCGTAGCGCCCCACGGCCTCCATCTTCCTGTCCATTGCCTCGGTGATGTCAACAAGGACGTGGGGCGAGGGGATGAGGGTGTTTACCTCCATCAGCAGCAGCCGCTCCACGAGGCACGGATCGTCGTAGGTAGTTGTGTGGGCCGCCCACTCCACGGCCTCCTTCACAGCCTCGTAGGCCACCCTGTGCTCCCTGTGGTAGTCGAAGGGGAGGTGGGTGACCACGACCCTGGGCCTCTTCTCCACTATAACGTCCGAGACGCGCCTGATGAGCCGATCGCTGCTCTCGACGTGGAGTTCATCGAACAACGTGGGCTCCCCAATCCCCAGGGCTTCGGCTGCGGAAAATAGCTCTCCCCGCCGCTCCGGTGGGTTGCACGTCAGACACAGCACGTCCACCGGGGAGCTGGAGGCGTGGGTCGCGAGCGTCCCACCACACCCGAAGGTCTCGTCGTCCGGGTGAGAGACTATCGCCAATAGACCTCGCTTCATCAATCCATACCATGGACGCGCCCGATTTAGTTGTTGCCCACCCAACACCTTATCTAAACAATCAACGAACTCTATCACGTCCTGAGTGATCGAGTTGATCGAGATAAGGTTCCACGGAATGGGTGGACAGGGGGCGGTCATGGGCGCCCTCATGCTCGCCGAGGCGGCGTTCAGCGAGGGTAAATACGCCCAAAAGATACCCGTCTACGGCGGCATGCGCCGCGGGGGAGACGTAACTGTCTTCCTCAGGCTCGACGACAAGCCCATAAGGCGCACCAGCGGCATCTACGAGCCCGACGCGCTGGTGGTGCTGGACCCGACCCTAACCTCCCACGAGGCAGTCACTAAGGGGCTGAAGAGAGGCGGCACGGCGATACTCAACGACGCCCGGAAGCCGAGTGAGGTGGACTTAGGCGTCCAGCTCTCCACCACGGCCACGGTGGACGCCACGAGCCTAAGCACCCAGCTCTTCGGCGTCAGGGCCATACCCATCACCAACACCATAATGATGGGCGCCATAGCCAGGGCCGCGGACTGGGTGAAGCTGGAGTCCCTCTACGAGCCCATAATGCACACGTTCCCAGGCAGGATAGGCGAGCTCAACGTAGACGCCTGCAAGAAGGGCTACGCGGCGGCGGAGGTGACGTGATGGCCCAGATAGTGAGGGCGTTCGCCCCCAAGGCGGACCACGACAAATGCATAGGCTGCGGCCAGTGCGAGACCTACTGCCCCGAGGGCACCGTCATGCTCAACGACGACAGGAGGCCCGTCTTCGACTACAGGTTCTGCAAGGGCTGCGGCGTCTGCGCCAACGAGTGTCCGGTGGACGCCATAGAGATGGTGAAGGAGGGGACGCAATGAGCTTCACAAGGATGATGGAGGGCAACGAGGCCGCGGCGTGGGGAGCCAAGCTCGCCCGTGCCGAGGTTGTGCCCGCCTACCCGATAACGCCCCAGACTGAGCTCATCAGCCACATCGCCACGCTCATCGAGGACGGCACCATGAAGGCCGAGTACATCAAGGTCGAGGGAGAGCACACGGCCATGGCCGCCGCCGTGGGAGCCTCCGCCGCCGGAGCCAGGGTCTTCACGGCCAGCAGCAGCCAGGGCGTCTGCTACATGGAGGAGGCCCTCTGGATGCCCCCCGGCCTCAGGCTGCCCATAGTCATGTGCTTCGTCAACAGGGCCATAGCGCCCATAGGCGGACTCCGTCCCGACCACAACGACAGCCTGCTCCAGCGCGACAACGGTTGGGTACAGCTCTACTGCGAGAACAGCCAGGAGGTCCTCGACACAATACTCATGGCCTATAAGATAGGGGAGAACAGGGACGTCTACCTCCCCGTGGCTCCCTGCTACGACGGCTACTTCGTCTCAGCCACGGCGACCCCCACGACGGTGCCGGACCAGGAGAAGGTGGACGACTGGCTTCCTCCCTTTAAACACGAGATGTACAGCCTGCACCCCGACGACTACAGACGGCCACCACGCCCAATGAACATAGCCAAGGGCAGATACGAGGTCCAGCAGGCCCACGAAAGAGCAAAGAAGGTAATCGAGGACGTGGACAAGGACTACAGGAAGGTCTTCGGCAGAGGATACGACGGCCTCATAGAGGAGTACAGGTGCGAGGATGTCGACGCAGTATTGATGACGATGGGCAGCATGACGGGCACAGCCCGGGACGTGATAGACATGATGCAGGAAGACGGCAAACGGATCGGGCTGGTGAAGCTCAGGGGCTTCAGGCCTTTCCCCAGCGAGGAGTTCAGGGAGATAGCCAAGAAGTACCAGGCCGTGGCCGTCGTCGACAGGAACACCAGCTACGGATCAGCCGGAGGAGGGATAGTGTCGATGGAGCTGGCCCGCGCCTTCTACCCCATGGACGACAGGCCCCTGCTGCTGGACTTCCACGTCGGCCTCGGCGGAAGCGATGTCACGCTGCGCCAGATAGAGTACATGGCCGACAAGACGCTGGAGGCGGCGGCGAAGGGTAAGGTGGACGAGGCCGTGGACTGGGTAGAGCTCCACGACCTGGGAGAGGTGATGTAGATGAACAAGGCATTCGACAGACGGTACGAGGAGAACATGCTCCAAGGCGGCACCACGTGCTGCCCAGGCTGCGGCGGCCCCCTCTTCTGGAAGATGGCGCTCCAGGCGCTGGGGCCCAGGACCGTGATCTACGGCGACGGGCCCTGCGCCATGTGCGCCATCAGGAACATCAAGATACCCACATTCAACCTCCACTTCAGCTTCGTCGCAGACGGAGCCACCGGAATAGTCAACGCCTTCAAGGCCAAGGGATGGGACGACATCACCATAGTCAGCTCGGCCGGCGACGGCGCCACAGGCGACATCAGCTTCGGCAAGCTCTCCGCCGCCGCCGAGCGCAACGAGAACATGATCCAGATATGCGTCGACAACGAGGCGTACATGAACACGGGTATCCAGAAGAGTGGGCTCACCCCTTACGGCGCCTGGACCACCACCACACCGGGTGGCAAGGAGAGCAACAAGAAGGACGTGCCCCTCATCATGGCTGCCCACGGC
>CAZGZR010000048.1:0-19753 GCA_964529745.1 uncultured Candidatus Bathyarchaeia archaeon
AGTCCGAGGAGCCCACGGTCGTGGGGGCGCCTCTGACGAGCTACACCTACAGGTTCGAGAGGCCCCCCCCCGCCCTGGAGTTCGCCGAGGGAGTCACCGTCATAAGCGACGGCGCCTGCAGCGCCTGCAGGGGCACCATCCACAGCGTCATCTACGACCTGGAGCAGATGAAGAAGATGGGCGAGGTAAGGGACCTCTTCATAGTCGTGGGCAGCAACGCGGAGCCCCCAGGTGACCTGCCCAACACGCCCATCATCATGGGCACCTGCCTCAAACGACACGAGGACGCCGGCTGCTACGTCGAGGGCTGCCCACCCAATAACGACAAGATGCTCGCGGCCATAAGACAGGTCTGCGGCATCGAGTAAATCCCCCGGCACAACCGGCTAATGATCGGCCCTCATGAAACCCTAAGCCTTACAAGTAGTTCATGGAAAACCATTTAATCCCCACGATAAACACGTCACCGGTGCAGACATGCTAGCCATAAAGTCAAGGAAGATACACACCATCACGGACGGAGTGGTAGACGGCACGATCCTCATAGACAAGGGAAAGATCAAGGCCGTGGGGCCCGACGTCAAGGTGCCCGAGGGCGTCAAGACCCTGAAGGCGAGGGTGGTGACGCCCGGCCTCGTCGAGGCCCACTGCCACATAGGCATATGGGAGGAGACCATCGGCTGGGCCGGCAGCGACGGAAACGAGATGACCGACCCGGCGACGCCCCACGTACGGGCGCTGGACGGCATCAAGGCCAACGCCGACGAGGGCGGCCTCGCCGCCGCCCTGGAGGAGGGCGTCACCACCGCCCAGGTGCTCCCCGGCAGCGCCAACGTCATAGGCGGCTACGGCGTGGTCATCAAGACGGCGCCCAAGACCACCACCGACGAGATGGTCATCAGGAGCCCCAGCGGCATGAAGATAGCCTTCGGCGAGAACCCCCGGCGCGTCTACGGCGTCGAGCAGAAGAAGATGCCCAGCACACGGATGGGCGTCGCAGGAGTCCTCAGGGATTGGCTCCAGAAGACCAAAAACTACGTGGAGAAACAGGAAAGGTTCAAGGACGACCCCGAGAAGCAGCCCGAACGCGACATCAGGCTGGAGGCCCTCGCCCCGGTGCTCCGGAGGGAGATACCCTTCAGAGCCCACGCCCACAGGGCCGACGACGCGGCGACCGCGATACGCATCTGCGAGGAGTTCGACGTGGAGATGAGCTGGGAGCACGCCACCGAGGGCCACAGGATAGCCGAGTACATCGCCGAGAAGGGCGTGCCGGCGGTCTGGGGGCCCAGCCTCACCGCCCGTAGCAAGTGGGAGATGAGGGAGCTGAGCTACGACACCCCGCGGATCATGCACGAGGCGGGCGTCAAGTTCGCGATACAGACGGACGCCGTGGGCAGCACCATCAGGTTCCTGCCCCTCAGCGCCGCGTACAGCGTCAAGCACGGCCTCCCCTACGACTACGCGTTGAAGGCCATAACCATCGTGCCCGCGGAGATTCTGGGCGTGGCGGATCGCGTGGGCAGCATAGAGCCGGGCAAGGACGCGGACCTGAGGCTGCTGAGCGGCGACCCCCTGGACGTGATGACCAAGGTGCGGAAGGTGATCATCGACGGGGAGCTAGTCTACCCCCGTTAACCCTCCTTTTTTTAGTCTGTGAAGCCTTCGACCCACTCGGGGTCGCCCGGCGGATCCTCCGCCAGCTTTTCTCTCCACGCCTCGTCTGTGAGCCGCTGGCTGATGGGTTGCTTGAACTCGTAGTAGCTGAACACCGGGCCCGCGCCGAGGACCACCGAGCCGTCAGGCTGCCTGTACGCCACGACGACGAGCCTCACGTACCCCGTGGCCTCCTCCAGCGCCTGGTTCGTGTTCGTGTCGGTGTGAACGTCGGCGACGAGGGTTGTCTTCTTCGCCTTGGAATCGACCCCCGAGAGCACGTCGTCCAGCTCTTCTGCGAAGTCCCTTATGAAGTCGCAGTCGCCCTGCGTCAGCGGCTCGTTCAGCAGCTCCTTCTCCGATATCTGGATGAGCCTAGAGATTATTTCTTCCAGGGACGTCAGCCTCCTCGCCGATGTCTCGTCGAGGACGCCGTAGCTGGTGAGCCCCCTCCGGGTCATCTTGGTTAGGTCCAGCAGCCTCGCGTAGAACTCGGGCACCGGCTCGACGTAGCCCTTCACCGGCGGCAGCATGGGTGCCCCTGACGCCACCACGGTGTAGCTCTGCTTCGCGTAAAGTATGGTGTCGTGCCTTAGCTCTGTCCACGACGCCAGAGCCGTGGTAAGCTGCTTGTCGGTCCACGCCTCGGTCTGCATGAAAGTCGGGTACCCATCGCCGCGTTCCTCCAGCAGCGGCTTCAGAGTGTACAGCCAGGACCAGTATAGGTTCTTCCCCCAGTCGTCGGCGGTGAAGTTGTCGAACTGCTCCTTCAGCGCGTCGAACTGTGCGTCATAGTTCTCGTAGCTGGAGTCCTTTAGCTCGTCAAGCATCTCCCTCGCGCGGGACGAACCCAGTACCGCCATGACGTCCAGCCCGCGCGGGAATCCCCGGGTCGGGCCCAGAGGGGTATTGACCCAGGTGAAAGGCTGCTCCGGGCCTAGTGGGCTGTGAACGCTTGGAAAAACAAGCTCCTCGAAGACGTAGGCGTCTGGCACGAACCTCTGCCCCATGAGCCTGAAGCCCATGGTGGCCTCTAGAACCTCGTCCAGCCTGTCCGGCGTAATCGGCGGATACAACCCAGCGTTACCTGTGCCGCCGTAGATGGCTGGTGGATTATGCTCAGCCAGCCTCAGCCTGAGCTCCAGCAGCAGCTCCTCGCCAATCTGCTCAGAGTCAATCGTACCGGTGAACACTTTCTGCATGGCGTCGAGGTACTCGTACGGCCCCAAGTCGTCAGAGACGCCGACATAGAATGACGTGACCTCGTAGACCCTGTTCCAACGGGTCCACGTGTCAGTGTCGCCTGTGAGGGCCGCCGTCAACAGGCACGCCTGAAGGGTCTGCACGTCGGCGTCGTACTCTGATATGAAGGCGGTGCACGGCGGCATGTCGCTGCAGGTTGTCCCCTCCTCTATGTTCGGGTCTCCCTTCAGCAGCATGGACATCCTGCCGTACCACATCACCGCCTTGAAGTAGTTCCTCAGCTTCTCCGACCGGGTGTAGTGGCCCCGGGGGACGTACTGAGAGTAGTCCTCCCTGTAGATGAATATCCTCGACTCGGAGAAGCCGGCGGCTTCCTCGATCCGGGCCAGCTCAGCCTCGACGAGCTCCTCCACGAAGGTGCCTGGGGCGAAGCCGTACCTCTCCAGGTCCTCCTCGTAGAAGCTGCCGCTGTCGTAGCTGTATGCGTCTTCCATCTCCGATACCTGTTCCTCGCCGGGCTTCAGCAGGCATAGGCCGACTGCGAGGTAAGCTGCGTTCCTCCTGTGCGCCTCCCTGACCTTTCCCTCCGTCAGATTGTACTGGTCCGCAGAGTAGTCGTATAGGGCGCTGCTGATGTTCCAGATGTCCCCGTAGAACGTCGCCTCCTCAATCCTCCGGAGGGTCTCGTCGAACTGTATGTGATAGAGGTGCAGGAGGGAGTCGGAGGTGATGAAGATCGGGATGTCCCTGTCCCTCAGTTCCTCGTACACCGGCTGGATGTGCTCCTCGTCTCCGTTGAACGGATTATCAATGACCACGAACCCGTTAGAGAAGAGCAGCTGCTCGGCCCTGCCGCTCAGAGGCACCTTGGACGTGAAGTAGCCGTAGTTCGAGATACCGGACGAGTCGAGGGGCAGCGAGTACTGGAGGGCACCCGCCGTTCCGCCCCAGACCGTCGGCGTCAACTCGAAGCCATCAGTCTCAATCGAGTCGGAGATCACCGTTGAGGGGCTGCTCTGCTTCTCCAGCTCACGCCTAAGCCTGTGCTCTAGGACGGCCACGTCGCTGCTCAGGGCGTCGTTCATGTCCTCCAACTCCTCCACGGACTCCTGCAGCTCGCTCACCGTCTCAGTGAGCTCGGCTATCTGCCTGAGGTAGGCTTCAGCCTCTTGGCCCGTCTGCGATCCCTCGCGAATCCTGTAGCCGATGAACCCTCCACCCAGCCCCGACACCAGCACCAAGGCGATGAGGAGCAAAGCCTTCGGGTACTTGCCTTCCATGGATACCAAGAACCTGAGTTTCAATATAATACTACATTTTAGAACGGGGACTCGGGAGGGCGTTCAGCCCTCCTTCATGTAGGCCCTTACGATGACGATGTCCGTCTCCGGCCAGTCGCTCATCGTCCCGTAGGGAGTGGCCTTTTCGCCCGTGGGCGCCGACTCGATGGCGTCCACCACGTCCATGCCCTCCACCACCCTGCCGAACACAGCGTAGCCGTAGCCGTCCGGGCTAGGGTAATCCAGGCCCAGGTTGTCCACGGTGTTGATATAGAACTGGCTCGTAGCCGAGTCCGGGTCGGACGACCTAGCCATGGCCACCGTGCCCCGCTCGTTCTTCAACCCGTTCCTGGCCTCGCTCTCTATGGGGGCGTGGCCCTCCACCCAGATCCCGTCCGGCTGGAAGCCACCCGCCTGCACCATGAAGCCTTCGATGACCCTGTGGAAGACGAGGCCGTCGTAGAACCCCTCCTCGACGTAGGCCACGAAGTTGTCCACTGTGACAGGCGCCTTCTCCCGGTCGAGCTCTATCTCTATGACGCCCATGCTTGTCTCCAGTACCGCTATCTCGTTCGCCTCCGGTCCCCCAAAGAAGGTGTTGACCGCCATTATAATCATTGAGCTGCTGAACAGGAGCAGCACGACCACCGTCATGACGGTCTTCTTGTTGAGCTTCATGGGTATTGGAGGACAGGGTACAGCTTAAAAGAATTATTTAACCGGCTGGCCTAGCTGATGGCCCCCAGCAGGTCGGCCTTGGTTATTATGCCCACGATCTCGCCCTGCCTCTGCACCAGCACCGCCGGGTAGAACTTGAGGAGGCTTGAGAGCAGGCTCAGAGGCGCGTTGTCCGAGACCTGGGGGAAAGACTCCTCCATCACCTCCCTGACCGGCCTCATCCCCGGCGGGTTATCGTCCTCGTGGTTGAGAACATGGTCCAGGAGGATCCTCTCCGAGACCCCGCCCACGGGCTTACCGTCCTCGATGACGGGGAGCTGGCTGAACCCGTGCTTCCTCATGATCTCGACGGCCTCGTGGATGTGGGCGTCGGCGTCCACGCTCACGACCTCCTCCGTCATCATCTCTCCGGCGGACACCTCCTTCCTCCGCTCGACGCTGTCCAGGGCCTCGAATATGGCCTTCACCTTGAGGTAGCTGGGCTCAAGCTTGCCGGCCTCCAGCTTGGCGATGTAGCTCTGGCTGACCCCGGCCATGTCCGCGAGCTGGTTCTGGGTCAGGCCGAGTTTCCGTCTCCTGTCGGGTATGATGTCGATGGCGGGTAGCATGGCTATGGGAGGCACAGTCATCACATATATTCTTTTCGTCATTTTTTATGTTATATATTATTCGTTATAAATGGTACGCATGGGGTAGTATTCAAGTAGGAATATGTCAGCCAAAAAATAATAAATACAAGAATGATGTGCCGTATGTCACCGATTACAGGAGTGGAACAAGACTCTCGTTTAAACTGGAAGACTGGGGAACATTCGAAGGCATAGGTAAAGGCTACGCCTTCAAACAGGATGGAAGATTCTACTCGGTGCTGGAGACCAAGGTGGGGAGCTACCGCGGCAACCATGTCCACCCGAACAAGCAGTACACCCTTCTACTCTCCGGCAGGGCACGGTACGTGCTCTACCAAGGCGGGGAGTACACGGAGGTGCCGCTGCGGGTGGGGGAGATAGCGGAAGTGGAGCCGGGGGTCCCGCACATAATGGTCGTGGAGGACGACATAACCACCTTCGAGTGGTGGGACGGCGACTTCATAGCCGAACCCTGCGGAGGCGAGTTCAAGGAGTACGCCACAGGTAGGCTCGGCCCCGAGCACTTCAAGAAGTAGCGCATCCACCGATCCACACCCATACTTTCTTTATATTCAAGCCACGTTAAAGACCCGATGAAGCTTGGATGAACTAGGCACAGCCCGTGAAACCTTCTACTTCGACTCCCACGGCGAGGTAAACACCGGGAAGACCATAGAGCTGGCGCATGAGAGAGCCACCCGGCTGGGGATAGGCAAGGCGGTGGTCGCTTCGGAGACCGGGCTCAGCGCCTTGGAGGCGCTAAAGGTCTTCAAGGACGTGGAGGTGATCGTCGTAAGCTCCGCCGCCGGCACCACGGTAGAGGGAACCACCATAGGAGACCTGCGCATAGGGATACCCGACGAGGGGATATACCGGCAGCTGATCGAGGGAGGCGCTAGGGTCGTCAGGGGCACGGACCCCTTCTGGAACCTGAGCGCCCACACCAGGCTCGTGGACACCGGGAAGCTGGGGATGATGTTCCTCAAGACCCTCACGTCGGGGCTCCACGTCTGCATGACGGCGGTGCTGGAGGCCACTGACGCCGGCTACCTCACAGCCGGAGAGGAGGCGGTGGCCATGGCCGGCAGCTGGGTGGGCCTCGACACGGCCATAGTGGCCAGGGCGGCGAACAGCGTCCGCTTCTTCGACGAGTTCGAGGTGCTTGAGCTCGTATGCAAGCCCCGCCGCGCCCGCCACCGGTGGCCCGTGGACCAGAAGACCTGGGTGGGAGACCTGGAGAAGTACAGGAGGTTCACAGCTTGACCCGTACAGGACCCAAATGGAGCTCATTGAGATTCAAAGACAAATCCATACTGATCACCGGGGCCAGCGGCGGAATAGGAGGCGAGACCGCCCTCGGCTTCGCCCATGAGGGCGGCAACGTGGCTCTGAACTACCTCACACGCGCCGGGAACGCGGAGGAGACAGCCGCAATTATCCGAGAGCTGGGCGTGGAGGCCCTCACGGTCAAGGCGGACGTGTCCGTGCCGGAGCAAGTCGAGGCCATGGTCAACGCGGTGACCGGGGAACTCGGCGGACTGGACGTGCTCGTAAACTGCTCCGCGGCGCACCCGCCGCCCGTGTTCAGCCTCAAGAAGCCTGACTGGGAGCACTGGAAGAGGATGATGAACGTGAACGTCATGGGCATACTGGCCTGCAGCGTCGCCGCGGCCCCCCACCTCAGAGAAAGCGGCGGCAACATAGTCAACGTCGTCATGGACTGGGACGCTGGAGGCGTCGGCTACACCCTCACCAAGGCAACCGGCACGCCCCTGACGAGGGGGCTGGCCCGGGAGCTGGCGCCCACGAGGGTGAACGCCGTCTCCCCCGGCGCCGTGGACACCTGGGGGATGACCGACGAAGAGAAGGAGTACTGGGTGGACCGCACCCTGCTCAAACGGGTGGGCCGCCCCAGGGACATAGCCGACGCCATAATGTTCCTTGCATCTGACGAGGCGAGCTACATCACGGGCGCCACGCTGCAGGTGGACGGCGGCACCCGTCTGCTAGTCTAGCCTCTCCAGCGCCGCCGCCACGATCAAAGGGAAAACTATGGTGACGTCGCCGAAGATGGTGCTGGTCTTGGACTCCAGGCTGCCGGCCTTGAGCTTCCCCCACGTGATGGACTCCCTGAGGGGTGCCCCGCTGAGGCTGCCGTCCTCGACGCGGGCTGTGCTTATCTGGACCGCGGCGTCGAGCCCCTCCCTCAGGGTGTGCATGTACTGGGCGTGGTGCTTGGGCGTCCCCCCGCCCAGGATGATGGCCCCCGACTTCTTCGCGTCGTAGACCATGTCCGCCAGGAGGTCGAAGTCCTTCAGGGGGTTAAACTCCAGCTTCTTCTGTTTGCTGTACATCCACAGCGGTATACCCAGCATGCAATCCAGGAACCCGGGGCTGAAGATGGGCACGTTCTTCCGGGCCGCCGTGTAGATCACGCTCTCCTCGTCGCTGAGCCGCAGCCCCACCTCCCTGATGAACTCGTGGAACGAGATTCCCGTCCTGGTCTCCTCGGGGATGTCGTCGAGGATGCCGCCTATGAAGCCCTCCAGGTCGGCGAAGACGTGGCCCTCGATGAATATGTCGTAGGCCCTGTTGTAGCCCTCATCGTAGAGCTCCTCGTCGTCCACGTTCACCGTGCCCACGAGGTGGCCGCCGCCCATGGCCTCCACCAGGTCGTGGACCACGTTGGCCCCGTTGGTGACCACGGCGTCCACGTACCCGTCCCTGATGAGGTCCCTGAAGACGAGGCGCAGCCCACCCGGCACCAGGGGCCCCGATAATGTGATGAAAGTAGTGTAGTCTGGGTCGCCGAACATCTCGGCGACTATCTCCACGGCCCGCCCCACCCTGCCTGCCCCGATGACGCCGGCTCTGCGCATCTCCTCGGCGAGCTCGCCGACGGTCATCCCGCCGCGGAGCCGCATCTGGTGTACTCTCTTCATCTACGCGCCTTCAGCTCTTGACGCGCTGGATCTTCACACGGTCCATGATGATCCAGTACTCGACGTTCTTCCCGGCCTCAAGCTTGGAGGCAATCTCCTCGTCCGCCGGCATGGCGACGTCCATCATATCGTAGGTCTCTAGGTCCATTATCTGTACGCTGCCCGGGCCCAGGTTGATGACCTGGCCGCTCCTCTTGTCCACTATGGGTACCTGGATGTTGGCGTCCGTGCTGCTGACGAAGCTCTGCTTCCTGCCGTCGAAGAGGCTGATGGCGGTGCACCTGAACTTGGCGCTGCCGTGCTTGCCCGGCTTGCTCTTCTGTATGCTGACGATCTGGCTGGGCTCGTCGTTGATTATGGCGTAGCTTCCCTGCTTTAGTTCCCCGACCTTGGCTATCCTGTATGACATCTAACACACCGTTCCCTTGGGTTTACACTCAAAGTGTGGTTAAAAAGTATAAAGGTAGCGAAAGGGGCGGTTACTCAGTCTCTCCTGGCCTTGGGCTTGGGTATCGTGAAGGTGACTGAGGAGCCCACCATCTGGGCGTCCGGGGTCACTCCTATGACCTCCTTGAAGAAAGCGACGATGTACTCCTTGAGGAATATGCTCCACCTGACTCCCTGGTTGTGGCTCAGGTGGAGGATGTCCTTATCCTCCCTCTCGTAGTACGTCGTCCTGAACCACCCGTCGTTGTCCCCGAGGAGCTCGGTTATGTACCAGATGGCGTTCTCGTAGGTGATGGGCAGCCCCCTCCTCAGTATGAACTTCTTGGGCCGCTCCGTCCCAGCCGACCTCGCGATGGCTCTTATCTCATCTTCATCGAGGGCCGACAGCAGCTCCGAGAAAGTGTCAGGGGCGATCGTGACCGCGCCGAGGTTCTCGAAGAACCTGTAGCTCACGCAGTACTTCCTGATGATGCGGTCCACCAGCGTGTTGACGCTGACGCCCTGCCTATCCGCCTCGTACCGTAGCACCTCGTCGTACGCCTTGTTTATGCGCACAGTCCGAGTCACCGTGGAGTCCTTGGCTATGGGGTCATAAACCGTCATGTTTGCAATTGAACACGGTTGAACACACCTATATAAATTATCTATTAAAAGAAAGTAACTGTACACGCTAACCTTAATAACCGCGTCGATGTTGTCTCGCGGAAGCGACCCTAAGGTTCGGAGGCGACTGAAGAATAAAGTGCCCTATCTGCGGAAGCGAGAAACTCATACGCGACTACGACTCGGGCGAGGACGTCTGCGGCTCGTGCGGCCTCGTCGTACAGGGAACCATTGTTGACACGGGCCCCGAGTGGAGAGCATTCAACGCCGAGGAGAGAAACAGCAGAGCGAGGACGGGGCACGCGCTCTCCTACACTATATACGATAAGGGGCTTTCAACGGTCTTCCGGCCAGACAAGGACGCGAAAGGCAACAGGCTTGACAACGAGACACGCATCAAGATGACGAGGCTCAGGCGCTTCGACAACAGGACGAAAATGGACGAGACATGGCAGAGGAACCTGAGCGTCGCCATGTCCGAGCTGGACAGGATGTGCACACACCTGCACCTACCCAAGAACGTCAAGGAACGGGGGGCGCTCATATACCGCAAGGCACTCAAGAAGGACCTGCTGCGGGGCAGAAGCATAGACGGGTTCGTCGCGGCCAGCCTATACGCGGCGTGCAGACAGCTACAGATACCGAGGCCTCTCAAGGAGCTGGCGGAGATCAGCACACGTGACCACCAGGAGGTAGCCAGAACCTACAGGTTGCTGATAAAGGAGCTGAGCCTGAGGATGCCCGTGGACGACCCCATGAAGTTCGTCCCCGGGATAGCCTCGAAGCTCCAGCTTACCCAGCGCACCCAGCGGCACGCCATCGACATACTCGTTGAGGCCGACAAGAGGAAGGGGCTCACCGGCAAGGACCCCCGCGGGCTAGCGGCGGCGGCCCTGTACATGGCCTGCAACGAGACGCAGGAGAAACGCATACAGAAGGACATCGCCGAGGCCGCCGGCACGACGGAGGTCACCCTCAGGAACAGGCTGCGGGGAATCGAGAGCCTGCTCAACGACTAATCCAGATCGTCATCGGCTGCTAGCTTTCTTCATTCATCCCGGGCGGGCTGTACCTGATATCGGGGTCGTCTAGGCTCTCGACCACGCTCACGTAACTGGATAGTAGGCTCTCCGCCCTGCCCCTCATGCCCACCTCGTTTACCACGTGGTCTATGTGGAACTGGGGCACGCGCCTGTAGGCGGCGGGCTTCACCACCCTGAGGCCCCGGAGCCTGAAGGGGCGGCTCCCCGGGTGGTCCTCCTCGGCCTTCTCGCAGCCGAACTTGTACCTGTTGTACTCGATGAGGCCCACGCCGCCGGGGACCTCACCGGGGGAGACCAGCCTCATGGGGGTGAGCAGGTAGTTGTAGTTGCAGCCGGTGCAGGTGAACCCGTTCATGTAGTCGCCGCGGCTCACCTTGACCTCGACGCCGCAGAGCACGTTGTACCCGAACGAGTACCGGTCGGGGTGGTCCAGCGTTAGGCCTTCGCACCTCCTTTCCCGGCGCCGCCACCCGGGGTGGTCGAGGTACTTTAGCCCGACGCCCACCACGTCGATGACCTTCTTGTTGTCCATCTCGCTGTAACGGGGGAGCCCCAGGTGGTTGAGCGCCACCTCCTCCGCCACCGTGTGGCACAGCCTGTTGTAGAGCCACAGCTTGGCCACCTGCTTAAGAAACGAGTGAAGAGCCGACTCCCCCACTGCCAGTCCCCGGTGTTTAACCCGTGCATGTCCCCGCTGAGGCGTTTAAACTGAACGCAGCCGGGTGACGTGGAGGGATAGATAAAACAGGATCAGAACACGAGCTCGTGCAGGCTGTTCCTCGTCTGGTTCGTGGTCGCCTCGCCTATCCGCTTTACATCGGGGTCCCGGAGAGCCATCTCGGCGTACTTCTCGTCGGTGTACTCGACCTTCATGGTGTACGGCGGGTCGAGGCGGAAAGGCTCAACGGAGCCCACCTTCTTCATGGCCCGTCGAGCTGCGTCCCTCACCGTCTCCTGGGCCTTCGCGGGGGACAGCGAGACGGCCTTCCTCACGGAGAGGGCGCCGAGCTTCTCCTTCTCCTCCAGCGCCCACTTGACCACCGCGGCCTCGACGCCGGGCACGAGGGCCGTGGCCTCGTCCACGGCCGCCTGGTCCCCGCTTACGAACACGGTGGGGACGCCGTGGACGCCGAACACCGCCATGTTCATGGCTATCTCCCCTATCCTCAGATCGTTGAGCCAGATGTTCTCTATGAAGGGCATGAAGCTGTGGGCGAGGACACCCTCCGACCCGGCCATGCTGTGGAGGCCGTGTAGGAGCATGGCGTCGAAGCTCCCGTCGTAGCCCGCCGGGCCGGCGTCGCCTGCGTGCATCACCAGCCTGCACTCGGAGTGCAGGTGCTCCACGTCTAATCCGCCCGGGAAGGCCCCGTGGCCCGGCCACGCGTAGACCTCCTCTGCGCCTCCCTCCAGGGCGCCGTCCACGAGTGCGTTTAGCTCAAGTGTGGCCAGTCTTATGGCCTGCCGGTAGTAGGCGCCCTCCTCCATGCACTGCTTCTTGAAGTCCACAACCCCGGCGACGCCCTCAAGGTCGCAGACGACGTAAACCTTCACGTCTCATCCTCCTCGTTCCACAGTAAAGACTGGTTAACTGACGTCGTTAAGTAAGTTGCGTCGCTTGCTGGGCTCGACGAAGACCGTCAACTCTCTACCGGCCTCCGCCCCGACGACCTCGAAGCCCTCACGGATCTCTTCCAGCGAGTCCACCCTGCCCCTGTCGAGCCTGCACCCGAAGGGGCCGCACTCGACCACCCTTATGCTCATAGCCGCTGAAACGCGGCTCAGGCTTTAAACTCGACCGAGCGCCGCGCAGGTGGGTCCCACGTGAAACAGGGCCCCACGCTTCAGCAATTTCACACAGTTTTATATAGGATCGGCTGCACCTTTTCATGAAACGTCTCAGAGTTGATTCATTTGGACGCCAAGGAAGCGCTGGACAAGATACTCATGCCCGGGAGCGTCGCCGTCATAGGCGCCAGCACGGACCCCTTCAAGTGGGGCTACATGCTGTTGAACGCCGTGAAGCAGAGCGGCTTCGAGGGCGACATCTACCCCATCAACCCCAAGGCCGACGAGATCCAGGGCCTCAGGTGCTACGCCAGCGTACGGGACGTCCCCGGCGACGTTGACATGGCCCTGGTGGTGGTTCCCGCCCGCTTCGTGCCGGGGGTCTTCGAGGACATGAAGGCCAAGGGCGTCAAGGGGGCGGTGGTCATCACCAGCGGCTTCAGCGAGACGGGCGAGGAGGGCAGGCAGATGATCCGGCAGATCCTCGAGACGGCGAAGGGCAGCACCCGGTTCATCGGGCCCAACTGCATGGGAGTCACCAGCAGCAAGGCCAGGCTCAGCGCCCTAATGATCCCTTTCCTCCACGAGAGTGGCGACGTCGCGTTCATCAGCCAGAGCGGCGGCTACGGCCTCCAGCTCTACCTCAGGGCCTCCGCCATGGGCGTCGGCATAGGCAAGTTCGTCAGCAGCGGCAACGAGAGCGACCTCAAGGGCTGGAACTACCTGGAGTACTTCGGCCAGGACGACGACACGGACATCATCGCCATGTACATAGAGGGCCTCAAGGAGGGCCGCAAGTGGTACGAGGCCGCCAAGAGGGTGACGCCCAGTAAGCCCATCGTGGCCATCAAGGTGGGCGTCACCGAGGCGGGCAGCAAGGCCGCCGCCAGCCACACCGGCAGCATCGCCGGCAGCGACAAGATCTACGACGCCGCCTTCAGGCAGGCAGGAGTCATCAGGGCCTACGACGCCGCCGAGATGTTCGACTTCGTCAAGGGGCTCCTCTACTGCCCCCTGCCGCAGGGCCCCAACATCGGCATCGTCAGCAACAGCGGCGGCGTCGCCGTGGAGACGGCGGATAGGCTCATCGAGAATGGCCTCAACGTCCCGACGTTCAGCGAGGAGGCCCAGGGGGAGGTGATGAAGCTTATACCGGCGTTCGGCAACCCCAAGAACCCGGTGGACCTCACCGCGACGCTGAACATGAACAGCTTCCTCAACGTCCCCGACATAGTGCTGAAGCAGCCCGAGATACACGGCATGATAACCATCAGCTTGGGCACCAGCATCATCAAGACCATGTTCCCCGACGTGCCAGAGGAGGACCTGGAGGGCATGTACGAGTGGATCAACGGCACCCTGCTCAAGACCTACAAGAAGTACGACAAGCCCGTCATCGTCATCGACCCGGCGGCGGACGTCGCGGGGGCGTCAGCCAAGATACTGGAGAAGGAGAAGGTGCCGGTGTACACGACGCCGGAGAGGGCCGCCGACGTCATGGGCGTCCTCTACAGGAGGAAGCTGTACCTCGACAAGGTGAATGCCTAGCCCTCATCCACCCCTTTAGCCTAGCCTCTACCCTCAGAACGACTCTATGCTTGAGTTGTCTTCGTCCACGAGCATGCCCCTTATATCCCTGGGGTCGGCGCCGTCCCTCTGAAGCAGCTCCAGGTGCCTCTCCATCTTCCGGGTGTTGTCCCGTATGACGTTGATCAAGTCGCTGCTGAACTCGTTCCTCTTCTCCGCGATGTGGGTCGCCTGGTTGATCAAAATGATCTGGTTCCTTATCTCCTGCTCCGCTATCCAGACGCCCTCCCGTATCTTCTGCTCCTCCGTGAGCCTCATCTCGTACCTGACCCTCTCCTGCTCCCTGACGAAGTAGACGAGCATGAATACGCTGAAAACCATGGTGGCGAAGACGAGCTGCTCAAGGTAGTAGGTCTCGGAAAACGTCCGCAGCCAGGGCACCTCGAAGTAGCTGAGGTATACGGTGGCGAAGAACGTGGCCAGGCTGACCACGTAGCCAACGTATATCACCCGGTACTTCCTCATGACCTCCCGGAAGATGCCCCTGAACTTGTCCAGGTGTGACAGCATCTGCTCTGAGGCCCCGACTGCATCCAAGATCGGTATCGTCTTTCTGTAGCGTGTCCAGCGGTTAAATCGTGGTCTGTGTAGCCGCCGCCCACCTACAAGATAGCCGGCACGCTAACGCCCGAACACCGCGTTGAGGGCCTCCCCCACCGCATCGACTAACCCGTTGGCGACACCAGAGCCCACTATGTCGCCGGTGTGCTCCCGGAGGAAGCCATAGAACACGCCGACGCTGAAGGCGTAGAACCCCCAGCTCCACGACACGGCGAAGACGCCCTGCAGCGGCCTGAACGTGTTCAACGCCCTGTCCAGCCCGTACAATGCAGAGGAGACCAGCAGCCCCGGCCCGTAGGACACGCCCTCGATGCTCCAGGGACGCCCGTACTCCTCGTTCACCGTGGACTGGATGTAGCCCCGGTAGAAAAGCTCCTCGCCGAAGCCGCCGAAAGCCAGCTGCCACAGGACGGTGGAGAACACCCCGAGGGACAACCTCCTGAACGCGGCCCCCAAGACCAACGGGAACGCCAGCACCAACCCGGCCACGAGCAGGCGGACCCGGACGGAGGAGAACGGCCTGTATCTCTTACCCGTGAGACGCCTCAGGAGCAGGAACAACATAAGAAACATCGAAACCGAGAGGGCGAGGGAGCCGTCCGCGTAGCGGTAGGCGGCCCCGCGGGACGACAGCAGCGTGAGGAGCAGCCTGGGCCCCACCAGATAGAGGCACCCCTTAAGCCCCACGTCAAGGCTGGTCTCCCACCTCCGCAGCGTCAAGCCGTACCCCTCTAGCTCACGCTTCTGTATGACCATCACCAACATAGGCACCAGGACCATGAGGAAGCCCGCGAAGTAGCTCCACCCGAGCACCCTCCGCTCCCAACGTATCAGGCCCGACGCACCCTCCAACAGGATTATGATCAGCTTGAAGCACGAGAAGACGGTCAGCACCTCGACAACAGAGCGCCCCTTCATGGAGACACGTACAGCCGACACGGATTTAGGGGTTTTCAAAGGATTTAAAGCCGGGCCAACGGGGGATAGGCTGTATGTTCGACGGCGTCAGGCGGGCCTACGTGCTCCAGATCGCGTACATTATGGAGGTCGTCGAGGAGCTGGGCACCGATGAGGCCCTGAGGATGCTCGAAGCCGCCGCCGAGAGGCAGGGCGCCATAGTGGCCCGGGAGATGAGGAGGACCCTCCCCCAGGGCATGGACGCCCTCGACTTGGGAGCCGAGGTCTACCGCAGGTTCATGGCCGACGCCGGAGCCGAGATAACCGAGCACCGTCGAGACGAGGCCAGCGTCACCTTCCTCGTCAGGAGGTGCCCCTTCTACGAAGCGTTCCTCGACGTGGGGGTGGACTGCGGCATGTTCCTCAACGGGATCTGCGGCAACCTGACCCTCCCCAGCATAAGGCACACCCTCAGCCACTTCGACGAGAGGCTCCGCGTGGAGACTGTGGTGACCCGGGAGAGCGCCGAGGAGATATGCCTGGAACGGGTGTACCTCTCCGAGGAGTAACTCAAATACGGTGAACCCCACCTATCTACCGTAATGGTTCTCGGTTATACCTCGGACATACTCGTCCTGGGAACGGGCGGAGCCGGCCTCAGGGCCGCCGCGGAGGCCCAAGAGAGGGGGGCCGACGTGCTGCTGGTCTCCAAGAGCCCCGCCGGCTACAACAACTGCACCATAGTCGCGGGCAGCGGATACCTCGCCGCGGTGGGCGGCATGACCGTCGCCGAACACAGGGAGAGGACCCTCAGCGTCGGTAAGGGCGTCAACGACCCCAGGCTCGTGGAGGTGCTCACCGAGGAGGGAGGCAGACGCGTCCTGGAGCTTGAGAGGTACGGGCTGGTGGTCAACGTGCACCGCGGAGGCATACACGTAGGCGACGAGGACACCAGGCTCGGCCAGGGCATCACCCTCCCCATGGTGGACTACCTCAGGAGGCGCGGCGTCGAGTTCGTGGAGAACACAATCGTCACGCGGCTCCTAAAGAGGGACGGGAGAGTAGTCGGAGCCGTGGGGTACCACGGCGACGAGAGGCAGCCCGCAGTCTTCCAGTGCAAGGCGGTCGTACTGGCCACCGGCGGCGCAGGCGCCCTCTACAAGCGCACCGACTGCCCGGTGAGGACCACGGGCGACGGGTACAGCCTCGCCTACCACGCCGGCGCCAGGCTAAGGGACATGGAGTTCGTCCAGTTCTTCCCCCTCGCCCTAGCCGAGCCCGGCGCGCCGCCCCTCCTCGTGGACGGCCCCGTCATCGAGGAGGGCAGGATCGTGAACGTCCTCGGGGAGGACATCCCGGCGAAGTACGGCGTCACCGAGCGGCCCTACATAGCGAGGAGCCGGGACCTCCTCTCCAGGGCCATGATGCTTGAGATAATGAAGGGAGGCGGCGTGGAGGGCGCGGTCCTCGTGGACGGTCGTGAAGTGGTCAGGCGGAGCAAGCCCGGGGACTTCTTCGGCATGGGCAGCTACGAGTTCTTCGTGAGCAAGCTGCAGGCAGACGAGCGCCCCTTCAGGGTGGCCCCCCTCTCACACCACACCATGGGCGGCATCGTCGCCAACACGTGGGGGGAGACAGACGTTCCGGGGCTGTTCGCCGCAGGCGAGGCGATGGGCGGGGTCCACGGAGCCAACAGGCACGGAGGCAACGCCCTCACCGACGTCACGGTCTTCGGGGTCAGGGCCGCGGCGAGGGCCACCGAGTACGCGGAGACCGTTAGCCACGTGGAAGTCGAGGAGCTGGCCCAGGAAGACGTAGGGTACTATGGGAAGCTGACCGGGCGGGAGACGGGGTACACGCCCAGATCGGTGATGAGCGTCCTCAGGGAGACCATGTGGGAGAAGGCCGGGGTGGTGCGTGACAGCGAGATGCTCGTGGAAGCCTTCGAGAAGATACAGGAGCTCAGGGACACGGCCCGGAGGCTCATGGCTCAACCCGGGCGGCAGATGATCCCCGCGCTGGAGATGCCCATGGCGCTGGACGCGGCCGAGATGATAGTCAGGGCCGCCATGATGAGGCGGGAGAGCAGGGGCGCCCACTACAGGCTGGACCACCCGGAGCAGGACCCCGACTGGGTAAAGACCATAATAATCTCCGGGAAGGACTCGGCTATGCGGCTCACCACGGCCCCCATAGGTGAGGCGTTTGAGTGACCTCGCCGAGAGGATAATGGCCGAGGTGAGGGGCTCCGGCGACCCCGAGAAGAGGGCCCAGCTGAGGCGGTACTTCCGGGAGCCCATAGAGAGCCACGGCCTCACCAGCCAGCAATCAAAAGACATAGCGAGGAAGTACCACCCGGAGGTCAAGGGTAACATCGAGGAGGCGATCAGCCTCACGGGAGAGCTCATGAGCCACAGGAACCTCAGCTACAGCTCCGTGGCCCTCAGAATCCTCGAAAGGTTCGGCAGGCGCCTGGAGCCCAGCCACTTCCCGGTGCTCGACGGCTGGGTGGATCACCTCACCAACTGGGCTACCACCGACCACCTCAGCACCAGGATAATAGCCGAGACGGTGAGGAAGAACCCGGCACTGGTAGAGAGGCTTCTGGAGTGGACCGGCTCGGAGAGCAGGTGGAGGCGGAGGGCCGCGGCCGTGAGCCTGGTCCCCATGGCGCGCAGGGGCGAGATGCTCGGCGACGTGTTCAGGGTGGCCGACAGGCTCATGACGGACGGCGACGACATGGTCCAGAAGGGCGTGGGCTGGATGCTCAAGGAAGCCTCAAAGAAGCACCCGGACGAGGTCAGGGGGTACCTGCTCAGGTGGAGGGAGGAGTCGCCGGCGCTCATACTGCGGTACGCCTCAGAGAAGCTCCCGAAGGGCATGAGGGTGCTGAAAACCAAGCAGTAGACTGCCTTACAGTCACTTATTTACGCTCCATAATCGCTTTAGGCGTAGCGTCAACCGTGACCATGATTAAGTTTGGTGTTAACGGTCCGGGAAGTCATGACCCCGCAGGTGGTGACCATCGACTACATGCAGTCGGTGAGGAACGCCGCGAGGAGGATGACCAAGTTCGGGATAAGCAGCCTACTCGTCATAGCCGACGACGGCCTCAAGGGGATAATAACGGAGAGGGACATCGTCCAGAGAATTGTCTGCAGCGGCCTGGACCCCGCCGAGACGCCCGTCTGCGAGGTGATGTCCGAGCCCGTGATCGTCGTGGGCCCCGAGGAGCCGCTGGAGAAGGCCGTGGAGCTCATGCTCATACAGAGGATCAAGAAGCTGCCGGTCATGGAGAGGGACGACGGCGTCATGAAGCTCATAGGCATACTGAGCCTCCTCGACGTGGCCCAGCTCCACCCCGACCTCCTTGAGGGGCTCAGGGCCATGGTCGAGGAGCAGCTCGCCGAGGCCGAGGGAGACTTCTACGTCTCGTAGCATCCGCCAACTCTTTTAAACGGCATAACATCCTATTCCTTGAATCCGTTATGAAGCTCAGCAAGGTCTCCGACAGGGTGTACGCCAACTGGGACGGCGAGACAGGCGGAAACGTGGGCATCATCACCCTCGACGACAGCGTGCTGGTGGTGGACGCCCAGTACCCCGGCAGCGCCAAGATGTTCCGGGAGGCCATACCCAGGGTCACGGGCAAGCCGCTGAGCCACCTCCTGCTGACCCACGTCCACGGCGACCACGTCTTCGGGAACATGGTTTTCAAGGACTTGGAGATCGTCGGCCACCGCAGGCTCTGGGAGAAGATGGAGGAGAGCCTCAGGAACGAGTGGGCCCCCGGGAACCTGAAGAAGATGCTGGAGACGTACAGGAAGGACGCCCCAGAGCGGTGGTGGCTCTTCGAGGGCCTCAGGATCGTTGTGCCCACGACCACCTTCACCGACCGATGGGAGAAGGACGGGGTCGAGTTCATCCACACGGGCGGCCACACCGACTGTAGCAGCGTCGTCTACGTGCCGGAGGACGAGACCCTCTTCGCGGGCGACCTCCTCTTCGTGGAGCGGTTCCCTTGGGCGGGTGACCCCACCGCGGACCCGGACCAGTGGATCACGGCGTTCCAGAGGATACTCGGCATGGACGTGGAGAAGATAGTGCCCGGCCACCTTTTTCGCGTTCCCGAAGTGTTGTGTTTTTTGCGAAAATGGGTGTACGAAAAACAATGGCTAAGGGTTCCGGTTCGTTCTGGACCGGTAAATCGATGAGCTTTTCCTAAGGGTCCTCATGTTTTCAAGCCCGATCACTGCCGAGGGGCTGCCCAGCTCGGCGGCCAGCCTGTAGTGGCGCTCCGCCCGCGAGTAGAGCTTCTCCTTGAAGGCGACGTTCCCCGCAAAGAGCGCCAGATCGGCGAAGTCCGGGTAGAGCTCCAGCGCCTTTTCCGCCTCGGATAGGGCGACCAGCCCGTGGCCGGTGCGCTGCAGCAGCAGCAC
>CAZGZR010000049.1:0-18663 GCA_964529745.1 uncultured Candidatus Bathyarchaeia archaeon
CCTCCAGATGATGCGGCTCGACGACGGCAGCCTGGCGGGTGCCCAGCAGGACTCTGGCCTCCAGGACGTTGTCGAGGCCAGAATCGTTGAGACGGACCCCTGCTCCTATCTGCCGTTTCTGGTGGAGTATAGCGACGGCGGTCAGCCGACCCAGGCGTGGTGTAAAGCCTCCCTGAGGGCGGAGGAGCTCTACAGGGACGGGGCGATGGGGGTCGGTGACCCGGTCATCGCCGCCGTTGACCCCGATACCAGAACCGGGGTGGTCATAGACTCCATCCTGGTTGAGCCCCTGGAGGAGCCGACGGAGCCTGCGGAGGAGCCGCAGCCCACCGAACCCGAGGAGCCTGAGGAACCCGCCACGGAGCCCGAACCAGAGCCCGAGCCTGGGCCCGAGGAATGCGGCGAGGAGCCCGCCACGGAGCCCGAACCAGAGCCCGAGCCTGGGCCCGAGGAATGCGGCGAGGAGCCCGCCACGGAGCCCGAACCAGAGCCCGCCGTGGAGCTCCCCGACGGATTCGAGCTGGTCTCCAACGAGCCTGGCCCCACGCCGGGCGTCGAGGCGCCCGAGGGAAAGGTGAAGCTCACCGTGATGACCCAGCCCACGGCGCTATCGGAGGTGGCGGTGTACCCGCCGCCGGGCGTCTACTTCGTGAGCGTGTACAGCGTGGTGACCTTCAGCTGCGTCTCCGAGAACCCTGACTGGGAGTTCAGCAACTGGATCATCAGCCGGGGCGCCCTGGGGGTACGTTACAAGTCTGGCGTCGGCTACGAGCACCTGCTACGGTGGCGGGTGGACGTGGACACCGTGGTCACAGCGTACCACACCGAGCTCATATAGGCCCGTCAGGGGCCCATCCTTCTCCTCAGGGCCAGGACGGAGGCCGCCACTAGGGCGGCGGCCATGTACGGCGACGCCTCTTGTAGTGGCGTGAGATACACTTCTCCGCCAACGGGCGACAGTATCACCACCGACGCGGTGTCGCTGCCGTTCAGGTACATGCCGTCCTCGACGTAGGCTTCTATCACCTCGGCCAGGTCCACGGTGCCCTGGTAGTCGGTGTACTCCAGCGCCTCGAAGCTTATCTCCACCGAGACCCATCCCCCCGGGGCAAGCGCCCCGGGCCCCGTCAGGTCGGTCCACTCCAGGACACCCGCCACGGTGTCCACGGAGTCGGGCGGCGGCGAGGCGCCTACGTATCCCAGCTTCGCGGGGTCGTAGGTGTCCTTGAGGGGCACCGTCTGTATGGGCAGGTCCCCGGGGTTGGTGACGTTGACGGTGAACACCACGTCGTCGCCGAGGTCGGCGTACCCGACGGCGGGCTCCGTCAGGTCCTTCTCGACGACGATACCGACGCCCACCACGGCGACCTCGGCCGAGTCGGAGCCGTTGACGTAGTGCTCGACGTCGAGCACCTTGGCGTTCACCACCTCACCCAGGTCGGACGTGTTCCCCGGCTGGGTGCTCGCCGCGGCCGTGAAGTTCACCTCCACGACCACCGTTAGGCCGGGGCCCAGGGAGCCTGGACCGGTCAGGTCCGCCCACTCCAGTAAGCCCATCAACTCGTCCACGGTGTCGGGAGCCGGGTCCGCGCCGGCGTAGTCGAGCCTAGACGGATCGTACGTGTCGGTGAGGGGCACGGTTTCCAGCGGGATGGTGCCGTTGTTGGTGACTGCTATCGTGAAGGAGACGGTTTCGCCGATGTAGGCTTCGCCGTCCCCGGGCTCCACCAGGTCCTTCTCGACCTGGACCCCGGCTGTGTAGAGGTCGATGCTCCACGTGTCCACGTTGTCCAGGGGGTCCAGGTCGGGCTGGATGCTCGTCACCTCGACGTTGTTCACCAGCGGGTTGGGGTCCGTGTCCGCAATGGTGTAGTTGCACGTGTAGGTCCACACCTCGGTGATGTCAAGCTCGCCGTCGTGGTCATCGTCACCCGATGCGTAGGCCGGGGCCCCGCAGACGTCGTCGAGCACCGTGACCCCCGTGGCGGCGGTGAACCCCAGGTTGCCCACCGTATACGTGTAGGTAACCGTCTGCCCCACAACCGCCAACGTGGGCCCGGATTTCTCTATGTAGAGGTCCACCGGGGTCGCCACCTGGAAGCTGTGGATGTACGTGCAGTCGGTGCAGAGCGTGAAGTTGCCGGACGACGTGAGGGGCGCCGACGGCGGCTCCGTGGGGTCGTCGTCGCTGAAGGGCACCAGGAAGCCCAGCGCCGGGTCCAGGGGGTCGTACCTGACGCAGTAGAAGCCCGCCGTGAGCCCCACGAAGTCGTAGAGGCCGTTCCCGTCCGTGGTGGTGGTGTTGATGCTGACCGGGGTGGGGCCCGAGCAGTTCAACAGCTCCACGGTGACCCCAGGCACCGGCACGGGCGTGGGCAGGGTTACGTCGGTCACGTAGCCGGCTATCACCCCCATGGGGGCCACGGTGACGAAGGCCGTGGCCTCGGGCGTGTATACGTTGCCGAAGGGGTCCCTGCCCCTGGCCTTCCCGGTGTCGATGTAGTTCTCGCCGTACGTCGTGGCCGGTGTGGAGTTGAAGACGAGGGTGATGGACTCGCCGGGCTGCATGTCCTCGCTCAGGTTCCAGGCGAGCGTCCCGTCAGAGACGTCGGGGTCCATCCAGGATACAGAGCCGTCCGTGTGGTTGACCATGGTGGGCCCTATGTACCCGAAGCCCGGCGGCAGCTCGTCGGTGACGTTGACGTCCAGGACGGTGAACAGGTTGTTATCGCCGCTGGTGACGGTGAGGGTGAAGGTCACGTTGTGGGTGGTTGAGACCGTGGGGGGGAACGCCGTCTTCGTTATGTCCAGCACAATGTTGGCGGGGGTGTAGTCGAGGGGGATTATGGTGTAGCCCCAGTCGTAACCGGGCGTGGAGCCCCCGGCCTGGGCGAGGGCGGACTCGCCGTAGACCACGGTGAACGCGAAGTCGGCGAAGAGGTGGGTCCCAGTGTTGTCCATGTCCGAGGTGTCGTAGAACCCGTGGGACTCCATGTGGAACAGCGTCACGGAGTCGTCTACGACGCTATCCTGGTCGTAGTCGGCGTAGACGGTGGTTCCGCTGTAGATGGGCATGACGTATAGCTGCATGTCGTGGCTGTTAGCCTGTCCGCTGGGGGCGTAGGGGACGAAGTACTCGTTCACCAAGGTGCCTGCGTCTATGGGCACGTAGCCCCAGTCTCTATCTCCCTCGCCGGTGTCCACAGAGACCAGTATGATTATCCTCTCGCTGTCGTCGGCGGTGACGTGGACCGGGGTGTCGCCCGCCGTGGTGAAGCTTGCGTCGGTGGTCCCCGCCGACAGGAGCCTGGGGTTCCAGCCCGCGACGAACCCGGCGTCCGTCTCTATGGTGACGCTTGCGTCCGTTATCGCGTGTATGTGGTACCGGATGTTCAGCGTTGAGCTGCCGGACGGAAACGTCGGGACGAGGAAGTCGTTGCCCGTGAACCTCTCGTCCTTGAGCGTGAAGTACCTTATGTCGTAGCTCTCGCCGCCGCTGGCTATGAGCCCCACCTGTATCTTTTTGTCCGCGACTATGGTGTCCCTCTCGTTGACGTTGGCCAGTACGAAGCTCTCCCCCCTGGCCATGGTTATGGTGCCCGGCACACCCTTCAGTGTGTAGTTGACCTGGGTGTCGTCCTCGGTGCTCTGCACCACGGCGAAGGTGCCGCCGTTGACCTCCCCATCTCCCAGGAAGTCCTCGGTGCCGGTGGTGTTCTCGCCGGCTGGCATGATGTAGCTCTTCTGGGCCTCGTCGCCTCCCTGCTCCACGGGGTAGAGCTCCCACATGCCCGCGATGTAGTTACCGTCCCCGGTCTCGGTCCGCCTGTCGGTGGCTCCCCTGAAGACGCTCAGTGGCCCCCCGGCCACGAAGAAGTAGTCGCCACCGTCGATGCCCACGGCGCCTGGGTTGTTCAGGGAGCCGCTAAGGAGGGCTCCGCTGCCGGGAGGCGTTACGGTGTAGTATGGGGAGGCCCAGTTGTCGAAGGTTATCACCCCTCCCTTGTCCAGCGTGAACACGGCGTCGGCGCCCGTGAAGTCCGTCTTCTGGAAGCTGTAGCCGTTCCCCCTCTGGTCCACGTATATCCGTGTGTCGTTCTGGTAGGAGACCACGCTGAAGACGCTGTATGGGTTCGCGCCTGACGTGGGCAGCCCCACGGCGGGGTCCACCGCCTCCAGTATGATCTTGGTGCTGTTCCCCAGCACGTAGAACGACTGGTACCCGGAAGGTATGGATGCCTCGGCGGGCTGGGTCTCCACGCCGGCTATTACCAGCAGCGCGAGTAATAGTAGCCATTTCCCAAGAGAACCACTATTTAAGCTCATGTAACTCTCATGTAAAGCTCCTAGTGATGTTACCCATAATCATAGAGTAACCAGAACACCTGACCCGCAGTAAATCCCCTTTTTATAATCGTGGGCCCGTTGACTCCCACCCCATAAAAGTTACTCACCCAACGAAAAACCCCGCGACCCTTCGGGGTAAAACAAAAGCGAGACGCCCTGAACCTGTGAACATGAAGAAACGGCCTCCCCCAGGGACCCTCCTTTTAACATCTCCCCTATGAGCGCTAGCGTCGCTTCGTCTGAGTAAGATAGCCTGATGGGCCCGTCCCAGCCGACCACCGCGTCGGCCCCCGCTTCAACGAAAGCCGCTGCAAGCTCTTCGTCCTTCAGCCCGTCACAGCCCATCAGGACGACGAGGCCAGGCGAGACGCCGCCCATCCTGCCCTCCACGAACCGGGGGCCCACCGCGAAGAAAATCCTCGGGTCGTTCGGGGACCGGGCCACATGCACCTCGTTTACCAGCTGCATGCCAACGTGCTTCGAGGCGTCGAACTCCTCGCCCGTGAACAGCCAGACCTCGTCCTCGAAGACACCGCTGTGTACACGGAACACCATGAGGCTGTAACCCCCCTTCAACGTCTGCAGCCGGTTCACGGTCGCCTCCTCGCCCCGATACACCTCCACCATGAACCCCTGCCCAATTAGCGTCCCCTCAAGGGCGTCGGTGAAGTTGGCCTCCGTCTGTGTCCCGTAGAGAGGGTCGTATATCAACGCCCTTTCGGTGCCACCATCGAGCCGTGGCTGCCTCATGAGCACAGATGTCGCCGATACGGCGATCAGCAGCACAACCATCACTAAGCCCAGCCTGAAGGCCGTCCTGAGGTGTCCCACTTCATTATTGTCCCGCCACCAACCAAAGTAACGGTGGAGTAACCGGCTCCACTTTTATACGGTTACAGTACTAGGGTTCCTGTTAACCGAGGCTTTATTAACGCCCCCGCGTTACGACAAGAGAAATTTCAACAAGACCGCTGATAGAAATGAACTTCGACGAACTAGACATCAAACAGGAGATAAAGAAGGCACTCAAGGAGATCGGATTCGAGGAGATGTTCCCCATCCAGGAGAACGCCATACCGCCCATGATGGAGGGGAAAAACGTGATCGGCCAGGCCAAGACGGGCACAGGAAAGACCGCGGCCTTCGCGGTGCCCATGCTGAATAACCTGGACCCAGACTCGGGCAACATAGAAGGCTTCGTGCTGGCGCCCACCCGGGAGCTCGCCCAGCAGATAACCGACGACATAAACACCTACGGCCGGTACACCAAGATCTGGGCCACGCCCATCTACGGTGGCGTGAGCATACGCGGCCAGTTCAGCGAGCTCAGGAAGAAGCCCACCATAGTGGTGGGGACCCCCGGCAGGATCATGGACCACATGAGGCGGGGCACCCTCGACCTGAGCCACGTCAAGACCGTGGTGCTCGACGAGGCCGACCGCATGTTCGACATGGGGTTCTTCGATGACATCGAGTGGATAATGAACCAGCTGCCCCGGCGGAAGCAGGTGAGTCTCTGGAGCGCCACCATCGACGAACGCACGCAGAGGCTCTCGGCCCGGTTCATGCCCGGCGCCGTCACCGTGAACATGAGCCGCGACGAGATAGGGCTCACCACCATCAAGCAGTACTACATGGTGCTCGCAGCCCACGAGAGGGAGGACGCCCTTCACCGCCTCATAGAGTACTTCGACATCGACAGGGGCATCGTCTTCTGCCGCACCAAGTACATGGTGGACAGGCTCTCCAGCAGCCTCAGGCGGGCCGGCTACTCCGCCGAGCCTCTCCACGGCGACTTCACCCAGGCGCGGCGGCAGCAGATGCTCGAAGGATTCCGTAACGGGGACTACGAGCTCCTGATAGCCACGGAGCTGGCGGCCAGGGGCCTGGACATCGAGGACGTGCCCTTCATCATCAACTACGACATCCCTGACGACCCGCTCATGTATTTCCACCGCGTCGGCAGGACCGCGCGCGCCGGCAAGGAGGGCACCGCCATAACATTCGTGATGCCTGACCAGGAGTATGAGCTGGAGCGCATCAAGGCCATAACCCGGACCGAGCTTGAGAAGTTCGCGCTGCCCCCTTCCTTCCTCTTCTAGCGCCGGCGTCTCCTTTATAGCCCCACGGGGGACTCTGATCCCATGAGTGGTTACTTCGCGGCGCAGCCGACGCCGGGAGAGATAAAAGAACGAATCAAGGGCTACCAGTCCTGGCTGGAGGTGGACCTGGACGCCATAGGCCACAACCTGGCTCAGGTCAGGGAGAGAACTGGGCGGGAGGTCATACCCTGCGTCAAGTCCAACGCCTACGGCCACGGCATCGTGCCCGTGGTGGCGTACATGGCCACCCAGGGGGTGGAGACCGTGCTCGTGGCCAAGCTCCACGAGGCCCTCCAGATAAGGGACGCCGGGTTAGACGTGGGCATAATCAACATCGACCCCCTGTTCACACCCGAGCAGTTCGAGACCGTCGTGAGGCTGGGCGTCAGCCAGACCATCTACCAGAGGAAGCCGGCCAGGATGCTCAGCGAGGCCGCTGGCAGGCTCGGCGAGACGGCGTCCCTCTGGGTGAAGGTGGACACGGGGCTGGGCCGCGTGGGCGTCAGGTGGAGCGAGGCCCCCGACCTCATCGAGGAGATAAACAGCCTCCCGAACCTCAAGATCGAGGGCATATTCTCGACGCTCTCTGAGTCAGACGAGCTGGACAGGCTGCAGGTGCAGCGGCTCCTCGAAGTCGAGGAGAGGCTAGCCGCCAGAGGCGTGGACGCCGGCAAGAAGAGCATAGCCAGCAGCAACGCCGTCTTCCACAAGCCCTACGCGTACCTGGACGCGGTGAGGCCTGGCCTCATGCTCTTGGGCCTCTACCCGGAGGAGACGGACAGGGGCCACGGCATCGAGCTAAGGCAGTCCATGTGCCTCAAGGCGCGGATAGAGCACGTCAAGTGGGTGGAGGAGGGGGAGGCCCTCACCTACAGCCGCAGGTTCGTGGCGCCCAGACGCATGAGGGTGGGCACCCTCCACATAGGATACAGCGACGGCTACCCCCGGGGCCTCACCCAGAAGGGCAAGGTCAAGGTGCGGGGCGAGATCAGGCCCGTCCTCGGCACCGTCTCGGTGAACCACTTCCTCGTGGACCTCACGGACACGGGCTGCGAGGCCGGAGACGTGGTCGAGGCGATAAGCAGGGAGGGGGAGAACGACGCGTCCAGCCTAGCTGAGCTGGCTGGCATCATGACCTACAGCCTGGCAAACCACCTGAACCCCCTGCTGCCCAGGGTCTACCTGGTGGGCGGCGAGCCCGTGTCTCTCAGCGAGCCCAGGCTCGTCGAAGGCAGAGCCACGTACTGAACAGATGGCTGAACGGAATGCGTATGGGGCTCTAGGTCACGTAGTGCCTCGTGGTGAGGTACCTGTCCCCGCTGTCGTGCATGACCGTTACCACCCTCTGACCACTGTCCAGCTCCCCCGCGAGCCTGAGGGCCGCCACCACGTTGGCGCCGGAGGAGACGCCGGCGAAGACCCCCTCCTCTCTCCAGAGCCTCTCGGTCATCTCGACGGCCTCCTCGTCGGTGATGGTGACTATCTCGTCGATGAGCCCCGGCTTCATGAGCATCTCGGCTATGATCCCTCCCTCTATCTCGCTCACCGGGTAGGGCTTACCCGGCTTCATCTCCTTCTTGGAGCCGGGGGGGATGGTGCCCACCACCCTGGTCTCCCTGTTCTTCTCCTTCAGGACCTCAGCAACGCCCATGAGGGTGCCCCCGGTGCCGATGCTGGCCACGAAGGCATCGACCTCGCCACCGGTCTGCGCCAGTATCTCCCTTCCCATGTCTCTCTGGGCCTCCACGTTTGAGGGGTTGGCGAACTGTCTGGCCCACCACACGTCGGGGTTCTTCTTCTCCAGAGCCAGGCAGATTCTTCTCCCAGGCAGCTCTATCTCGGCGCCCGGCACCCCCCTCCTCAGGTCGTCGTACTCCTCGGGGGATATGGTCCTCACCTCGGCGCCGTACCCCATCATCAGGTGTTTCTTTTCCTGGCCCATCTTCCCGGGCGTGGTCTCGTAGATGACGACCCTGTAGCCTTTGAGGCCGCCCACGAAGCTGAGGCTGGTGCCCGTGTTACCTGTGCTGGACTCAACGATGGTGTACCCAGGCTTGAGCAGGCCGCGCCTTTCGGCGTCCTCTACCATCCGGAGGGCGACCCTGTCCTTGATGCTCCCCGTGGGGTTCACGTACTCTGCCTTCACCCAGATCTCGGCCTCCAGGCCAGAGGTCACCTTGTTTAGCTTCACGAGAGGCGTGTCGCCTATGAGCTGTAGCACGCTGTCTACGGTTTTCATCTACCGGAGAATCGTTAAATCAGTTATTAAAGAGGGTGGGCGCCCGCTAGGTGAAGAGCTTGGGCGGGTGCGCCAGCAGACAGATGCTTGACTCTGGGCCCACCGAAACGGCGTTGGGCTCCATGAGGATGACGCCGTCGTGGGGCGCGCACACCCTGTCGATCTCCTCGCCGAGGAAGTCGAGGACCCTGCAGAGTAGGTCTCCCTTCTTGACCTCGGCCTCGACCCTGAGGCACGGCTCGGGGCGTATGATGCCGGCGCCCCTGCCCCGTACGTGGGTGTAGTACTCGGTCTCCCTCCACCTCGGCGGCCTCTTCACGTCTCCCTCCACCACCCCGTACCTTCTCATACAGTTCAGTATGCCCTCCACTACGCGGTTGGAGCTGGCTCTGATGGCGTCGTAGCCCCGGCTCCCTGACCCCGACTCTATGAATATGTTGGGGATGCCCGCCTCGGCGCACGCGTGGTTGATGGTGTCCTCCTTGAGCCTGGTGTGCTCGGACCTGCTGGCGATGATCCACTCCTCGGTGCAGGCCACCGCCTTAGCCATCTCCAGGGTCTCGGGCACGTCCTCGCTGTATACCACCCGCGGTATCTGCTCCTTCATGCAGCCGTGTAGGTTCACCGTGTAGTCGCACTTCCTTATGATCTCCGTCCAGAAGGTGTGGACCGCCCTCCTGGTCTGGGACATGGAGCCTGGGTCGCCGGGGAACTGCCTGTTCATGTCCACGTACATGAGGTCGGTGGGGCTGCCCCTGACGCCGCCGTAGGCGAGGAACCCTGGGACGTTGAGCACCGGGACGCCTATGAAGGTGCCCCTCATCTTCTCGGGGTCCAGCCTCCCGGCCAGCTCCAGGACCGTGTAGGCCCCCTCCTGCTCCTCCCCGTGGATGCAGCCGTCCACCTCGAACACCGGGCCGTCATCGACGCCCCTAACGACGACCACGGGTATGTGCCAGAGGTTGCCTGTGCCGTCGGGCATGCTGAGGCCCTGGGAGGGCAGGAAGCCTGACTTCTTCTCCCCCGGGCCCACAGCCATTTGACCTATCTTGAACTCCGTCAAGCCATTCACAGACACAATGGGGCTTAGGGAGCTTATGAAACATGTGAGGAAGATACTTTTCGAGGTTGAAACGGTACATCGTCATGATTTAAATAAAGGCTACATGGTATCTAGTTGGGAGCTGGGGTAGCATAGCTTGGCTAATGCGCTGGACTCATGATCCAGAGGAATAGGCACCAGCGTCTATGCCGGATAAAGAGCGTGGGTTCAAATCCCATCCCCAGCACCTACTCACTAAAGACTAAAACGCAAATAGTAATCCAGTATATAAAATAAAGAAAAAAGTGTAGTATACTAGTCTTTGGCGAGCTGTATGGATATGTTGCTTATGTTCCTAGGGCTACCGTCCTCGTTCTCCAGCCGCTCGGTCCCTATGCTGATGTCCTTCACCGATAGGTCCGCGACGAACTGGTTCCGCACAACCTCAGCCACGTCCACCGCCTTGCTTATGGCCCGCCCCCTGGCCATGAGGGTCACCTCGCTGTCCTCCGCCTTGAGGGCCGTCATCACGGCAAGGCAGTAGGCCATAACCGGCTTCCTGCCAATGTATATCACGTTACCCTGTTCCATCTCGTACACCTTTATACCGTACACTAGTCGGGTACCCTGAATCTATCCACACCAGTATTAATCTTTTAGGAATAATACAGCCGAAACGCACTCGAAAACCCGATCAATTCGATATCACGCCTCCATTAACACTATAAAACCGGCGTCGAAGGCTTCAATCGAACGACGTTTGGCCGGCCAATGCGAGAACACAGCCAAGAGGAAGAGAGCCCTAGATAAAATTTACCTGATCCTGTTGATCTGCCTCCTTCTTTCCTTCAATCTATACACGTTTTCCAATCCCAGCGAACCACACGTCACCCCAAGCAAAGTCAACGTAGATGACGTTGTGTTCGTGGAGGGCGACAGCGTGGGAGGCGGCCTAACCGCGATCATCTACTTGGACGAGGTGAAGACGTGGGACGGCAGCGCAGGCGCCCTAAACGCGACCTCCAGCGAGCCGAGCGGCCACTACAGCGTCACCTTCAGAGCCCCCGAGATCCCCGGGGGAACCCATTATATCATCGCCGTAGAAGAGGGCTGCCCAGTGACCTCGTCCACATCCTTCACCATAGCGCCGAAGTTGAACCTTCTAGAATACCTATACAGGGATCACTGGTATAGCTTGGAAGGCACAGGCTTCGGGGAGTCTACCCGCGTAGTTCTCATGATGAGGGAGAAGAGCGCTGGGCCCGGCATCGACAACTGGCCCGCGACGACGGTTTCAGACGAGTACTTCAGCACGGGAGACGGAGCCACGAAAACACATGTATGCACCCTATCTAAGACGCCCATCAAACCCGGAACCCTGAGCGTAACAGACGGAGCAGAGACCATCACTGACATAGGGGGCGGTTTACTCGAAGGATCGAGCGGAGGATCGGGGAGAATCGACTACGTCACAGGCGAGGTCCACGCCAGGTTCAGCTCCCCTCCAGCCCAGCACACGGTGATAACCAGCAGCTACGACCACTTCCAGGATGTCCCAGAGATAACACTCCTAACGTCTGACCCACTAACCGCAAACTCAAAAGGCACCGTGGAAGCCGAGATAGAGATCGAGTCCCTTGACTTTGGTGACTACTATCTCTGCGCCCTCGACTCCCTCAACAACTCCCTCGTGAACGAGGTGAAGCTGTGCCCAAGGATAACACTCAGCGAGTCCGAGGTAGACGTAGGTGACATACTGACGATAAAAGGCAGAGACTTCACGCCGGGCAAGGAGATTACGTCTGTCATGCTGTCCGGTGAAGGATGGAGCAAAGAATGCCAGATAGTTACGAGCGACCCCTCCGCCGACTCTGACGGAGACATACAGATCGAGGTATTCATACCCCAGGTACCTGAAGAGGACAAGGAGTACCTGGTCGAGGTGATGGACAGCGATGGCCTGGTCAGCCAGAGAGCCTTCACCGTCGACAACCGCGCATGGATAGAATGCACCTACGATAGAGACGAAGACACCTACAGTGTACATCTCACAGGAAAGAACTATCAGAACCTCGCCAACCAAAAGGTAGCGATAGAGCTGGTGGACCAGGAAAGCCCGACCACCATATTCAAGATAGCTCAGGTGAAAACGGACGACGAGGGATGCATCGACGCCACTTTCGTCATCGCCAGCAACGACGACAGGAAGTTCACCGTCAGGGCGTACTCAGACACGGCGAACATAGAATCTGAGACCTTCCTTCAGGTGACCCCTCTGACGGTGGAGCTATCCAACGACCATGGGCTCCCAGGCGACACCGTGAAGATCCAGGGGGAGGGATTCACACCCAAGAAACGCTGGAACGCCACCATCGGCGGCGAGACACTGATCTCGACGGACGAAGGCGTCGTGACCAGCACCGGTAGGCTGAAGCTAGCGACGAGCTACGCGAGGTTCACCGTCCCGGAGATGGAGCCGGGAGAGTACACAGTCCGCTTCACAGACGTCAAGACATGGAACAGGGTAGAGGCAACCTTCACCATAGACCCATGGACCGAGGTCGTCGACCACCGTTCACCTGTCGCCGTCATCGAGTGCCTGGACACGGGCGTCGAGGGAGAGTACTTCTACTTCAGCGGCAGGAAGTCTACGGACGAGGACGGAGTCATCCTGTACTATACCTGGAGCTTCGGCGACGGCTTCTCATCCAACAACATGAACCCCATACACAAGTACGGCACACAGGGCGACTACACGGTGAAGCTCACGGTGAAGGACAACGACGGCCTCACGTCATCCACCGAGAGGACCATACACATAAAGGACGAGGGCACCCAAGCCGACTTCACAGCCGTCAACTCGGAGGGGCTAGCGCCTCTGACTGTACGGTTCTGGGAGGCAAGCGAGTCATACGACGACATAACTAGCTACGAGTGGGACTTCGGCGACGGCTACAGGAGCAACGACAGGAACCCCGCACACACCTACACGGAGACAGGGTTCTACGACATAGCCCTCACCATATTCGACGAAGACGGAGAGGAGTTCACCACAGTGAAGGAGGGCTTCGTCAAGGTCTGGCACATGGATTATAAGCCACCCAAGATCGAGGTAGCCCAGGCGGAGAGAATGGACAACGATAACATCCACGTCGCCGCCTACATAATGGACGACCAAGGTATAACCGCGGTTACGCTGTCCACCGTGAAAGGAGAGACCCAGCTCCAGCCCGTTCCTGGTGCTGACGGGCTGTACAGCTGTACGACAAACAGGTTCAACGAAGGAATAATGATCGCCATGGACGTGGCGGGTAACACCCAGCAGATACAGATAGTTACCAACACATCCACCGTCGGCACAGCATTCCAATGGTTGAGCCCAGGCTGGAACACCGTCACCATCCATGAAAGCCAGGAAAAGACCCCGGTAAACGCCTTAGCCCTCCTGCCCCTAGGACAGGACGCCGTTACCGAATATACTCAGGCGAACAATCACTCAGACGCCCAACCGTCCATCGAGAGCATATGGAGATACGACCCATACATCGGCTACACAATGTACGACCCGGCCACAGGCCTAGGCGAGATCACCCACCTCCAACCAGGCGAGACCTACTGGATAAAAGTCTCCCAGGAATATCCCCTCTCCTCTCTCCTCACAAGCGATTGTAGATAGTCACCCCCCATCTACAACAATTATTCTAGGGATATACAGAAGAAAAAACAAGACTCGGCGTGAACTAGGTTGAACCATGCGAGGACACTGAAAACGCTGCTACTGCTTCTGGTTGCAGCCAACGTAGCTTCAACAAGCATCGTCCATGCCGAGCCCCTCCCCCACGCGGTGAGCTGCGTGTTATCAATCGGCGACACACCTGTACAAGACTACCTCCTCGTAGAAGCCATAATCGATGGCGTCCTTTACGCAGCAACATACACCAAGGACGGCAGGTTCGGATACGACCCATACTTCAAGATACCTGCTGACACGCCCTACACGGAGGATGTGGAAGGGGGGAGAGACGGAGACACGGTCCAGGTCTACCTGGACGGGGAGAAGATACTGGAGTTCACCTTCGAGTCAGGCAGGATCAGCAACTTCGTCGAGGACGTCTCCGACCTGTTCAACGACCCGCCCATAGCGTACACACAGACGAGCCTCACCGGAGTAGTCGGGTACAGCGTGATGCTCGACGCAACCGGGTCCTATGACCCCAACACGCCAAACCTAACATACACGTGGCACCACGAGTTCGGGGCGGATTCCACCGGAGAACTCACCTTGGTCACGTATCAGATGGCCGGCGAGTACACCACCACGTTGACCGTATCCGACCCCCAAGGGCTCGAGGACTCCGTGAACATCGAGGTAACCATCCTGCCACAGCCGGCGCCAACCGGCTGGTCCCAGCAGGACATCGAAGGAGGAAAACAAAACGAAGTATCCCTTGGCGGAGGCGTCTCCACATGGGTTACCAGCCTCGACTCAATGACCGTGTCACTCCTCGAGTTCAACAAAATTTTCCTCGAAAATAGACTCCCCGAGGTAAACAGCGCGACCTCTTTCGCGTTCATCTGCGACCACGACAAACTCGTGTATCCTGTGTACGTCGAGGCCGCGATACCGGAAGCCCTCTCCAGTTACGATGGTCTCAGATTGTACAGCTGGCAGGCGGGCGGCTGGCATCCGGTACACGACTCAGGTAAATTTACCAAGGCAGACAGGGTCTGGGCCTACCTCGACGAAAACAGCCTCGGAGAGGGACTATACACGGTGGGGTACAAGCCTGATGCGTCAAGCCCGCGGGTCAAAAGACTAAGACAAGAAAAAGAGGGCGAAATGTACTGGATACTAGCCTGCTTCGAGTATATGGACCCGTCCAGCAGGGCTTACCTGAGGATAGATGATAGACTCGTCGCCACTAAAAACATCCTCGACAACGAGGTTTTGTTTGAGGCGAGGGACCTTGAGCCGGGGATCCATGTGTTAAAGGTAAACGGCTTGGTGGAAGAGACGATGATCCACTCAGAAGAGAACGTCTATCTACTGTTCTCGTTGAGCGCGCTCCCAGTTGCCCTCACCTCTTTAGTGTTTAAGAAATTTAACTAACTTATTGATAATTATCAATATGTTTGTCCCTTGAACATGAGACAAAAGCTTTACATACTAATAGATCTTCTCTCTATGTTGACGATCAATGTCAATAAACGACGAAGAAATAGTGTTTACTATAGATGCTAAAAGATTGATAGCAATAGCAATGCTGGCAATACTGACTGTGGCTACATTATCTAGTTATATCATTGCGCTGCTTGCTTGGGTGGCACCGGATAACAGTTATCTAACGAAGGTAACTGACATAGACACATATGATTCAGGAGACACCCAAAAAAGCACCTTCAGCCGAGGATCAGTCATTAGAGTAAAGGCAACAGTTGAGAAAGCTACAGCATACAACTCTCCATCATATACAGTTATCTCAGAATCATCAAACGCTGAGATATTCCTTATTGTGTACTATATAGATGGGAGTACTGTAACTCCTCTTAAGTACTCCAGAAGTTCTACGACTCTTTCGCCAGGGGTACCGTACGAGGCGATTACACAATTCGTAATACCAAGCAATGCCCCCACAAGCGGAGTAACATACCTTGCACGCTGCATTGTCTGGAGTTCGACTTTACCCGGTGGCGACACGTTAGCTGATCCTAATAATTTCCTTACCGAACAGCAGGTGACTTTCAGTGTATCGTGAGGTGGATAAAATGAAGAAGATACGCGTTTACGGGATCTTAATCGGATTATTGATCGCTCTCATAGTTCTTCCCACTGTATCTGCAACCATGACTTTCAGTAAACCCACTGAAACCCGTTTTGAACGTGGCGACACATTAGAAATCCAAGTCACAACTTATTCTAGCGACGCAAAGGCCTTGCTAGAAATAAGGCGTGGCAGTAGTACTGTTTGGGTGGATCAAGGAGTCTTCAGCGGCTCGGTGTTTAGTTACACCATGGTGATACCGGATAGCTGGTCTGGTGGCACATACACGATATATGTGAAGGGTGATGTATCTGGCACATCTACTAAAACCTTTGAACTAAGGGTGCCTTCAGGAGGGATATATGTTCCTCCACCCGTAGTACTACCGACAGCCGAGGAACTGGAGGAGATGTCCGCGGCCGAAGCAGCGGAGGAACTACTATCCTTGTCCAAAAAGAACGCCTCACTACTGTTAACGGAGGTCTCAGCTGATTTTGCAGTCAAGATACTGGGCAAGTTCACTACCGAGGAAGCCGCCGACATCCTCGAAGCAGGAGTCAATAATGGATTAGCCGACGAACTCGGATCGATACTCAATGATCTGGATGACGAGTCAGCGGCTACGTTGCTGCTAGAAACCGAGCCAGAGTCAGGCGCAGCCTTGGTGGAGGCCATGGCTGGTGACGACCTCACGGAGGCAGCGAAGACCGTGGAGGCGGCTGTTAAGAAGAGACTTGGCGAGACTGACCCGGAAAAGGCGCAGGGGATCCTCGACAAGATAGCAGAGACGCTTGATAACACCGACACAGACGCCCTCGTGGACATATTCGTAGAGATTACGAACTTGCCCGAGACGCCGGAGACGGTGGCCACGGTCATGGAGGCCATGGAAGTCACCAAGGTGCTGGACGTGGTCAGCGCCTGGGTCGACGCGGGCAGTCTGGAGGAGCTCGCAGAGGTTTTCAGCTACTTCTCTGAGGGCTTCTTGGAGACTATCTACCTCGGCATGACCACCGCCGAGAGGACGACTCTATACCCGTACCTCTCAGAGGAGACAGTCGCCGCGCTACCCGACCTAGGGGAGTTCGAGGTCAGCGGCCTATCAATATCCCCAGATACTGTTGAGCCAGGCGAGGTCGTGACCATAAGCGTCGATGTGGAGAACGTCGGCACTGGTACATCACCTTACACTGTGAACTTAAAGATAGACGGCACCACAGAGGAATCCACCGAGTTGACACTCGCAGCCAGCGAAGACGAGACGGTCACTTGGACTGTGTCGAAGACCACGGCTAAGACGTACAACGTGGACGTCAACGGCTTGACGGGCAACTTCAAGGTTGAGGAGCCCGTGCCGCCGGCGCCGGCCGAGTTCGTGCTATCCAACCTTGTAGTCTCCCCAACGTCGATCGAGACGGGGGAGACGGTGACTGTGTCGGTTTCCGTCGCCAACGTGGGCGAGGAGTCCGGAAGCTACACGGCCGAACTCCTCGTGGACGGGTCCAAGGTCGACGAAGAGACTGTGACGCTCGTAGGTGGCGCCAGCGAGACAGTGGAGTTCACAGGAGTCTCCGGGGACGAGGGCACGCACACTGTGGCTGTGGGTGACCTCTCGGGAAGCTTCACGGTGGAGGCGCCGCCGGAGGAGCCTGGCCTCAACTGGGCCCTCTATGCGGTGGCAGGCGTCGTCATACTGGTGATAGCGTACGTCGTCTACAAGCAGTTCCTAGAATCCTGACCCCAATTTTCTACAATTTTCTACAATTTTATTAACACGAATCCCAGTAGGCGCTGCGCTCCATAGAACAGACGCTGCGTACGCCTCGGAGCATGATTTTATCACAGCGCATGAAGAAACGTGTTGAGGCTACTCTTCAGGTTCGTGGGCCTTCTTCTCGATGATGGTCTGCATTATCTGTATCTCTTTCTCCAGCATGGTTTTCTTCTCCCGGAGACAGTCGAGCTTTCTCTCGAGGTCGACTACGGTCGTCTCCCTCTTCATGAGGGGGTAGAGGTCCGCGTGGCCATACTGTAGGTGGAAGTCCATCCTCTTCTTGGTCTCCCTGACCTGGCCGCAGAACGGGCAGACGTAGTTTTCACTCATCCATTGTTCCCCCGTATTTCATCTAGCGTTAGCCATTTATTATATTAACTACAAAACATCATCGAAGTACCTTTAACATATATACAACCATGGCATCCGCATAAATTTGGCATAGATCTGTGAAGGCGGTCTCAGTTACTCTATGTATCCCAGTGCTCTCAGCCGTTTCTCTAGGAGCTCGTCTTCCTCGGGCTCGTCCTCGTCCCTGAGGAACTCTATTAAGAGGAACAGGATAAACTCCTCCACGCCCCCGAATTCTGAACCGCTCTCCTCAAGGAACGCGTCGATCTTCTCCTTGAGACTCACCGGTATGCTTAAGGTTATTTTCTCTGCCATGGGTGAACTATTTGTGTTTCAGTATATGTCTTTTCCTCGACAACGTTTCCGAGTCATATCGCCACACTGTTTGATTTGTGTGAAAACGCTTCACATGACTCGTCCACGTGTGCGGAAGGTTAGGGGGCTATCTTTACGCTCAGTATTGTTCTTCTGTGGCTAACGCCTTCTTCGCCATCTCCACTAATTCCTCGGGCGGGATGGGCTTCATGAGCATCTCGTCTATGTTGAACTCGTCGAGCTTCTCCGCGTAACTGCTGTACCCCGTGATCATTATTATCTTGATGTCCGGTTTCTCCTCCATTATCTGTTTGGCCAGCTGGTTTCCCAGCATGTCGGGGAGGTTCATGTCAATGATGATGAGGTCGTGGTGGACCTTCTTGGACTTGAAGATTGCCTCCACGCCGTTCCTGGCCGTGTCAACTCTGTAGCCGACGCTCTCAAGGACCAGCTTGTAGGTCTTCACTATGTTGGGGTCGTCGTCGACGACGAGGACGCTCTTCATCTCGTGGGGGGCGTCCTCGCCTGTTATGTCTAGTTTATCGTGTATGGGTTCACGTTCCGTCTCCATTGCCTTGTTTAAGGCTATGACTTGACTTGTGATGGCGTCCAGTCTTTTCTCGTGCTTCTTCAGCATCGATATTATGAGATCCAGTACGTCTCTCAACTCAACCTCAGACATGTTATCCGGAGTGCCTCTCTGGGTGCACTGAAATGGATGAATATATGAT
>CAZGZR010000050.1:0-18219 GCA_964529745.1 uncultured Candidatus Bathyarchaeia archaeon
GAGTAGGGCCAGCCGCCATGGAAGATGTCGAACCGGGCGTCGCTGTACTCCATGAAGAGGTTGATCAGGTGAGTCGGCTTGGAGTGGGTGACTATGTTCTCGTTGCCTTCCTGGAGGCCCGTGTGGATCTGTATGGGCAGCCTCCTTTTCTCGGCCTCCTGGACTATGAGGTGGACCAGGTAGTCCTGGAGGGGCAGAAGCTTCTCGGCGCCGACGTCGGCCGGCACCCGTTTGTCGCCCTTGGGCGGTACCTCCAAGCGTTTGAACAGCCTCATCCGGTATATCTCGTTGAACGCCTCCTCGGCCTCGGAGAACGCGGTCTTCTCGAACAGGAGGGGTCGGTTGTAGGCCGTGGGTATTTTCACTCCCACGACGCTGTCTTGAAGGCGGTCGAACCTCGCCTTCACCGCGTTGCACAGGTCATTCAGGGTGTGTATGGGTCCGCCCATGGACCGTCCCAGGGCCTCGACTGCGGTCCGGTCCCTGGCCCTGAGCACCTCGTTGAACTCCAGCACGGGGGCGAAGAGGCTCCCGTCGACGTCGTAGACGCCCGTGTCCAGTATGGAGACGTCGATCCCGGACTTCTCCTTGAGCACCCACGCGTAGAGCCCCTCATGGTTCCTCTTCAGCATCTTCTTCGAGAGGGCCTCGTAGGTTTCTCTGGAGATGCCGTCGACGCCGTAGAGGCCCCTGACGGCGATCTCCAATGCTCTGGCGTAGCCGGTGTTCCTCGTCCTCTCCCACCAGGGCTCGAATATCTCCCACCTCTCGCCGAGGCTCCTGGACGTGTCCCAGATCTTCACGAACTCCTCCTCAGGCATCCCTGCAGAGATGAGGTCCGCGGAGGCGTAGTACTGGTAGAAGGTGGCCAGCACGTCGACCTCCTCGTTCACCCGCTCCCTCTCGGGTGGCAAGTGCTCATGAGTGTCGATCACCCTTATCTTCTCGATGTGCCGCCTTAATTCGGAGTAGGATTCTCCTTCCATCATCTGTCTCACTTCTCGTGTGGACATTTATCTTTTTTACATGCTACACCGTGTCGCTCCAGCACCGGTTCCCGGCTGCTCCCCCTGTGGAGAGAGTTTTAAACGCAGCAGGCTATTGATTCCCGGTGTTTAGTTGGTAGAGATACTTGAAGGGGTCTACAGCGTGGACCACAGCGAGGCGGGGGACCACTCCATGGAGTCCTGGATACTGGACTGCGGCGAAGGCGTGGTGCTCATAGACGGCGGCATGACCGAGGCACATGTGGGGAACCTGGAGACAGAGCTCAAGGGCATCGGTAAAAGCTGGGGGGACGTGAAGCTCATACTCATCACCCACAAGCACGGGGACCACATAAACAACCTGCCCAGGCTGGTGGAGCTCACCGGCGCCCCGGTGAAGTCGCAGAAGCTGGAGGCGCCCCTCATAAAGGAAGCCACCGGCGTCGACGTCGAGGAGCTCGAGGACCATGAGGTGGTCCCGGTATGCGGCGGCGTCCAGGTCATCCACGTGCCGGGACACTCGGAGGGGAACTGCAGCTACTACCTGAGGAAGCATAGGGCGATCATCGGCGGGGACACCATCTTCGGCGACCCCGAGGGCAACCTGATGCCGCCGCCCGAGCGTTACTGCCTGGACGTGGAGCAGGCGACCCGGGAGATGAGGAGGCTGCTGGACTACGAGTTCGACGCGTTCATCTACACCCACGGCAAGGACATCATGAAGGACGCCAAGCGCAGGGTCAGAGAGCTCGTGGAAAGCTGCTGACCAGCTTTTTTCACCCGCCTCTAAGCAGGTCTAGGCTGCCCATCAGCGACCCAGCGACGAGCAGCAGCATGGCCACCCCTGAGACGGGTGTGAGGGTCTCGCCGCCGAGCAGCACCAGCCAGAGGGTCGAAAGCATGGGCGTCAGATAGCTCAGGGCGCCCACTATGCGGGGGTCGCCGTCCTTAAGCGCCCTGTCCCAGAGGAAGAACGAGGCACCCATCGGTCCTAGCCCGAGGAGCAGGATATAGAGCCACTCCTGGGTGGTGGGCGTGTAGAGATTGGAGCCGATCGTGCCGGCCAAGTACAGAGTGGTGGACATCACGCCTGAGACTAGACAGAAGCCTCCAACTGCCGAGGTGGGGAACCGTGGAACACGTTTTGTGAGCAGCGAGTACAGGGCCCATGAGAGCGCCGCCCCAGCCGCCATCACGTATCCGGGTAGATGGGCCAGGTGGGGACTGAACCTCCCACCGGTAATTATCAAGCCGGCGCCTATGAAACCCGTCAAGGCACCCAAGACGTGGTGCGGCCTGAGCGGGTGCCCGGGAAGCACCACGGGGGACAGGGCCACTATGAGCAGCGGCCACAGGTAGTTGAGCAGGTTCGCCTCCACCACCGGGGCGTGCTTGAACGACGTGAATATGAGGAAGTGGTACCCGAATATGCCGCCCACCCCCACGAGCCACGTCCCCGCGGGGAGCCTCCACTCCCTGTACCGGAGGGCGCTGAGGAGGCCGCTGACGAGCAGGGCGGCGCCGACTTGGAGCAGGGAGGGCATGGCGGTGAGCCTTGAGCCCAGTATGGCGAGGCTGCTCCATATGAGTATGGCCGCGAGGGCGCTCAGGGTGGCTCTCCTATCCATTGAACCAAATTCACTGTGGAGGCTCTTAACGTCATCGAGGACCGAAGACCATAACTATTGTCCATCCCATATCAAGGCTTCATGGGGCTGCGTCCGGACTGGTGGGGGTACCCGTACACGGTGCTCCTCATCACCTGGCTGGGCTGGATATGCATATACCTGGTGAAGAGCGTGGTGCCCCCGCTGCTGCCGGTGCTGTCCACCGAGCTGGGTCTCTCCCACGCCGAGGCGGGGCTCCTAGAGACTGCGTACCTCATAGGCTACATAGCCGCCAAGATGCCGGCTGGGAGCCTCAGCGAGAGGCTTGGGGCGAGGCGGCTGCTCGCCGCCAGCATGGTGGGGTACGGCGCAGCCTCGGCGGCGACCATTTGGGCGAGGGGCTTCACCGACATCTTCGCGCTCCGGCTCCTCGTGGGGCTGTTCCAGGGCGTCCACCTCCCAGTGGCCAACGCGCTGCTCTCCGACAGGTTCGGCGACAGGCAGGGCAGGGCCATAGGCTTCAACGAGTCGGGGCCCAACGTGGGCAACACGCTTGCCTACCCGTTGACTGTCTCCATAATGTCGGCTTGGAGCTGGAGGGCCGCGTTCCTGGTCCTGAGCCTACCCGCGTTCGCGCTGGCCGCGGCCACGCTGCTGCTGATGAGGGACGAGCCCAGGAAACCCGGTGAAGGGGAAGCCCATGGGGGCGGCGTCTGGGGCTACTGGCGGGTCCTGCTACCCTTCGCGGTGGCCCACGGCGTCTACAACCTCGTGCTCAGGGCCGCGTTCACCTTCACACCGTTGTTCCTCGTGGAGTACAGGGGGATGACCGTCGCCTCGGCGGGGGTCCTCGCGGCGGCTCTGCCGCTGGCCGGCATACTGGCCAAGGTCTCCAGCGGCTTCGTCGCGGAGAGGGCTGGTAGGCGGCTGTCCATATGCGGGGCGACGGCGTTGAGCGCCGTGTTTCTGGCCTCGTTCGCGGCCCTCCCCGGCGGCTCGTACTTGGCCGTCAACCTGGTGGCCCTAGGGCTCACGGTCTACTCGTTCTCCCCCATAATCTACGCCTCGACGGCGGCATCCCTCCCTTCGAGGCTGAAGGCGACGGGACTGGGCGCGGTGACCATGATCGGTAACACGGTGGGAGCGGTCTCCACCACCATGGTCGGCGCCCTCATAGACGGCTACGGGTACGGGTTCACCTTCATGTCGGTGGCCGGGGTGACCCTCGCCGCGTCGGCGGTGATCTATCTCACGCTTGGGGATTGAGGAGCCTTGGCTCACCCTATCTCCATGGCTGCGCCGAGGAACAGCCCTAAGATCAGCCCCAGGCCGGCTTTCCCGAGCAACGCGCCAATTATCAGGCCCAACGCCGTCAACACGAACGCCTTCCTGCCCCTGAACCTGCCTTCGCCGTCTCCGTTGAAGAACTTCTAGTCGAGCCAGTCTACGAGCCCCAGCATGTACCTGGGGCTGCTCCTCCTAGCCTGGTCGAAGGCATACACTATTCCGCCTAACACGACGTAGGATAAAGCGAGCATCGTCGGCGTTATCCCGCTGCCTGGCTCCGCGAAATAGAAGTAAGTCAACACCATGGAGCCGACGCCGAACAGGGCCATGAGCACGTAGAACACGTTGTTGAGTTCCTTCTTGATGAAGCTCCTCCGCTGGTTCTCCAGAACCGGTACGAGCTCGACGGCCTCCGCGTCCAGGTCTTCGCTCATGTGGTCGAGAACGCCGACAGCTTTAAACCCCAACGATGTCAGACAGTATAGCCCTTCTCCGTCCTTCTCGATGAACCCCGCCATCTCCTTCAGCTGGTAGTTTAGCTTGCTTGTGGTCAACCCGGTCTCACCGAGGATGCCGCTGTACTTCACCCCCTCAGGCACGTTCTCCAGGATGCGCAGGATCATCCTTCTCTCGGAGTGGCCCAGCACCCTCATCACCGCGTCTTCGACGTTTTTCCGCTGCATTTTATTCACATACGGCTAAAATCACAGGCTTTTAACCCTTCTTGACTGTTTAAACGTGACAAGAATTCCTGTCAAACGACCCCTCGTAATCGAGACGATGATTCAGCCCGCGGATGCATCTACGTTATTCATTCTGAGCCCTCATCGTCTGCCCTCTGACATGTGCTGCTGACATATCTTCCAGCTTCCGCCGCGTCTCTCCAGGACCCCAGTCCATCGGATGTCTTTCGCGCCCCAAGGCTTCCCGTCGAACTCTCCCTCGTCGTCCACTATGGCCGAGAACCAAGCCGTGTCCCCCGCCTCTGAGATCACTATCCTCAGGTCTCTGATTTCGTATCCCTTGGCCTTGTTCCGGGGATCCATCCAGCCATCCAGGTATTTCTCGAACTCGCTCCAACCTATGACGGTGCTCGAGTCCGGGAAATACGTGAAGAAGTCGTCGTCCTTCGCGAAGATGCTTTCAAAGAGCGGTCGGTCTTTGGTTAGGGCCCACCCGAAGGAGTCGTGGAGAACTCTGATGATCTCGTCTTTATTCTTGTCTGAACTGGGCAAATCCCGTCGAGATGGTAACTTTTTATTAAAATATAATATTTTTGCAGTGAGAAACGGTGAGGGTCTACAATAAATTGTAGAACAAACCAGAGGAGATAAGCGAGTGAGGAGGGCGGGCGAGGTGCCTTGTGGCAACGCGTGCCGCACATGCCCCTCTACGGCGATCCCTGTAACGGATGCCGTCGCCAGACCACATGAAAGGCGCATATGACTCTTATTTGGTCTCTTTCTCGAAGATCAGCTCGAAGTAGTTGGGCGCTCCGCCCGCCCCCACGGATATCGATGGAGCGAATACCTGAACCAGCCTCCATCCCTGCTCCGCGTGTTGTTCCACCAATCTATGGTAGTCTTCTCTCGGCTTCCTCGTCATCAACCCACCCAGATCTACTTTGACGAACTTGTACTCGTACACTATCGTTCCCTCAAACATTAATGCGCACGAAGGTGATAATAAGAAATCCTAACATTCTCTACTACACTTCAATCAACGATATGAAAATGAGATCTAAAGCGGGTTGCCGTGCTCAATGCTTTTGATGTTGGGTAGACTGAAGCTCGATTAGGAGGAAATCTTATGAGTGAGACGGCTTTTGAGTTGATTCCATGGGAGTCCACATTGCGGTAGTAGGAAACGGGCGGATAGGCCGTCCGACGGCGTACACCCTCTTCAACGAGATGCTTGCGGACGAGTTCTCGGTTGTAGACATAAAGCCGGGGCTGGCGTGGGCGTTCGGCGAGGAGCTGAGCCACGTCGCGGCCAGCCTCAAGTACGACGTGAAGATCAACACGTACGAGAGTGACGAGGGCGTCGAGGGAGCGGACCTAGTCGTGGTCTGCCCCGGCAAGCCCCGCATCCCGGGCGTCCAGATGGACCGGAGAGACCTGGTGGCGGCGAACGCCGAGATAATAAACCACGTAGCGGAGGTCATGCCACCCAACAACCCGGACGCCAGGTGGGTGATAGTCACCAACCCCGTGGACGCCATGGCGACCCTCTTCAAGCGGGTCTCGGGGGCCGAGTACGTCATAGGGACCGGCGACCACCCCGACACCCTCCGGTTCAGAGCCAAGCTCTCGAGGGCCCTCGGGGTCCCGGTCTCCAGCGTCGAGGGCTACATCGGAGGCGAGCACGGTTCAGCGGCGCACCCCCTCTGGTCCACCGTCAGAATATCGGGCAAGGCATTGAATGACTACCTATCGGAGACGGAGAAGACCCTCGACCGTGATGAGGTCGTGGGGTACGTTAGGGGCGTTTCCAAGAAGGTGGTGGACATCATCGGCGGCACCGAGGTGGGCCCAGCCGCGGGGTTCAGGGACATCGTCAGGTCAATCCTCCAGGACAGAGGCGAGACCTACAGCGTCTCCCAGCCGCTGAGGCTGCCAGGGATGCCCGAAGAGGTGAACGTCGGCGTGCCCACACGCGTGGGGCTGGAGCTGGGCCCCAACATCTGGGACAGGCTCCCCCCTGAGGAGCAGGCCGACGTGGTCGAGGCTGCTAGGGCGATACACGCAAACTATCTCACGGGACTCAGGGCCGTCGGGAAAGCCTGAGCCCACCCCAGTATCTAGTCCACCATGCCGGCGACCATCTCGGCGGTGGCCGAGACGCATGTGAGGCCGGGCGACTCTATGCCCACGAGGTTGACTAAACCGGGTAGCCCCGATCATCCTCGCGCCTTATCACGAAGTCCCTCACCGGGCCGCCGGGGCCTGGAGCTTGACGGATGCCCGCCATGTCGGATACAGGCTCCGATCACCACTATATCGACGCGGTCCAAGCCGAATCACCGAAGACGCCATAGGCTTGCTTAAAGATGGATCGCTGAAGAGTGCCGTAGACTGTCCCTGCTTCGCTGCTCTAGGCAGAAGACGTCAATAGTCATCCTCCATGAGGGCCTTGGTAGAAGAGACGGCGAGCCTATACGATGCCGCCGTGAAGATAGCGGCCACAAGTAGTGAGCCGGCGACCCCGGCTCCCACTGAAGCCCGACCCCAAGCCATGGACAGGCCGTAGGGTGCGATGGTGGCAGCGACGCAGATTACCAGTAGGACGAACCCCACCAGGATGCCTGCGCCCGAGACGAACCGGGCACGAGGGACCTCCGTGAAGTCCACGAACATTATCCCCAGCAAGACCCCCAGTATTCCGACTTCCATGAGAACCGCGAATACGAGCGTGGACACCAGCACCATCTCCGACGCACCTGGGCTCGAGACAAACCAGTAAGCAGCCAGCGACACCAGGGCGGTCGGCGCCGAAACAAAGGCCGCGAAAACCCACTTGGCCTTGACCAGAAACGTCGAAGAGACAGGCGACGCCACGAGCCCGCCGAAGTTCGAGCCCTCCTGGCCGAAGGAGACTAGGCCGAGATAGAACGCGAAGAACGCCGCGGCGATGCCCATCTGCGTGACGAACCCCACGCCCTCCTCGACGCCCATGTCCCCGCTCAGGAAGGCGGGCCCCGCGTTGAGTATCGCCATGACGATCATCATCATGGGCACCGCCAGAATCCGCATCATCTCCCTGCGTCGGATCAGCGACCTCACGTCTTTCTGGACGAACACCCAGATGCGGCCGCCGCCCCTCAACGGACTCCTCGAGGCGCCGCCTGGGGTGGCCCCCGATGCGTGGGACGGCGCCTCGGGCACCCAGTATCTTGCTTTGAGGCTGACGGCCGCCCCGAACACCGCGGTGGTGAAAGCGGCGCTGGACGCCATGTAGAGGGCGAGGGCGGCCGGCTCCCAGGAGATGTACGCTTTGAGCGCCATGGAGGGCCAGAGCAGCGGGATGAACCAGACCTGCTCAAGGGTCACCGAGAACCACTGGAGTATCCTCAGCAGGTAGACTATGTTGAACATCATGGAGAACACGACGAAGAGCAGGAGGCGCCCCAGCTGCCTCACGAAGTTGCCGACGCCCGCCCCGCCGTGGCGGCGGCCGCCCCTGTTCATGAACGCCCTCACCGACTCCATGAAGAAGGTGCCCAGGGCGGCTCCGACGACGCCCATGGCGAAAGACACCAGCCAGAGGCCGGGGTCCCTCATCACGTAGGCGAGGCCGAGGGCGGCCCCATACATGATGGCGGCCAACGGCAGGGAGGAGTAGAGGTTGGCGAGGCTCGACGCCGCCACGTGCTCCGTGGCTCCGATGGGCAGCCAGTTCACCATGTCGACCGAGGCTGTGGACTCGGCCTGGCCGAACTCACTCATGTAGCCGTACAGTATGTTGCTGAAGGCCATGAAGGAGGGCAGGAACACCAGGAACCGGGGCAGCAGCTCCTCGAGGCCCGCGCCTTCGCCGCCGAGCATGACCACTATCACCACGGCGGAGGCTATGAACGCGGCGGCGGAGAAAAGGAGGCTGGAGTAGCCCGGGGAGCTGGGCTTCCCCGTCTTGGACTTGACCCTCGCATCCGACACTATGAGCACCCGCGCCAGCCCAAAGGCGACTTCGAGGTCCATGCCTGTCACTTCGCGAGGGCGTCCACTATATCGTCTATGCCGCTGACCTCGGTTAGCTCCAGGAACACGTCTTCCAGGGATGAGCCCGGGTTGGAGGCGAGGCTGTGTATCTCGGCGGGCGTCTCCTCGGCGATCTTCGCGCCCCTGTGGATGACGCAGAGCCTGTCGCAGAGGGCGTCCGCTATCTCCAGGGCGTGGGTGCTCAGGACTATGGTGGACCCCTCGCGGGCCAGCCTCCCCAGCAGGTCCTTCACTATCCTCGCAGACTTGGGGTCCAGGCCGCCCAGGGGCTCGTCCATGACCAGCACCCTCGGCCTGTGGAGGACGGCGCCTATGATGGCCACCTTCTGCTTCATGCCATGGCTGTACCCGTTGACCATGTCGTTCTCCCTGCCCTCCAGCTCGAAGGCCTTCAGGAACTCCCGGATGCGCCTCTCCTTGGCGGCGTCATCCAAGCCGTACACCCTGCCTACGAAGTCCAGGTACTCGAGGCCCGTGAGGTACTCGTAGATCATGGGCGGGTCCGAGACGTAGCCGAGTCCCCGCTTGTAGTTCCTGGGGTCGTCTCGGAGGGTGAGGCCGTCCACGGTTATCTCGCCCGTGTCCGGCTTCGCGAGTCCCATGATCATCTTGAGAACCGTGGTCTTCCCAGAGCCGTTTGGCCCTAGCAGCCCGTAGACTTGGCCGCTTTCGATCTCCAGGCTCAGGCCGCTGACGGCCCTAACGTCCCCGTAGGTCTTGGAGACGTTGCTCAGCCTCACGCCGACGCTGTCCGACATCAGGCTTGATCAACTCTACTCGCCTATAAAGGACTTGAGTGTCGAATACCATGAGGCATCCGCGGAGGCTGCTGCGTGCAGGCACGTATCGAGGAGATAACAAAGCAGAATAACGGGACACGCGGTACGCTTGCATATAGACGGTTCGTCGTATGCCGTTCCCCTCGAAGCTTTCACCACGTTTTTATCTGTTGAATCTAAACATTGTGCGGCGTGACTGGGAGAGACAAGCTGTACTACCTGCTCGGGGTGCTGCTCCTGTTGGCGTCGGTGTTCATCGATAAGGATCTCTCCGACGCGGGGGAGCTGTTAGAGGGAGCGGTTATGTTCGTAGCCCTATTGATCGTGTTTGTATTCGCGCTCTACATAAGGGGGAGGGGCGGCACCGGCTTTTACGTGCCCGGTCTCTGAAGGGTTTGTCGCACCAGTTAACGATATATCCTCGTTAGTCCTCTTTCCTTTTTATGGATGTAACAGTTGACCCGTGTGGGAGGAAGGGTCACAGCGACTGCGTGATTCTGGTGCGGATGAGGCAGCTCTCGGAAACGGAGGATCCCGTAGACTTGCACGAGGTGGATAGGCTCATCGAGGCGGTGAGGGCTAGGGAGAGGCTGCTGAGGGAGAGTCGGCAGGCGCTCGAGCAGAGGCGCATGAGGGACTTGCTGAGCGAGAAGATGGATAAGGGTTAGGATGCTTCGAACAGGATGTTTCTACCACTCTTCGTGGCCGACGAGCTCGTCCATGGTTTTCCTTTCCTTGGCGTCGGGGGCCTCGGCGGGGTATCCCAGCGGTAGGAGGGCGACGACACGCACTTCCTCGGGGACGCCGAGCTCAGCCTTGACCGTGTCCTCGTCGAACTGGCCTCCTATCCAGCAGGTGCCCAGCCCCTGCTCGGCTGCGGCTAGGACCATGTGCTCCATGGCTATGCCCATGTCGAGCATGTAGTACTGCTGGCCGGCGTTGCCGCCGCTCAGCCCGGGGCGGGCGCAGCCGACTATCACGACGGGGGCCTCGGCGGTCCACTCCCTCTGGGTGATGGCTCTGCGCTTCTCTTCTTCCGTGACCACGATGAACCGCCAGCATTGCTGGTTCTTCCAGCTGGGTGCGAGGCGGGCTGCCTCAAGGATGTAATCCAGCTTCTCCTCGGGTACGGGGTCGGGCCTGTAGCCGCGGATGCTTCTCCTGCCGCGGATGGTCTCCATGAGGGGCACTAGCTCACCCTGAGGAGCTCCTCGAGGATGGCTAGCTGGGTGGGGTTGGCCTTGACGATGTCGGTGCTGCTGAGGAGGCCGACCAGGTTGTCGCCGTCCATGACGGGGAGCCTGTTGACGTTGTTCCGTGCCATGATCTTGGCGGCCTCGGCGAGGTCGGCGTTGGGGTCGATGGTGATTAGGGGCGCCGTCATTATGTCCTTGGCCCAGACGGTGGCCGGGTCCATGCGAGGCCCGACTATGCGCCTGAGGATGTTGGTATCGGTTATTATGCCGACAGGGCGTCCGCCCGCTGTGACGATGACGCTGCCTATGTCGAACTTGTTCATCTTCTGCACCGCGGCGTGGACGGTGTCGTCGGTCTTCACGGTCTTGACGTTCTTCGCCATGACGTCTCTCACTATGACTAATCCGCTCAATGGGGTCACTGATGATTCAAACGGGGACATAGATAATAACGTTTAGCTGACGCGGCCGGCTATGAGGGGCGATCCGGGGGGAGGAGTGTGTTCGTTTGTTCGGATAGTAATCTGGGTGCTTGAGTTGTCTCTCCGAGAATCGCGTATATCCGAATCATAAGCAAGTCTCATAAGCGAGAACCAGCTAACTTCGAGGAGGTCCCTAACCTCAGACTGGAGGGGACGATATGGATAGAAATAGAATCGAGGTGGGCTGGCTTGCCTTGCTCCATAGTTTGCAGCACGTCTATCTATACGCGTTGCCGCCGCTCTATCTGCTGCTGAGAGCGGAGTTCAACGTCTCTACCTTACAGATCGGTCTCCTGGGATCCGTGACCGGCGTCATCAGCATTTTTCAGGGTCCTGCAGGCTACCTGGTAGAGCGGCTTGGAGGAAAACGCCTTGCCGTGCTCAGCATGCTCTGCTGTAGCGCGGCCGTCTATTTGTACAGCCTTGCCCCGGTCTTCGAGTTTCTCCTGCTGATATCCGCGCTCTTCGCCCTCAGCCAAGTCGTCTTTCATCCCGCCACCTACGCGATGGTGACCCAGAGGGCGTCGGCTTCCAACAAAGCCAAGTACATCGCGTATCACCAGGTTGGTGGTTTCATCGGTTCCGCCGTTGGAACGATGGTGATCGCGGCGCTCGCGTCGGTGCTTGGCTGGCGTCGCACCCTTCAGGTAATCCCAGTTGTGGGACTCTGCATCATATTCTTGTTCTGGAGATTCGTGAACGAGAACACGGTAAAAGTTCAGCAACCCGTTTCTGTTTCCAGTAATCCGGTTTCATCGGAGAGCGTTGATTTTCGTTTCACTCTTCCGCTGTTCATCCTTGTTCTCAGCATCTCCATCCTGTCCCTTGGGAACGTTCAAAACTTTATTCCCTTGTTTCTCACCGAGGCCTATGGTGAAGATGTGGTTTGGGCTGGTTTGTTGACCGGTGTCATGCTTGCAGTCGGCAGCGTGGCATCGCTTCTGGGAGGCGCCTTGTCGGATAAGTACGATAAATCATTGATCATGATCTGTGCTAATCTAGGGTTGGCTTTTATCATGGTTCTCTTGGCTATGGGCAGGTTCGCGTCTGCGGCGTTGTTGTTGATTCTCGTCCTTTATGGTGTGGCTAGGTACCTCGGGGTGCCGGCTCAGCACGCCCTGTCCAGCATAACCGCGGCGGAGCATCCTCAGGGTATCGGCTTCTCATACACGGGATTGGCGCTTGGCCAGGTTTTCTCTGCTCCCTTGATAGGGTATCTAATCGATTCCCTGGGGGTCCGTTCCGCGTTCTTGGTGTGCAGCGTCTTCCCTCTCGTCTCTATCGTTATCCTCCTCATATTCAGAAAAATGAGTGATAATTAGTGTGGATGCAGACGGCAACTGAAAGGGCACGCGCATTTTTACCTATTCTCATTAGTATAATAACGCCTCTTTACCAATATTCTACATATTTATGGCATGTATTTGGGTTTAGGTTTGGGTTTGGGGCCATAACTTAATCCTCACTTCCCGTAATTGTAACCATGGGTCATCAAAGCGTCCTTGAAAGAGAAGTAAGGGACATCATCAAGAAGAACCGTTGGCTAACTTTATCTACGAACTGCCCAAAAGGTGCGCCTCAAAGCAGTGTAGTCGTATATGCTAGCGACGGTAACCTCATCTATATCTTAACAGGTAAAAACACTCAGAAAACCCGTAACATATCCTCAAATCAAAGAGTCGCTGTGACTATTCCCTTCTACAAGAACTTACTGCATAAATTGATAGGTGTTGCACCTCCAGCCTCGATTAGTTTCAGGGCTACAGCAGAGATTCTGAGTATTGGCGATCGTGAGGCATATGGCATGTATACGCGGGTATTGAATATCGATCTGCCAGAGAACTATGAATTGGACAGCGTGTGGCTTAGGTTGACTCTGGAGCGTGTGGTAACTTGTTATGGTGTAGGGGTAAGTTTGCCCGAGCTACGAGACCCATCGAAGGCATATAAAGTCATCAGACTCGCTGTAGAGTAATGCATGAGAGCCGAACCAATCGATGCCGCATACATGCAAGTTGGTTAAGTTGTCTCGTAGCTTAACCCATAAAACAACACGGGTACAAACAAGGCTGCGAGGCCTCTCCCAAAATCCGTTAAAGAGTACATGACTTTGACGGGCTTATCTCCGTGAACTGTCCTGGCGACCATGCCTCTCCCCTCAAGCTCTGACAGCCTGTCCGTGAGAGTCCTAGAGCTTACGCCTTCGAGGACTCGTCTCATCTCGTTGAAGTGGAGCTGGCCTCGGATCAGGAGCACGTAGATTATGTCGAGGGCCCACTTCCTCTGGAGAAACCGGAAAAACCGTTGTATGCCCTCCCGCTCCATTAGCATCCGGGAGCCGTCATGCTTGAACGAGTCGAGCTCCTTCTCCAGGCACCCCAATGCGGTCTCCTGGATGACAGGCAACAGGTCAACGAGTTCCGAGAAGACATCGTCTTCGATGTGCAAGCCTACGCCTCCGCTAGTGTATTCTCCTACACCAGGTAACTAAAAACCCTCTACCTGATTTATAACTCCCCGGCGGGCGTTCTGTAGGAGTGTAAATGTCGCGTGAAACTGATAGACATGAGCAAGTATTCGGTGGAGGCCCATCGGGGAAGAGGAGAAGCAAGTTCGAGGATTCCCCGATAGTCGGCTTCGCTTTCAAACACATGCTGCATCTGCTTGACAGCCCCGTCAGGAGACGGTTCAACGATCCTGTGAAGACCTTGGAAGCGGCGGGAGTCCAACCGGGGCTAGAGGTCCTGGAGGTGGGGTGTGGCACGGGTTACTTCACCATACCGGCGGCGGAGATGGTGGGGGAAGAGGGCCGTGTTCACGCCTTCGACATCCACCCCCTTGCCGTCGAGAAGACCGCGCAAAAGATCAGGGATTCCTCTCTCGGAAACGTCATGCTGACAAGGACCAACGCGCTCGACACCGGACTACCGGATGAAAGATATGATCTGATACTGCTGTTCGGCGTCATCCCAGCCCCGGTGCTACCTTTGAACGAGCTTCTGCCCGAGATGCATCGCCTGCTAAGGCCGGGCGGATCGATGGCGGTGTGGACGGGTCTCCCGCTATGGTCGCCGAGGCAAGTTACAAGATGCGGGCTTTTCGCCCACGTCGGGAAAAGAAGTGGGGTGCACAGTTTCAAGCGGAATGGCTGAAGGACGCAATGTGCAAGACACACCAATATTTCACATGAAAGAAAGTGCCTCTGTTTTATAGGTACGACACTGCATTTTGTTTGTGATGAATCAGGCGGTCAGAGACTGGTTGCTGGATCCAGAGGACCCCTCAGTAAGGTATCGCACACTGGTTGAGTTACTCGATAGACCACACGATGACGCCGAGGTCGTTGAATGCAAAAAAGAGATCCCCGAATCAGAGCCTGTGAAGAAACTGTTCAGTAAGATGCATCCAGACGGGTACTGGCTTCACAAAAAGAGGGGAACGAACGAGGTGATCGGGGATGGGGTGGAGTACGGCGACTATCGCACGACTCACTACTGTCTCTCGTATCTCGCGGAGCTTGGCATGGACAGAACCGATCCAAGGGTATCCAAGGCCGCGGAGAGATACCTCGGTCTCCAGAAGAGCGACGGCGACTTCCTTCGCCACTTCTCCTGCCTCACCGGGTACAACATAAGGACCTTCACCATGCTCGGGTACGGAGACGACGAGAGAGTCGAGAAAAGCATCAACCTGATGCTTGACACCGAAAGACCGGACGGCGGGTACCTATGCGACATGCACGAGGGGAAGTACAAGACCAGGCCGGTGAAGAGCTGCATCCGGGGAAGCGTGAAGATGCTGCTGGCCTTCTCCCATCACCCGAAGACCTGGAGACATGAGAGGGTAGAGCGGCTAGTAGGTTATTTCTTGAACCGGGATGGGATTTACAGGACCAACAACCTCGATGAGCTGGTGAACAGGGACATGAACAGCGTCTCCTTCCCGATAACGTGGAGGGCAAACGTGTATGAGACCCTGCTTTCTCTCGGCAGGATGGGCCATGGAAGCGACGGGAGGCTGGACCGGGCTTGGGGTGTCCTTGATGGTAAACGTGACAGCGAGGGCAGATACGTCTTAGATTGGACCCCGAGCCAGTCCATCTGGAAGATCGGGAAGAGAGGCGAACCCAACAAATGGGTCACGTTCTACTCCTACCTAGCACATAAAAACAGATAAAAAGGGGTATTTCACCGCCCCTTGTGGGTTCGTTGTATATTTTCTGGTTATATTTTCGGTAGCTGGTCGGGTTTGATGCCGTGTCTCTTCAATATCGCCTTGAAGACTGTCTCGAGTCTATCCTCGGAGCCCTTGGGCAGTGGTTTGGGTCTATGCGTCCGCAGCGTCTCGTCGGCTATCTCTTTGGCTCGCCGCGTGGCGTCCTTCGAGCCTGCTTTGGTCCAAGCGTCGGGTGAGAGCCTGTCGATTACGGGGCTGGGCATGTGCCTCTCCTTCATGTGGTGGTCTCTGGTGTGTCTCTCGGCGAGGAAGTGGCCCCCGGGGCCCACCCTGCTGATGACATCGGCGGCGAGGGTCTCCTCGTCCACCCGTATCCCGTCTATGAGCCTGTAGGCTGCGCCGCAGAGCTCGTCGTCTATCACCAGCTTCTCCAGGCTCTGGCAGTTCTCGCTGGCCTGCATCCCGGGGCCCGAGACGACGTTGACGCGGGCCATGGCGGCGAGGAGGATGCCCATCCCGGACTCGTAGCTGCTCTGGGCGTCCACCGCCTTGGAGTCGCTGAGGCCCAGGTAGCCGTGGGTGGGGACCCCGTAGCGTTTACCCATCTCGGCGAAGGCGCAGGCCGCCATGACGGCCTCGACGGCTCCGAGGCGGGCCGTGCAGTGCCTCATGTCGAAGGCGCTGGGGGAGCCCCCGTAGACCAGGGGGGCGCCGGGCACGGCCAGCTGGCTTATGACGGCGCCGCTTAGGAACTCGGCGTTGGCCTCCACCACGGTGCCGGCTATGGTGACGGGGCTGGTGGCCCCCATCTGGGGCGCCGGTATTATCTCGGCGGGTATGCCGTGCTCGGCGCAGTCCAGGAGGTTCTGGCAGGTGACGTCGCTCCACATGAGGGGGCTGCTGGGGCAGCAGTCGAATATGGCGCGGGGCTCATCGGAGAGCCCGCCGCCGGCGACGGCGTCCAGCATGTCCTTCATGTCGGTGAGGCCCATCTTGGTGAAGGCGCCGGTGACTATGGGCTTCGAGGAGTTCCTGAGTATGACGTAGAGCCTGTAGAGGTCTGAGATGGCGTCGGGTACGTCGCGGGGGACCATGGCGGTGCTCTGGGCGTGGATGTGCTGGAGGGCGTCGGTGAGCCTGACCAGCTCCCTGAAGTCGTTTGCTGTGGCCCGCCTCATCTCGCCGGTTTCCCGGTCGGTGAAGTATATGGCGGCGGAGCCGGGGTTGTAGATGACGGTGTCGCCGCCCACATTGTACGACTCCTCGGCCTCACGCGTGTGGAGCTTGAACGACGCGGGTGCCTTCCCCAGGCACTCCTCGGCGAGGCTCCGGGGTATGTGGACGATGTCGCCTTCCACGGTGCAGCCGTTCTCCCTCAGCAGCTCCAGGGCCGGCTCGTTGTTGACCTTGACGCCGGCCTCCTCCAGCACCGTCAGCGAGGCCGTGTGGACGGCGTCGCGCTCCGCCTCGGCGAGGAAGTTTACCCTGGTCAGCTACCTCCCCTCCATGAGCCTCAGCGAAGCCTCGACGGCGTTCACGGCGTCGAGGCCGCAGGCGTCTGCGCCTATCTCCTCGACCCATTCCTCTGTGACGGGGGCGCCCCCGACTATTATCTTGAGGCCGTCCCTTAGCCCCACTTCTCGCAGCGCCTCTATCACCTCCTTCTGTTTGGTCATGGTGGTGGTCATGAGGGCGCTGAGGCCCAGTACGTCGGGGTGGACCTCCCTGACTTTCTCCACGAAGGTCTCGGTGGGGACGTCCGTGCCGAGGTCGATGACCTCGAAGCCGGCGGTGCTGAGCATGGTGGCCACGATGTTCTTGCCTATGCTGTGGATGTCGCCCTCCACGGTGCCTATGAGGAAGGTGCCCACCTTCTTCCGGGTTGCGCCGCGCCGGGCGATCTCCTCGTTCAGCACCTCTGCCCCAGCCTGCATGGCCTGGGCGGCGGCTATGAGCTCGGTTATGAACGCCTCGCCTGTGCCGAAGCGGTCCCCTATCTCCCTGAGGGGCCTGGCCAGGCCCTCCTCCAGCGCCACCACGGGGTCCACGCCGTTGTCCAGGGCCTTCCGGGCTAGTCTCCTGGCGTCGTCGGGGTCGAAGTAGAGGACGGCTTCCCTGAGGTCGCTTAGAATCTGCTCTGTCATCACGCTCATGTTTGTCCGTCGGCGTTAAAACGTTTTTTCGAAAGTATCTGAGCTGTTTCGGATGGAGTGGCTGTTTGCCGGCCCGTATCGCTCCAAGTTTTATACCTCTTCCGCGAACCCTTACACGATTCAAATGGTTGAGACCGCTCCTTATGGTTCGTGGAGGTCCCCCATCACCGCCGAGTTGACCGCCTCCAGCAGCGTGAGGCTGGGCGACGTGCAGCTGGAGGGGGACAGAGTCTACTGGTCCGAGATGAGGCCAGACGAGAAGGGTCGCTGCGTCGTCGTGGAGTACAGCGGCGGCGTGGTCAGGGATCGCATCCCTGCGGGCTACAACGCGAGGACGACGGTGCACGAGTACGGGGGAGCCTCGTACACCGTCGTCGGCGGCGTCGTCTACTTCTCCAACTTCGGGGACCAGCTCCTCTACAAGTGCGAGGAAAGCGAAGCCCCCGTGAAGGTGACGACGAACCCGGCCCAGAGGCACGCCGACTACGCCTATGATCCGAGGGGGCGCCTCATATGCGTCAGGGAGGACCACGGCGCCGGGCGAGACGAGGCCGTCAACAGCCTGGTGGCCATCTCCCTGAAGGACGGGTCCTCCGTGACCCTGGCCGAGGGAAACGACTTCTACTCCAGCCCGCGGCTGAGCCCCGACGGGGACAGGCTGGCTTACCTGACTTGGAACCACCCGAACATGCCCTGGGACGGCTGCGAGCTGTGGGTAGCCGAGGTGGAGGGAGACGGCTCCCTAGGCGAGGCGAGGCTGGTGGCGGGTGGCCCAGACGAGTCGGTGGTGCAGCCGGACTGGCCGAAGCAGTCGGAGTCGGCACAGTCGACGTCG
>CAZGZR010000051.1:0-18195 GCA_964529745.1 uncultured Candidatus Bathyarchaeia archaeon
ATAGTACCCCCAAGCCTTTTTTCAACCCAAACCATTAAAATCCCCATTTATCCCCCCTACCACAGAGAAATGAAACTCAAGAAACGCATACTAAGCCAAGAACCCGGAGAACCCATGCCCGGGGAAGGCCACCACAAGGTCAACTCAGTCATGGCCGTAAACAAGAGAGAACTCTCAGCCTACTCATGCAGAGTACTCAGAATACAACCCGGCGGCCACACAGCCACCCACACCCACCCCCGAGAACACGTCGTCCTGGCCCTCACCGGCGAAGCCACGGTAGAGACGGACACAGAAACCACGGAGATAACACTAGGAACGATAATCGAAATACCACCAGACACACCACACAGATTCACAAACACCACCACCAAAAAAACAGCACTACTAATCCAAAACCTCTACCTAAAAAACGAAAACCCATAACCCCCAAAAAATACAGATATAACCACCCACAGGATCAAACAAACCCAAGTAACCCCCTTATAGCCCCCCGACGCAAATACCATGGAGCCAGATGAAACACATCTCATTCGACATGGAAGGCACCCTCATAGACCACAGCTACTCGGAACACATATGGGGCACAGACATACCCCAACTATACGCCGAGAAACACGGCGTAGACCTAGAACACGCCAGAGAAACCGTCTTCAAAGAATACAACCAGCTAGGCGACCACCGCCCAGAATGGTACAACGTAGGATACTGGTTCAAAAAATTCGACCTCCCCGGCGACTGGCGGGAACTACCGGAAAAAAGAAGAAACCTCATAAAACTCTACCCCGACACCAGAACCGTCCTAGACCACCTCGCCTCAGAGCACCCCCTCGTCGTCTCCTCCAACACCATACGCGAGCTGCTAACCATACAAGTCGAGGAAGTCGGGGACTACTTCACCCACATATTCTCGGCACCCAGCGACTACCAATCCGTGAAGAAAGACCAGAGCTTCTACAGGAAAATCCTCGACGCCATGGCCATAAAGCCCAGCGACATGATCCACGTAGGCGACCACCCGAAATACGACTACCTAGCCGCCAAAAGCATAGGGATCCAGGCTTACCACCTCGACAGGAAAGGCAACACATGGAACGACGACACCGTACGCAGCCTCACAGAGTTCATGGAGAAGCTAAAGAACGCCTAGCCCCCTCTCACACTCATAGAGCAGCCTAGAGACCACGGTCCACGCCTCAAGCGGCTCAGGATAGACGCTCAACGACTCATCCGCAAGCGCCAGCGTCTCCTCCTCCATGGGGCCGCTGGGGTAGGCGCCCACGAAGACCGCCGGGCTCCCTGAGCCGCATAAAACCTCAGCAGCGGCAGCAAAGGAGATGGGAGAACCGTGGCTGGTGAGCGCAACCACCCTACCTGGATTCAGCTCTTCCACAAACTCCCCCAAGCTCATATCCATGACCCGGAGCAGAGGCGACGAGACGCCTGGCGGCGAGCTACCCTCCAGCAGCAACTGCTCCATGAGGCTCTTAAACCTGTTACAGTCCCGCGGAGGCCTAGTCGAGGGATCGATCTCTATCAACCTTCCCCCCTGGGTAGACACCCACACCCTAAGGTTACCCGACCTATTCAAGGGAGACCCCATGGCCTCCAGCAAACAGAAATGCAGGATGTCGGGTCGCCCACGCTTCTCCTGCCCCGAGAGCCCAGTCATGGCGTAATGGTGCAGGCTACGGTCCAGCAGTGTCTCCTCGGGCCGTTTGCCGCGCCTCTTGGCGTTCCGCCGCACGGACGGGTGGCCCAGTATCTCGGCTGGCACCAGCTCAAGGGCGGCCTCAACGAACACCAAGTTAAGAGTCACGTTACTCACCCTCCACGCCCATGGCCCTCCACGCCCGTGCGTTTGCCCCACCCCACGCTTCTACGGCCCACGAAAAAGAACGCTATGGACGCCAGAAACACGGCTGTTATGGCCGTGGATAGGCTCTGCTTGGCCGCCTCAAGCTCCGCCTGCCTAGTCTGGTAGGTGCGTGAAAGAGTGACGTACTTGTCCTCTAGGACCGTGTACGAGGCGTTCAGGAAGCCCAGTTCCTGCTCCAGCTGGTCTATGGCGTGGGTCTTCTCGATGGACGCGGACGCTTCTTCCATGAGCGAGGAGATCAGCTGGGCCCTGTATTTTTCGTCGTACTTGGAGTACGTCTCCAGCGCAGAGAAGTAGTCCCCGGCCTCGATGCTCCGGTTCATCTCGGCGAGGTAACCCAAGAATCGTGCCGCGTTAAGGTGCTCCGCCTCGGCGACTTCCCTCAGCGGCTCCACCTCCACCGCCATGTCAAGGAACTTCCCCTCAACATACTCCATTTTAGTTTCGTCGAGGAGCTTCAACGTCACCGATCTCTGCGCCATTAACGGTCCACGCCGGGCAGCGTCCAAACCGGATGACTCGTTGTAGACCTCAAGATAGACCCCGGCCTCAACCGTTACCTCCAAGGTCTCGTATGGCTTCACACCGAAGTCGAAGGCATCTCTCACGAACGTGTGATTAAACGGGACCCAAACGACGGAGCCATTGAGGGGAACAGCGAAGACGCTGGTGAGGTTTATGTTGTCAAGAGCAGATGACGAGTAGCCTGTTGTCGCCTCCCCGAAGTCGTATGAGCCGGAAGCCCTCCACTCGACGTCCACGACCGTATACAGGTGGCCGGTGTACAGGGTCGACGGCTCTTCCTCCGTGGGCTGACCAGGCACGATCAAGAGGCCGTCGTTTGCCACGGAAACGTTGAACACGTATGTCGCCCCCGCGATAATCTGCTCATGTGACGGTTCAGGCTCTACGGCAATATGCACAGAAAGCCCCTCAGCTGAGTAAGCCGGGGAGACAATGTACATGAACCATGCGAGGAACAAGGCTAAGGCGGTTAAAGCTCTCTTCATATGCAATGTGATGGGCATGATACAGATATTGTTTTGGAGAGACGATGTTCACTCCTGGACCGTGATGGCGCCTGTAGGGCATACATCGACACACGCCATGCACAAGATGCAGTCGTTGGCGCGGGTGGGCTGAGCCTTGATCCCCGCCTTGGTCTCGACTAGATCGTATACCTCGACGGGGCATGCCTCGGCGCAAAGTCCGTTTCCTTCACATACCTCATGGTCTACGTACACGTTGGGCAACTGATTGAACCCAATAGATCGGCCCACCGCGTGTTTTATTAACTCTTTTTTCAGTAGAAGCACAGAAGCTTATTAAGCGAAACGGACTGGTGAGTTTGGGGCACCGAGGTGGCTGAGGAGTTCACCGTAGCGCCCATGAGGCGGCTTCTAAAGAAGGCGGGGGACCTGAGGATCAGCCCCGACGCCGCCGAGGAGCTGAGGAGAACGGTGGGCGCCTACGGGTTTAGGGTGGCCCAGCTTGCTGTCGAGATGGCACAGTCTGAGGGCAGGAAGACGGTTTTAGAAAGGGATATCAAGGCGGCAGCTGTTAGGGTATGGGACCCGGAGGAAGATTGACCTGAGTGAGAGAAGAAGCCCCACGCTCATGGGAATCCTGTTCGGCGGCCATGTCGAGTACGTGAAGAGCCTGGCGCCGGTGTTCGCGCTCAGCATGTTCCTGTTCATTTTCTCAACTTTCATGGGGTACAGCATGGGAGATGACATCCCGGCCTCAGTGTTCGAGGGGGTCCTCAGCAACATACCTGACCCATCAGAGGCCACCTCCTTCGAACTTTTCGTAGCCATACTCTCAAACAACGTGCTGGCCAGCTTCATATTCCTCGTCTCAGGGATAGTCGTGGGGATACCGCCGCTCCTATTCATAATAGTGAACGGCTTCTTCGTCGGGTGGGTTTCCTACTCTGTGGCCTCGGAGCTTGGGCTGGGCTACGTGGTCTCGACGCTGCTGCCTCACGGCATCATAGAGATACCTGCCATCACCCTATGCGCGGCGATGGGTGTGGGCCTCGGCTACCAGCTCATAAACAGGCTGAGAAGGATCGGGGGGCTACAGGCGTACGTCCAGGAGTCCTTGTCTCTATTCGTGAGGAGGATAGTGCCTCTCCTGATAGTCGCGGCCGTCATAGAGACAGGCCTAATATCCGTCTACGTCTAGTACGTTACACTTTTTTATCCATCACGATACATTACGGGCATGATCACGAGAGGAGAAAACAAGTTCAACTGCTGCGAAAGCGCCCTCATCAGAGTCGATGAAGCTAAGCCTCTTCCAGGGTTCGACACGGACGTGATGAGGCTTGCCTCAAACTTCGGCGGAGGAGGAGCCGGGTGGGGAAGCCTGTGCGGCGCCGTCAGCGGCTCAGTAATGGCCGTGGGTCTGCTCCTGGGCACAGAGGGGACTGAGAGCCCCGAGGAGTTCCATTCCAAGCGGGCGAAGATGAGGGAGATAACACAGGAGATCATGCAGGAGTTCGAGAGCCGCTGGGGCCACGTGAACTGCTACGACCTTCTAGGAGTCAACACCAGGACACCGGAGGGGAAGCAGAAGTACGAGCTGATGAAGGAGAGGGGCGAGACCCACTGCGCAGAGTACGTCGAGTGGGCCGCGGAGAAGGTGCTCGAAGCCCTTGATAGGCACTCCGTCTAATCACGGTTTCTCTATCTCTACCTCGCTGAAGTACGGGGCGGCCACGTACCCCAGGGCATCCAGTTCTTTGTCGCCATAAGGCTCCGTGTCTCGCAGCGATGACTCCATACAGTCGTCGGGGTTGAACCTCTTTATCACGAGCCTCTTGGAGCCTGCGAGAAACCGCGAGACCTCTAAGACGTCTTGCGTATCCATGACGCCGGGCACGGGGGTGATGGTGAACTCGTGGGGCACCCCGCCCCGCCTAACCATGTGGATGCCCTCTCTGACGGCATCCACCCTTACAAGGCTCCTAGACACATCCCGGTACCTGCTCAAAGGCGCCACCACATGAACGCTGATGTAGTCCACAAGCTTCTTCTCCATGACTCTCCTCAACATCCTCGGCTTGGATGCGTTGGTATCCAGCTTCACGTCGAGCCCGAGTCGCTTAACCTCCCTGAGGAAGTCCGGCAGCCCCCTGTGGAGCAGCGGCTCGCCGCCGGTGAGCGCCACGGCGTCCAGAAACCCCACACGGGGGTACAGTGACTCCAAGAGCTCTACCACGGGTATCTTCTCCATCGAGAGGTGCCGGTGCACCAGATCCATATGGGGACAATAGGGACACCTGAGGTTGCACCCCGGCACAGTCAAGGCGGCGGACAGCACTCCCGGGTAGTCGGCTATGCTCAGCTTCCTGAAGCCCACAACCGGGAGCTCAATGCTCATCTGTCTTTTACGTCGCTGTAGACTCGTCTCCTGTGCGCCTCCTTTAGTCCAACACTCAGATCGTCGAGGGGTCGTGGATTGCAGTCCACCCACGTGTACGTCTCCGTGCCACCGCCGCACACGGGGCACCTCCTCTGCTCGCCGTAGAGATAGCCGTGCTCACTGCAGAGGCTGAACACGGGGGAGACCTTCAGATGGTTGAAGCCGAAGACCTCCAGGGAGCGTCTTAGAAGCAGCTTGCACTCTTCCCGGTAGTTCAGGCCCCTGGCTAGATGGATCTGGAAGACGTCCCCCCCGGTGTATATGCCGTGGTACTTCTTCTGGTGCTCCATGGCGTCCCATAGATCGTCACCATACCCTGGGGGCAGCTCCGTGGATGCGGTGTAGAAGAGGTGCGGCTCCTCGGAGAGATTAGCCGCCTCCCTCTCAGCCATCAGCGCCCCCGCCTCAACGCATGGCGCCGCCTCTAACGTGTACAGGTGCCCGGTCTCCGCTTGAAATTCCTCGATCCTCCAGACGAGATGCTCAAGGAGCCGGTAGGTGACAGCCTTACCTGCGACGTGCCCTGTCCCGGCGTCTATCAGATCCAGAAGAGCCTCGTTCATGCCAACCACGTTGACGACGGAGAAGTGCCAGTCCAGGGAGTCAAGATGCCTCGCCGTCTCGGGTAGCCCTCCCTCGGCGAACAACGCCTCCAGGTGCCTCCTTTTTCCCTCGTGGACTGCCCTCGCAACATCTACTGCCTCGTCGAGCCTATGGAAGAACTCGTCCTCCGTATCTGAGAGGTGGCTGATGTGCGGCAGGTTCAGTGTTACGATTGATAGGCAGCCTTGGTTGTCGCTGTTACCGTGTACTCCGCCGTGTCTAAGTAAGGTAGCTTCGTCCGACGCGGCCACCTCGGGCTCGTGGAGGTACCTCGGGTTCAGCGTCCCCGTGAGGTAATTCTGTATCGTGGGGTACCCGTACAGGTACAGCAGGGCTATGTACCTTGTTAGGGCCTCAGAGACCCAGTTGGTCTTCTCTGTGACGTTCAGCACAGGGACGAGCCTGAAGGAGCCTCTCCCGTAGCTATATTCGAGCGCGTCCGCGAAGGCTTCGTTGAAACCATCCATAAGGGCTTCCAGTGCCTGTGGGTCGTCGGATGATAAGTCTAACATGGATGAGGGGAAAGTCGCGTCAGGCACAAGGTCCAAGCTGATGGCCAGCTGGCTCCCGAGGAGCTGAGCCTCTGACACGAAGCCAGCTACGGTCTCCCTAAGCTCGGGGATTGCTGTTCCTGCTCTCTTGAACGCCGCCGCGCAGTGGACATCAAGGCTGTTAACCGTCTGCGGACCAGCCCACTCCCCCTGAAGACGGGCCAGCTGCTCCAGTACGCCGCATAGAAGCCGTTTCGGGTCACCGCGTCTTTCTTCGTCGGTTAGAGAATCGATACTCCACCCGGCTGAATAGCCCTTGTCTGGCTCGTCCAAACAATGAATGTAGATTAAACCTTCTCGGTGAGCCTTCAAAGCCTCGTCCGGGTAGAGTCCGCTCATCGCAGAAAAAGGGTTTACACGCTGTTTAAACGTGTTGGACATGAAAGATAGGTTAGATTGATTCGGCGAACTTCTTGCCGAACTTTCTGCACGCGTCGAGGGACTTCTCGTTGTACTTGACGTCGGTGTCCACTAGCACGCAGACCTCGTCGTACATCTGGTACCCGAGGCGCTCGATCCTTGTCTTCAGCCGCTCCTCCATTATCCAGGCACCGTCGTAGCCGTAGCTACCGAATACGGCGGCGGGGCGGTCGTTTATCTTCATCTTGTTCGCCTTGATGTAGCTCTCGACGTGGGCGAGGAAGTCTTTCATCTCGTTAGAGATGTCGGCATAATAGACTGGGCTGCCGAAGATGACTCCGTCGGCTTCGGCCATCACGGTGAGCGGGAAAGCCTCCCCTATCTTCTTGACCTCGACCTCCGCGACCTCTCCGGCGCCCTCGGCGATGGCCTTGGCCATCTTCTCCGTGTTACCCGTCTTGCTGTCATATATGATTACAATCTTCAACTCTCATCGTCTCCCGGTTTAACTGGGACCAACATAGCTTCTGTGACGGCGATTTATATATAGGTAGCCCATCCTCGGATAACCCTGTGAAGATAGGGGAGACCACCTGCCGCGACATAATGAACAAAAGCGGCATAGAGGGCGTAACCTACGCCGTAAACCCATACATAGGGTGCGGCCATGGCTGCGTCTACTGTTACGCGCGCTTCATGACCAGGTGGTACCACCAGGGGGAGAGGTGGGGCAGCTTCGTTGACGTGAAGAAGAACGCCGGCGAGTGTCTCAGAAGGGAGGCCCCGCGGAAACCCTTGGGCACGGTGTTGTTCTCCAGCGTCACGGATCCTTACCAGCCCGTGGAAAAGAAATTAAGGATGACCCGAGGCCTGCTTGAGATACTCAGTGACTACACGTTCCCTGTAGAGATACTCACAAAGAGCTCGTTGGTGCAGAGAGACCTAGATGTATTGGGTGAGATCGATCAAGCGGAGGTGGGGCTAACCATAACCTCCATGAGCGATGATGTGCGCAGGGTCTTCGAGCCAAACGCGTCACCGGTGAGTGAAAGGCTTGAGACCCTGAAGGTGTTCAGCGACGCCGGGATACCCACTTACGCGTTCCTCGGCCCACTCCTCCCATATCTTTCGGAGGAAGGCGTCGAGTCCCTCGTCGATGGGCTCGCAGACAGGGTCAGCAGGGTCATAGTTGACAGGCTGAACATAAAGGCGGGTAACTGGCGTAGCATAGAGGCAGCTTTGGAGCAAAACTACCCCGAGCTTATCGGCAGGTTCAGGGAGGCATCCCGGGACGAGTCCCCGTACTACGACAAGCTAGGGAACAGGATGAGGCTGCTGCTGGCGAAGAGGGGGATACCCTTCGACATCATATTCTAGAAGTGGGTATCTGAGCCGGCTCTAATGCCTAGGAGCCGAGGCCCAACTCCGTGAGCTCAATGGTGTGTCCATCAGGGTCCTTGAAGAAGCAGAGCCGGTCGCCGTCAAGCCCAGGGGACAGCCGCGTCTCTACGCCCATCTCCTCCAAGGCCTTCACTCTCTGGTCGAAGTCTGGCTCAAGGAAAGCGGTGTGGCTCCCCGCGGGGGGCACGCCGCCGTCTTCTCTCTGGATTAGCTCAAGCAGCCCGTCCCCTATGTCCAGCAGCACTATGTTGTTATCTCTGAACTTGAAGCGTTTAACCACGTTAAACCCGAAGAGCTTCTGGTAGAAAGCCAGGCTCCTCTCAAGGTCGCTAACCATGAATCCTAAATGGTCCAGCTTAGTCATGGACGGGAATATACTGAGAACTTGTATTTAGGCGTATGTAAGAAAAGAGAAGAAGGTTACTTCTTCTTGGGGTGGTCGAGCTCGGCGTGTGCCGCGGCTAGACGCGCGATGGGCACACGGTACGGGCTGCAGCTCACGTAGTTGAGCCCTATGAGGTGGCAGAACTCGATGCTGCTGGGGTCTCCGCCGTGCTCTCCGCAGATGCCGATCTCCAGGTCCGGCCTGGTGGCCCTGCCCTTCTGGACGCACATCCTCATGAGCTGGCCCACGCCCTCCCGGTCGATGACCTGGAAGGGGTTGTTGGGCAGGAGGCCTCTATCCACGAAGTTGAGGAGGAACTTGCCCTCCGCGTCGTCGCGGCTGATTCCGAAGGTCATCTGGGTGAGGTCGTTGGTACCAAAGCTGAAGAACTCGGCGTACTCGGCGATCTCGTCCGCAGTCAACGCCGCCCGGGGTATCTCTATCATGGTGCCTATCTTGTAGTGGAGGTCAATGCCGGCCTTCTCCAGCACCTCCTCGGCCACCTTGTTCAGCTTCTCGTACTCTGCCTTCATCTCGTTGACGTGGCTCGTCAGCGGTATCATGACCTCTGGGTGCACGTCCACTCCATTCTTCTTGACGTTCACCGCCGCCTCAATGATGGCCTGCACCTGCATCTCCGTCAGCCCCGGGTACATGAGCCCCGCGCGGCAGCCCCTGAGGCCAAGCATGGGGTTGGTCTCCCAGAGGCTCTCCACCACCCGCAGGAGATGCTCCTTCTCCTCGAGCTCCTTGCCCTTGACTCCCTTGCACCGAAGCATGGTCACCTCCTCAATCAGCTCCTCCCGCGGGGGAAGGAACTCGTGCATGGGCGGGTCGATGAGCCGGATGATGACCGGGTAGCCGTCCATAGCCTCGAAGATTCCCTCGAAGTCCTTCCTCTGGAAGGGAAGTAGGTTATCCAGCGCCTGGAGGTACTTCTGAACGTCTTTGTTGGCGTCCACCTTTTTCTTAAGCTCGTCGTAGCCTTCGTCGCCTTCGGATGCCTCCAGCTGCCTCAGCAGCGGCGCAGCCACCTCTGACTTGAGGATCATGTTGACGATGTTCTCGCGACGGCTGATCTTCTCGCCTTCCTGGTCGAAGAACATGTGCTCGGTCCTGCAGAGGCCGATGCCCTTGGCGCCGAACTGCCTCGCCTTGGCCGCGTCCTCCGGGTTGTCCGCGTTGGTCAGCACTCCGAGGCTCTTGATCTCGTCGGCCCACTCCAGCGCCTGTATGAGCTCGGTCTCCTTCTCGAAGGCCGTCTCCATCGTCGAGACCTTCCCGAGGAAGACCTCGCCGGTGGTACCGTCTACGCTTATCCAGTCGCCCTCCTTCACGGTGTACTCGCCCACCGTGAATAGGTTGCGGCTGCCGTCGATCTTGATGTCCTCGCAGCCGGCGACGCAGGGCTTGCCCCATCCCCTGGCCACGACGGCTGCGTGGCTGGTGCCGCCGCCGTGCTGAGTCAGGAATCCCTGGCTCACCACCATGCCGTTCACGTCGTCTGGGGTGGTCTCGGGCCTGACGAGGATGACCGCCTCGCCCGCCTTACCGTGCTCCTCCGCCCTATCGGCGTCGAAGATGGCTACGCCCACGGCTGCGCCCGGGCTCGCGTTCAGCCCCTTGGCCAGAAGCGTCGCCTTCTCCTTGGCGGATGGGTCGAACTGGGGATGCAGCAGCTGGTCTACGTTGTTCGGGGTTATGCGTTTGACCGCCGTCTTCTTGTCTATGAGCCCCTCATTAGCCATGTCTACCGCGATCTTGATGGCAGACCGAGCCGTCCGTTTACCGGTTCTCGTCTGCAGTATCCAGAGCTTACCTTTCTCAACGGTGAACTCCATGTCCTGCATGTCCTTGTAATGCTCCTCCACGATGTCGGCGATGTCTTCAAGCTCCTTGTAGAGCTTAGGCTGCTGCTCCTTCAGCTCTATTATGCGGATGGGCGTCCTGATACCTGCCACCACGTCCTCACCCTGAGCGTTGAAGAGGAGCTCACCGAAGAGGCCCTTAGAGCCATCGCTCGGGTTTCTAGTGAACATGACGCCGCTGCCGCTGTCCCAGCCCATGTTGCCGAATACCATGGTCTGCACGTTGCACGCGGTGCCCATGCTGTCCGGGATACCCTCCACCTTCCTATAGGTGACCGCGCGGGGTATGTTCCAGCTGTTGAAGACGGCCGCTATTGCTCGTCTCAGCTGCTCCATGGGGTCCTGGGGGAAATCCTCTTTCAGCAGCTTCTTGTATAGCTTCTTTTGGCCCTCGACGGTCTCCTTTAGGCCGGCGTCGCTCACCTCCGTGTCACCCGTGACGCCCTCCTTCTTCTTGACCTTGTTGAACACAGCCTCGAAGTCGTGGCGCTCCAAGCCCATGACGACGTCGCTGAACATGGTGACGAACCGCCTGTAAGCGTCCCAGACGAAGCGCTTGTCGCCTGTGAGCCCTATCATGGCCTCAGCGACACCATCGTTCAAACCTAGGTTGAGGACCGTGTCCATCATGCCTGGCATGCTGATGGGTGCTCCGCTACGGACAGATACAAGCAACGGTGACTTCGTGTCGCCGAATCGCTTCCCCGTCTTCTTCTCAAGAGTCTTGACGTGTTTCAGTATATCCTCCCAGAGTCCCTCGGGGAACTCCCCCCCTGCCTCGAAGAACTCGGCACAAATCTCTGTTGTGATGGTGAACCCCGGCGGGATGTTGAGTCCCAAACTGGTCATCTCGGCGAGGTTAGCGCCCTTCCCTCCGAGAAGAGCCTTCATGTCCTTGTTGCCTTCAGTGAAGTCGTATATACGCTTCTCCAAATCCATAATCACCTGATATCACGGTGATATGTAGTACCGACTTTTACGTTTACCGGTGCATGTGAATGCGTATATTGGCCGAAAAACACAAGTCATATAGTATATAGATGGTTGATAGCTGTAAATACCTGATATTTCTCGTGGCGTCAATTTTTTATCATAATATCATAACAAATCAATTTTTCTCAATGTTTGAGAAAAACAAGCGGTTTAACAAAACATATTTTGAAAACAGTTATAAGCGAGGCTTTTTCTCTAATCATAATTCTCGTGAGGGGTAATTTGACGACCAAGCTTCGTAACACGATTTCCTGTACCGAGTGCGGTGCAACCAACCTCCTACGAGACTACGAAACCGGTGAACTAGTCTGCCAGCAGTGCGGTTTCGTGGTCTCCTCGACGTTGATCGACCATGGCCCCGAATGGCGCGCCTTCGACCAGGAGCAGCGGGACAAGCTGCCCAGGGTCGGCGCCCCGGTGACGTGGACCATTCACGACAAGGGCCTGAGCACCACCATCGGGTGGCAGGACCGTGACGCCTCGGGCAGGAAGCTGAGCCCTGAGGAGCGGGCCAGGCTCTACAGGCTCAGGAAGTGGCACCGGCGGAGCAAGGTCTCTGACTCGACGCAGCGCAACTTGGCTCACGCGCTGAGCGAGATGAGCAAGATAAGCTACAAGCTCAACCTGCCCCGGAACGTCATCGAGACCAGCAGCATGATCTACCGGAGGGCCATCCAGAAGCAGCTCATACGCGGCAGGACCATCCAGAGCGTCGCGGTGGCCTCCATATACATGGCGTGCAGGCAGTGCGGGGTCATCAGGACGCTGGAGGACGTGGCGACGGCCGCCAACATCACCAAGAAGGAGGCCGCCCGCAACTACAGGTTCCTCCTGAGGGAGCTGAAGCCTTCTGTCCCCCAGGTGAACCCCCAGGGCTACATCAGCAAGATAGTGAACAAGCTGGCGCTCACGGGGGAGACTGAGAGGCTTGCCATGAAGATACTGAACGAGGCGTCCGAGATGAAGCTCACCAGCGGGCGCGGCCCGTCCGGCATCGCCGCGGCGTGCATCTACATCAGCAGCCAGATCACCGACGAGCGGCGCACACAGGGCGAGATAGCGAAGGAGGCCCAGGTCACCGAGGTCACCATCAGGAACAGGTACAAGGAGCTAGCTCAGCGCCTGGACTTTGACGTCATGCTCTAGACACCACCCTTTTTCAGTGCAGACAACCATTTCTGTTTTGATATGCCTGACAGCTACGTCGTGTTCACTGGTAGGCCGAACTCGGGTAAGAGCACCACCATTCGGGCCTTGACAGGGCTCAAGGTCACCACGGGGAAGCGGCCGGGCACCACGACGAGCATCAACAAGCACCAGATCGCTCAGGGACTCTTCCTCATTGACATGCCGGGGTATGGGCGTAAGGTGGACGCTAGCAAGCGGTGGGAGAGCGAGACCAAGGACAGAATACTCGAATTCATCGAGCGCGAGGCGGCCAACATAGCGCTCACCGTGCATGTGATCAACATAACTACATTCCTAGAGACGGAGGCGCGGCTCGCCAAAAAAGGCTTCATCAACCTAGACGTCGAGATGGTTGGCTACCTTCACGAAACGCTGGGTGAGTTTCCCTTGGTGGCGGCGAACAAGATCGATAAGGGGAGCGAGGAAGAGGTCGCGGCGAACCTGGGGGCCTTCCTCGACAGGATATCGGGCGGGGCTCCCTCCGAGGCCGCGGGCTACGTTTTCCCGGTGAGCGCGAAGAACGGCGTGGGTATAGGCCCGTTAAAGGAACGTTTCGTAAAGACCTTGGCGGCCAAGGGTTTCAGGAACCCCTTCGAGTATATTCGCTGAGCTATTCCTCTTCGAGTTCTTCCTCGATGGGCTCTTCGTCGTCCCACTCGGGGTAGGTGCCGTCCTCGTCGGTGATGCCGGCCTCGGTGATGGCGATCCTTACCTTCTCTTCCGGTAGGTAGGGGCTGTCTATCACCAGGGCCAGCCTGGTGTTCTTCCTGCCCTTGCGGAGGTATACTCGGTGCGTGCAGGCGTGAGCCATGACGTGGCCGCCCGTGGGCTTGTTGGGGTCGCCGTACGCGGTGTCGGGCTTGGCCTGCACCTGGTTGGTGAGGACCACGCTGAGGTTGAAGGCCTCGGCTACCCTGAGGAGGTTGCCTAGGGCGCTTGCCAGCTTCTGCTGCCGCTCCGCTAGGTTCGCCCTGCCGATGTACTCGCCTCGGAAGTGTCCTATCATGCTGTCCACCATGACGAGCTTGACGTCGTGCTCCTGGCAGACCTGGGGGAGGTTCTTTATGAGGAGCACCTGGTGGTCGCTGTTGTAGGCTCGGGCGATGAGTATGTTGCCGAGTATCTCCTGGGGGTCGTAGCCCCGGGCCTCGGCTATCTGCACCACGCGCTCCGGGAGGAAGGTTCCCTCGGTGTCGATGACGCATACGCGTCCCCCGAGGCCGCCCTCCTCCACGGGGCGCTGTGCCAAAACGGAGAGAGTGTAGCATATCTGGGTCTTGCCTGAGCCGAACTCGCCGATCAACTCCGTGATGACGCCGGTTTCGATTCCGCCGCCCAGTATGCGGTTGAGGACATCGGAGCCGGTCCTGCAGCGGAGCTTGTGCTTGCGCATCTCCAGCATGTCGGAGGCTGAGACAAACCCCGGGTCCACCTGCAGCCGCGCGAGGGCGTTCACCTTTATGGCGGTGTCGATGCCCATGCCGGCCATCTCCGCGATGTCGCGTGGGGGAGTCACCGCGATGGATTCGAGGGTGACTAGACCGGCCTTATGCAGCTTCTTGACGGTGGTGCTGGCTACTCCTTCCAGGAGTCCGGCTTCAATGACCTCTCCCATTTCACTCGGGTCTCACACCCGTATCTCCGTTTATAACGTGAACGCATTGCGTTGTACAGGGGGGAGGCTGGTGAAAGTGGTGAGGGGCTGGAAAACGATATAGATGGATGAGGCGATCCCTTGTTGATCAAGATGACCGACGTTGATTCACTCAAAGAGATCGTGAAGGACACGGTTGACGAGGAGAGGCCTCTGCTGGAGGAGATCGCGAGGTACCTCTACGAGAACCCTGAGCTGGGGAGCGAGGAGTTCAAGGCCTTCGAGAGGCTAACAGGAGTCCTTGAGGACCACGGCTTCGATGTGGAGAGGGGGCTCTACGGTATGCCCACCGCGTTCAAGGCCTCATATAAGGGCGGCGCTGAGGGGCCCAGGGTCGCAGTACTAGCTGAGTATGACGCGCTGCCAGGGGTTGGGCATGGCTGCGGCCACAACCTCATCGCCGCCTCGGCGGTGGGTGCGGGCATCGCCGCCAGCAAAGCAGTCTCGGGGCTGGCAGGGGAGGTGCTAGTGGTGGGCACTCCCGCCGAGGAGGGCCACGGCCCCAGCGCAGGCAGCAAGGTGGTCATGGCTGATCACGGGTTCTTCGACGACGTAGCCGGCGTAATAATGCTTCACCCGGGCAGCCGGTGGGGCGTCGGCGGCCAGTCCCTAGGCATACACCAGATACAGATGGTGTTCAAGGGCCAGACGAGCCACGCCGCCGCTAGCCCCGAGAAGGGCAGGAACGCGTTGAACGCGGCCACGCTCTGCTTCGTGGCGACTCACATGCTGAGGCAGGAGGCAAGACGTGACGCCAACTTGGTGATACATGGCATAATCCCTGAGGGCGGTCTGGCCAGCAACATAATCCCTGACAGGGCGGTTTGTAGCTTCGGCGTGCGGAGCAGCGACGAGGAGTACTTGGAGGAGATGGTAGATAAGGTGGTCAGGTGCGCGGAGGGTGCCGCACTCGCCATGGGGGTCGAGGTGGAGATTACTAGAAAGAAGCTGTACAGCAGCAAGAAGATCAACGTCCCCCTGGTGAGGACGCTGTGGGAGAACTACAAGGCGCTTGGTGCGCCTGTCCGGGACTGGAGGGAAACCATCACGGCGATGCCCATGGCGTCAACCGACTTCGGGGACGTCTCCCAGGTGACGCCGGCGGCGGGCAGCAGCATCGCGTCGGCGCCAGAGGGGACGCCGGGGCACAGCGTCCAGCTGGCCGATGCCACCATGACGAAGCAGGGGCTCGACGCCATGGTTCTCGGCGCGAAGGCGCTGGGCATGACCCTCGTGGAGCTGCTGGCAAGGCCGGAAATTCTGAGGGAGGCCAAGGAATACTTCGATAGTCACTAGCCCCATGCTAGAGGAGGCGCTCGATCTCGACGGAGTCCAGGAGCTCCCCGTCCCAGTCCACGACCTTCCTGTGGTAGCCGCAGACGTGGAAGCCAATCCTCTCGTAGAAGGCTATGCTGCCCCGGTTATGAGCCATAACGAGGGCGCCCAAGTGGGTGAACCCCTTCTCGCTGCACCACGGTAGGATGCCTTTCTCCCACAGCGCCCTGCCGACGCCCCTGCCGCGATACCCGGGCATGACCCATGTGCCACACTCTCCGCAGTGCCGCATCCGGTCGCTGTACGCCCACCTTGGGGAGACGCCTGCGAACCCCGCGAACTCTCCGCCAACATAGGCTACATATACCGCCTCACGTTCAGGCATTTCCCTGAGGTATGCCTCCTCCTGCTCTGGGGTGTACGCGTTGAGGGTCGTCCGCCTCTCGTCTCTGCAGACGCCTATGAGGGCGCTGATCCTCTCCGCGTCCCTCGCAGGGTCGGCTTGCTCCACCACAGTCTCCATGGCTAGATGTTGTCGTCACGGTTATTTTTCATTTAATCAAGTGAGTTAAATCCCGGGGCGGTAAACTCGTACTGTATAAGATGAAGGTCCTCCTGATAGAGCCGCCGAGGGACGTCTGGTTCATCATGGGCGAGTACCTGCCACCGCCCTACGGCATCATCCAGCTGGGCGCCTACCTTGAGCGCGAGCTCCCCGATGTAGAGGTGACGGTCCTCGACTGCAACGCCAAGCAGGTGGGTTGGGAACAACTCGGTAGGCGAATAGAGGAGGCGGAGCCCGACGTCATCGCCTCGAGCAGCCTCGCCACCTGCAACACCTACGAGACGGCGAGGACTCTCCAGCTGGCGAAAGGTGTGGCGCCCGACGCGTTCACCGTCACGGGCGGCATCCACTTCTCGTCGCTATCACGGGAGTCATTGGAGGCGTTCCCCGAGATAGACGCCGTGGTTAGGGGCGAAGGCGAGGTCACGTTCACCGAGCTCGTGAAGTCGAGGATCGATGGCTCGCCTCTGTCAGGGATCGCGGGGCTCACCTACAGGGACGGCGACGGCATCCACGTGAACCCGGACAGGCCGCAAATCGAGGACCTGAACACCCTGCCCTTCCCAGGCTACCACCTGGTGCGGGACACGATGGACATGTACCACTTCGCCGCCATGGCGGGCAGGGACGCCCCCTACGCGCTGGTGGAGGGAGGCAGAGGCTGCCCTCACAGGTGCACCTTCTGCAGCCAGTGGAGGCACTGGTGCGGGACGTGGAGACTAAAAACCCCAGCGAGAGTGGCGGACGAGATGGAGTACATATACAACGAGTTCGGCGCTAGGTTCATCTGGCTCACAGACGACAACTTCGGTGCCGGCGGCAGGGGGAGGCAGCTAGCCGACGAGCTCCTCGAGAGGGACGTTGGCGACGACCTCATGTGGTTCATCCAGATGAGGTGCGACGACGTCATCGACGTCGGGGACTCGCTGCCAAGGATGAGGGAGTCTGGGCTCCAGTGGGTGATGATGGGGGTTGAGAGCCCCAGCCCGGGGACGCTGGAGCGGTACAGGAAGGGCATCGAGCCCAGCATGGCCTTCGAGGCGGTGAGGCTGCTGAAGGCCAACGACATATTCACCCACGCCATGTTCATAATCGGCGCCCGGGAGGACACCCACGAGTCCATAGAGGGGCTGAGGCGGTTCGTCGCGGAGCTGGACCCGGACTTCGTTATCTACACGGCGTTGACGCCTTTCCCGGGCACCGACGTCTACGACGACGCCAAGGCGAGGGGCTGGATCGAGGACGACAACCTGTTTCACTACGACATGGCCCACGCCGTCATGGGCACCGACGCCCTCACACGAGGAGAGGTGCAGGAGGAGCTGTACAGGTGCTACAGGAGCTTCTACGGGTCTTGGCCCCGGAAGATAAGGGGTATCCTGTCGAGCAACGAGCTGAAGAGGCGAATATACTGGTACATGGCGGGGCAGGGCATACTTTCGCAGCTGAAAGCGTTGATATGAGGCTTCGATACTAAGGCTTCCCGCCCGATTCCTATAAGCTTCAGGAAGGTGGCTCAGGTGTCCTTCTTCATGAACTCCAGGCCGCGGTACTGTTTGACCGCCTCGAACAGGAAGGCGCCCGCACTGAAGAGCGCGATGAACATAACCGTGAGGTCCCTGAAGTCTCCCCTCCACGGCCAGTAGCTGACGTAACTCACCATGAGCCCCATGAGGAGGGCGGCGTACACGGTAAGACGCGGTATCAGCATGCCTCGGAGCATGAGGAAGCTACGCAACGCCTCGATGCTCTCCTGGTCGTTGATCCTGTACTTGCCGTCGAAGTCCGTCTCGATGAGGCTGAGGTCCAGGAGCTTGTTTATGTGGTACTGGGCGAGGCTGGGGCTGCTCAGGTCGAGCTGCCGCCAAATCTCCCTTACCCCTATGCCTCCCTCCGCGGTGAGTATGCAGAGGTAGACGTCTAGGGTCTTCCCGTAGATTCTTTTCCCCTGCGCCATCACTGGTCACCAAGCTCTATGGTCTTCACCTCTTCGAGGGTGCCGAGGTCGTTTATCTTTATCCTGCCCTGGCTGATGGTGTAGAGG
>CAZGZR010000052.1:0-17795 GCA_964529745.1 uncultured Candidatus Bathyarchaeia archaeon
GCAGGGTCTTGCCGCTGCCGACGCCGCCGAGTATCACGGCCTTCTGGCTGATCTCGTAGGGCGTCGCGACCATGTGGTCGAAGAGGCCCTCCAGCGCCTTTAGCTCGGTTTCGCGGTGGAGGACGACGTCGGGCACGTAGCTGATGTCGAGTATGGCCTCGTCGGTGAAGACGCCTCTCTGTGTCATCTAACCCCGTTGAGGGGTCGCAGAGAGGGAATTTATGCATTTCGTAGGTTCTAACACACATAAAGTGGAGGGGCGAGTGAAAGTGGATTATCCGGGAAAACCTATATCGAGACAAGGAGAACATTAATCGTACAGCCATGTCCCCGCGTAGCTTCAAGACCGGTAAGGTGCCTTCAGACGCCCTGAGGAGGCTGGTGTTCAACAGGCTGGGGGTTCCCACCGAGAGGATCCTCAGCGGCCCAGGGGTGGGCGAGGACGCCGCCGTCATCGAGATGGGGGACAGGGTGCTCGTCGTGAAGGGCGACCCCATCACGGGCGCCGAGGGCAGCATCGGTTGGCTCAGCGTCCACGTGAACGCCAACGATATAGCGTCCACCGGTGCCAGGCCCCTCTGGTTCGTCTGCATCGCGCTACTCCCGGAGGGGGCTGACGAGTCCATCCTGGATAACATCATGGAGGACATCCACGCCGCCTGCACCGAGGTGGGCGCCAGCCTCGTGGGGGGGCACACCGAGACCACCCCCGGCCTAGACAGGCCCATACTGACGGGATTCATGATGGGAGAGGCCGAGAGGGACGGCTACGTAACCACCGGCGGCGCAAAGCCAGGCGACCTGATAATACTGACGAAGGGAGCGGGCATAGAGGGAACCGCCGTCATAGCGAGCGACCTCAGGGACCACCTGAGGGGCAAGGTGGACCCCGGCGTGATAGAGAGGGGAGCCGCGATGATAAGGTGGATAAGCGTCGTGCCCGAGGCCATGAAGGCCGTCGAAGCCGGCCCCCCGAACTCGCTGCACGACCCCACCGAGGGCGGCCTCATAAACGGGCTGTGGGAGATGGCCGAGGCGGCGGGCGTGGGACTGAGGGTGAACCAGGCGTCGATACCCGTACCAGACGAGACGAGGCTGATATGCGGGGCGTTGGGCGTGGACCCGCTGAGGCTGCTGGGCTCGGGTGCGCTCATCATCACCGCTCAACCCGACGAAGCCGACAAGATACTGGAAGCCCTGAGGGAAGAGGGAATAAGTTCTTCAGTCATCGGCGAGGTGAGGCCGCTTTCAGAGGGGAGGACCCTCATAGACGAGGAGGGGAACCACGTGCCCATCGAGGCGGTGGAGCAGGACGAGATATACAGGATACTCGACCAGCTGGGCTGAGAGGCTCGCGGCTTGACGGCTGTGAACCCCATGACGTCTTCATGATAGAATACCCTAACGAACCCGGTCTCCCGTAGACGGGCCGCCACGCCCCTGCCCAGGTCTACGCCTCTGTACCGCGACCCCGGTTCACCCGTGTAGTGAAACAGCCTGCCGCCTGGCTTCATCACCCTCCATAGCTTCCTGTAGAACTCGCCGCCGTACAGGTGCCCCGCGTGGCCGTGCCGCGGCGGGTCATGCACGACGTAGTCGAAGAAGCCTCCCGGGAGGCCGTCCACCACTTGGTAGCTGTCCCCGAGCAGCTTATGTATGCCTCGACGCGTCCAGAGACCGCGGGACCAGGGGTTCATCCTAGCTATCAGGAGAACGGATGGCTCGATCTCCACCGTCACCACCTGAGACGCGCCCCTCCTCACGGACTCTATCGCCGTGTAACCGAGGCCCGTGCACGTGTCCAGCACCGCCCCGCCCCTCAGCCCGAGGCTGTCGAGTTTTCTCCCCGTGTCCACGTCCGGGGTGGTCTCCTTGGTGCGGTGCATCCTTATCCCGTCTATCTCCAGCGTGGGGGCGCCGCCCGTCGGCACGAGTTTATAAAAGTGTTTCCCTGAGATCGCGACCTGGTAAACCTCTCCGCCTGACACGAAGTAAGCCGCGTCTTCTTTTTCGGCCATCTTCCCCAGGGACACGTAGTCGATATTTTCTCCCGAAGTGAGTCTTATTTCATCTTTTGTACGATTTGTTCTGGTTGTCGTTAATCCAAGGTCCAGCGAGACCTCCATTTTCCCGTTCAGCAGCTTCTTTGCGGTGTCCGCGGTCAACACGGGGGGAAGTCTCTGAGGCATCTCTTACGTGGTTTCAGTGTTTTTAACTGAATCATAAGATTTTTCACCGGCAACGCCGGCCTTCGCACGCACCTCAGGGAACGTTTTTCGTTCATTCTCTGTCTGTTTCCTCGCGGTGATCTAGCTCAGCGGAACAGAGCAAACATCCATATTAAAAACATAAATTTTGTGAACATATTTTCGACCTTGTTTACATATTCATATAAATTTGGGAGTCTGTCCTCGGAACCCTTATATGAACCAATCAGTCGTTTGTGTCCCGATAGCCATGACGTCTGAAGAGAAACAGAACGGCTTCAAGGGCATGGTCAAGGAGGTAATAGACCAGATACTCCCGCCCAGCGACGTCGAGCTGGAGGCTATAAAGGAGGAGATCTGGGCCGACCTCTCTGCACTGTACTACAAGTACGAGGACGAGGTCCAGAAGAAGGCGTTCAGGCAGGTCATGCAGGAGATCTGCGGCAAGATGAGCGAGGGCAAGTGGGACACCGTCTACAAGAAGCTCTACCGCGCCGACCAGAAGGAAAAAGTCTTCTAGTTGTTAGCATCAGCAAACCCAAAGCTGTCACCGAATTACTCTATATCCGGTTACATATGTCAAGGTTTAAAAAGAATTCAACGTAATCAGTACCGGTAAGACTCGTTATCCATTGCGTTTCCCAACGTCAAGAGACGAGTCTTACCACATCGAAGACCCGCACTAGACTGTTGGCTGGAGGCTTTGATTAACTGATTGTAACCGCGCAACCCAAGTGCCTTAACAAGGATGCTTTCTGTCTCAAAAATCTGGGAGCAAGTGGCTAGGTGTGGCCGATGTACATGGCGTCCCAGGGAGGCAGATAGTACTCGAAGTAGAGCGTCTTCCCGTACTCGGTGTCTTCGTAGCCTGCGGCAGCCACGTTGAGGAGGCTGGCCTTAGTCAAAACTCGCAGGACCTCCTCCTGTGAGGGAGCCCGAGGATCGCCGACGAGTATCTTCAGGGTGTCACCCTCCAGCTTGACGGCCACCACGTCGATGACCCTGTCCAGTCGCTCTATGAAGTCCGCGACGTACTCCCCCTCGAAGGTGCGGTTCGTGCCGACGCCTCTGAGCAGGTCCAGCGTCTTCTTCGTCTCCTCGTTCAACTCAAACAGAGAAATCGGCGGCGTGAATTAACCTTTACCTTCCTTGGTGCGTCCTGACGAGGGAGGCCGTGGAGAGAACCGCCAGCACCCACGAGACCACGTTTATCAGGTACCAGAAGTCCCTAGCCCACCACTTGTTCACCCGCCACAGGTAGAAGGGGAAATCGAAGACGTCGCCGGGGAAAGCGGACGCCACCTCGATCTGCCAGAGGCTCGCCATGAGGAGCCCCGTGGATAGGATGATCCCCAGTAAACCCACCATGAAGCCCCGTATGGGCGTCTGTTCCCTGTCAGAGGTCAATGCTAGCAAAGCCGACTGTCGGCTGGTTATAAACAATTTGAAAAAGGGTTCTGTTAAGTCTTTGGAGTCTCGGCTGACCTGTTAAGTGTCGGGGCTTTTTGTTTTCAGCTTATTCTAATTATAATGTGATATAAGCAATTGTTGAGACGATTCCTCTTTCTCTGTTTCAAATGGCATTTACGAGAACATGAAGGCTTGAAAGGTAAACCTCCTGCTGAGGACGCGGAATTGAGATAGAGGGAGAAAACAATGGATAACAATAATACAAAACACTAGCATATAAGAGCAATAATTTATTTCTTTTTAACTGCTTTTTTCGCTCGTTCAACGAATTTTCTGTCTTTGCTTGTTTTCTCAATCCTTTTTACTGCTTCAGGAGTCATCTTCTCTTTTTTAGGCACACTTTCACCCCAATTAAGTAAAAAAAACAAGTTTTAAAATGTTTCTAAAACACTAAAAAAAGCCCCGATGCTTAATACCCCTCGGTAAGCCCTGAAGACTTAATAGAACCTGAAAAATGCGAGAAATAGGTAGGGGAAAATGGAGTGGGTTACCTGAGCCTCGCGAGGTGGACCGAGCACGAGATGCATGGATCGTATGCCCTGATCATCACCTCGATGTCGTTCAGCAACTCGGCGTCTCCGCCCGCGTGGTTTGCCGCTATTACCCGTGTGTCCTTCTCTATGTTGGCGGCGTTCTGAGCCGTCGGCGTTATTATGTTTGCCTTGGTTATGCAGCCGTCATCGTCGAAGGTGTAGTCGTGGTATAGCAGGCCGCGGGGGGCCTCTACGGCGTTTATGCCCCTGCCCTCGTGGGCCTCGAACTCGACGAGCGGCTCGTCTTCGAGGCCGCCGCTGAGCAGCGCGTCTATGGTCTCTATGCCCCTCTCCACGCAGTGGACGAGCTCCAGCGCCTGGCAGAAGTTGTTGCTCAGCGTGTTCCGGGGATCGACCATGTCGCTGTGCTCCCTGTACAGCTCACGCGCCGTTCCCGTGAGCTTGCCGTGGCTGAGGTGGACCCTGGGGAGCGCCCCCACCATGAAGGGGGCTCCACCGTACGTGGAGTGCTTGGCGTAGCTGTGTCTGTACACCTTCTCGTTGGTGAGCTTCTCGTAGTCCTCCTGCGGGTGTCTCTCTCCACCTGAGACCAGCACGTGTGTGCCGAGGTAACCGAACCTGTCGCCCGGGTCGATGGCCATGTGGACGTTGTCTGACTCGTTGTAGGCGGGAAGCTCGAAGCCTTTGAAGAGCTCGACGGCCAGCTCGGCGGCTGGCTGCACCTTCTCTAGCATGTTCTTTACCCTGGTGAGCTCGTCCTCGGTGGGCACCTTGGAGAAGCCGCCGACCCTCTCGTTCATGCCGTGTACGTCTCGCCCGCTCAACGTCGTGTGTATCATGTTTCCCGCCTTCTTGAGGTTCAGCGCGTTCTTCACAGCGTCAGTGTAGTCGGTGGCCATGGCTATGGCGTCCGGGTAGCCCAGGAAGTCTGGGAGCGCCAGCATGTAGACGTGGAGGGCGTGGCTCTCGATCATCTCGCCGTGTATCAGCAGGTCCCGCAGCAGCTCGGTCTGGCGCGTGTTCTCCACGGTGAACGCGTTCTCTATGGCGCCTATGGAGGCCAGGCTGTGGCTCGCGGTGCATATGGCGCATATCCTGCGGGTCATGTCGGGTATCTTCTCGTAGTTGACGGTCTTGATTATGTGCTCGAAGAACCGCGGCCCCTCGAAGATGTTGAACTTGACGTCCTTCACCTCGCTGCCGTCTAGGGTTACCTCGACGCCGCCGTGTCCCTCGACCCTGGTTATCATCTCAACAGACAGTCTGCGGGTCATCGCTCTTCCTCCTCCAGGAAGTCGTCGTTCACCTCTCCGCTGAAGACGCGGAGCCTGTTGAGGATGTACTCCTTGCTGTAGCCTTTCTCCAGCAGCATGTCGAACTCCGCAGCGAAGCCGCTGCCAGATTCCACGGGGCCCCTACATCCGATGCAGTCCAGCCCCAGACCGGGGCACCTAGCGTCGCAGCCCGCCCTGATTACGGGGCCCAGGCAGGGCTTCCCTTGCTCGACTATGACGCATGGGTACTCGTTGAGCTTGCACTCGACGCAGACGGGGTACGTGAAGCTCGTCGGGGTGTCGCCGTGGAGCAGAGACGTTATGGCTCTGAGGGTCTCCTCTTTCTCGACGGGGCAGCCGGGTATGTTGATGTCCACGTCCACGTACTCGCTTATGGGCTTGCTGAGCCTGGCATCGAAGTACCCAGGCTCGACGCCGTAGACCTCCCTCAGCCTTTCGTCAATTGATCCCTCGTCGTTCCTCATGGCCTGTATGCCGCCCTCGACGGCGCAGTTCCCGAAGGCTATGACGATCTTGCTGCGTTCACGTATCTCCTTGAGGTGCTTCAGATCGGTCTCGGTGGAGACGCTACCTTCCACGAAGGCTATGTCCACTGGTCCCTCCTCCTGGTGGCTGCTTCCCTCCTGGAAGTCCACGATGTGGATGTGGCTCACCAGGTCGAGGAGCTGGTCCTCCATGTTGAGTATCTGGAGCTGGTCTCCTGCGCAGCCCGTGAGGCTGAATATTCCTACTCTAGGCTTCATCAGATCATCCCCTTGGTGTTCATGGCATCCCACAGCGTGAACACCGGGCCGTCCTTGCAGACGTACTTGATGCTCTTGCCCGTGCCCACAATGCAGTGGCCGCACTGGCCGACGCCGCAGCGCATGCGCCTCTCCAGCGTCATGTAGACCCGCTCGGGCCTGAAGTTCAGGTTCTCCAGCTCCATGATGGTGAACTTGTACATTATGGGCGGGCCGCCGATGACGGCGTAGGTCTTCTTGGATGGCTGGTCGATCTTCTGGAATAGGCTCGTCACCATGCCGTGCATGCACCTGTCGTCTCTCTCGCACTCCAGCTCGTAGCAGACGGGGTCTTCCTCGTCCTCGTAGCTCAGGTAGAACTTGACGCCCATGCTGTCGCCGTTCCTGAATAGGTCGAGCATGTCCTCCTTGAACAGCATCAGGTCGTAGCAGCGCACGCCGTAGAGGAGGGAGATGTCGCCGTACCTCTCCCTGTTCTGAAGCGCGTACTGGAGGACGCCCCTTATGGGGGCGATGCCGAGGCCGCCCGCGACGAGTAGGAGGTCGTTTCCCTCGTAGAGGTCCATGGGGAAGCCGTTCCCGTAGGGGCCTCTGCCCCAAACGGTGTCGCCCACCTTAAGGCCGTGGATGGCGTTGGTCACCCTCCCCGCGTTCCTTATGCAGAACTCCAGCTCACGCTCGTCGCCCTGGGCGGTGCATATGCTTATCGGGGCCTCCCCGACGCCCATGACCCCGAGCTTAACGAACTGGCCGGGCATGTACCTGAAGCCCTCCGCGTAATCGGGGTCCTGGAACTCTATGGTGAACAGCTTCTCTATATCGGTCATCTCCTCGATGCCGGTTATCCTGGCCTTAACCGGCCTAAGCGTGTTATCATTCACTCTATGTCACCTCGTACCTTCTTCATGACTTCAACGTAGTCGATGTCCGCCGGGCAGAAGACCGTGCAGCGCCCGCAGCCCACGCAGTTGGTCATGTCCTCGCGGAGGCTCCCCTTGCAGTTGAACCTGTTTCGTATTCTCTCGCGTGTGGTGGGCCTGAAGTTGTGGCCCCCGGCCACCAGGCCGTGGTCCTTCAGCATGCACGAGTACCATTTCCTGACCCTCTCACCGGTGTTGAGGTCCAGGTTTATCTGGTCCACGACGTCGTAGCACCGGCACCGCGGACAAACCAGGTTGCATGAGCCGCAGCCGAGGCACCTGTCTCCGTACTCGGCCCAGACCTCGCTCTCGTAAGCCATGTCGAGGTAATCCTGGAGGCCGGACATCTCAAGCTCCCTCGTGAAGGAAGTGAGCCTCTCCCTCTCCGCCTCCCTGAAGGCGTCGAAGTGGCTCGGCTCCGCCTCCTCGAACAGGCTCGGGTGTGTCTCGATGAACTCGTGGCCCTTGAGGGAACCCACGCGGACGAAGTAGCTGTCGCCGATGTCGTGGAGGAAAAGCTCGAACCCTTCCTGGGCGTAGCTGGTGCCCGTGGACTTGCAGAAACAGTACTCGTCGGGGACGCAGCTCACGCCGACTATGAAGGACCTCTCCTTCCTATCCAGGTAGTACTTGTCCGGCAGCTCCTCCGTGAACACCTTCGCCAGGAGGTTCAAGGCGTATATGTCGCAGGAGTGAACCCCGAGGAGCACTATACATTCCTCGCTCATAGGCGGCTCCGTGTAAGTCTCCTCGTCGATGTTGAACTCGAATAAGACCTCCTCCTGGTGGATGAAGAGCTTCTTCGGTGGTATCATGGTCCTCGTATACGAGAGGTCGATGTCATCCAGGCTCTCGACCTCCTTGAAGGAGTGAGCCTTCTCGCTAGTCTTGACCGGGGCGTAGAGGTCGCCGTACTCCCCGAGGGCGTCCACCAGGTCGCCTAAGCTAGACTTAGCGAGTATCTTTATCATATCACTCAAATTTGAGCACTTCAAATAACACTATGATGCTCACTAATAACAGTTATTCACGGCAAAAAACGTTGAACAGACAGAGAAAATTGACTTTTTAGGGTAAATAAAACAGTAAAAGAGAGGCTAGAGGCCGCAGAGCTTCATGAGGTTCTCGGTGGCGGCTGTCCCCACCTCCTTCCTTGTGAGCCCCTTCAGCTCCCCGATCTTGTCGCAGACCGTTAATACACCCTGTGGGTCTCCCGAGTCGGTCTCCGTGAGCAGGTAGTCCATAGGCAGCTTCTTCACGGCCTCGAGGAAGCCTGGCTCGGCTTCCTCCAATGACCTCAGACCGATCGAGAGATAGATGCCTTCGTCCACGCCTCTCTCGGCGTAGCCCAAGTCCTTGCTGAACCCGTGGATGGCTAACCCCGTCTCGACACTACCATGATCCAGCATGATGTCTATGATCTCGGTCCCCTCTGCCCTGTCGTGGACTATCGCCGGGACGCCGAGGCTCTCGGCTAGCCTCAGCTGGCGTTCGAAGCTCCCTATCTGGGTTTCCCTGTCGATGTACCTGTCCTCTCTGACCCACTCCTTGGTCATGCGGCCCTTGAAGTCGAGCCCTATCTCACTCACTGCGACGACCTCGGGCTCCCGGGCGAGCTCCCTGAACCGTCTCTCTACAGCTGGTGTGTACTCGTCGGCGTACCATGGGTGTATCCCGACGCATCCCTTGATGATGTCCCATTTCTTGGCCGAGGCGGCCGCCTCCATGGACGAGTTCAGATCGATGCCTGAGGTCAAGAGGAGCGTGAACCCGACTTTCCTCGCTTTCCCGATGACCTCGTCAGTGACCCCGCTCAGGTGACAGTGGCTCTCTGAGTACATGTAACTCATGGAACGTTGAGGGACACAGGGAAAAAGAGTTTCCTTTTCATCCCGAGGCGGAGACCCATGAATCCTCCGGCGGCGGCCTTCATCGTTGACGAGGGCACGGAGGCTAGAGTTCGCTGGACGGCTTGTAGCTGTTGTAGAGGTCTATCATGGCGATGTTGCCGATGGCGCCCATGAGGAAGCTGAGGTACTGCCCGACGTACGGCACGAACCCCAGCGCGACTGCTATCAACGCCATCAGCATGCCCAGCCCTATGTAGGTCCAGAAGCTGCCCCGGGTGAACCTGACTGTCTTCCTGAGCGAGGGAACGAACCCCTCGTCCTCTCCCACCATCACAATGAAGGTGGGGGCCGCGAGTATGGCGACCACCGTCATGCCGATCATCACCGAGAAGAACAGGAGGGCCGCGAAGCCGCCCCCCATGGACTCGTTGAATACGAGGAACGCGACGGCCACGCCTGAGGCCGCCGCGAAGAACACTGTCATGAGTATGGACGCGTACAGGAACCGCAGGAGACGTCCTCCGACGTAGCTGAAGCTCTCCAGTAGCAGGGGCTCCTCGCCGCGCACCGCCCTCCAGGAGGCCCTTATCGAGGCCAGGAAGGCTATCCAGGAGACCAGGGACAGCGCTATCAAGGCAACCGGGACCCAGCTTATGAAACGCGTGTAGTCGAACTCGAAGCCAAGGGAGGTGTACGAGACGGGTGATACACCCATCTGGGTGTAAAGGTAGTCCAGCAGCGAGTCGATGAACTCGTTGTAGACGGCCCACGACTCCAGTATCATCTGGCTCACGAAGGCGATAATGATCTCCACCAGGGAGGGCCCGAAGACCATGGGCTTGTCCCGGGCTACACCGAAGGCGTACTTCAGGTGCTCCACCGCCCCCCGGCGCTCCGGCTCCTCGGGGGCCTTACTGTGGCGTATCTCGGTGCCGCATCGAGGGCAGTGAACTGTCTCATCCGAGACTTCTAGGCCGCAGCGTGGACAGTAGGGCAGCTAAGACACCACGCTAACAGGTAATGCGTATGGAATTAAACCTTTCAACTCCTCTGGCTGGATACGGCCCTCGCGGTGAGCCTGACGGCCTCCTCGCTGCCGTGCCTGGGGGTCCATCCCAGTCTCTGCAGGGAGGCCGTGTCCAGCTGCATGAGCTTGACGTCTCCCTTCCACCCCCTCCCGCCGTCCACGCCGCCGGTGAGGCGTATCGTGGCCTCGGGGTGCCCCGCCTCCTCTTTGACGATCTCGGCTATCCTGAGCACGCTGAGCCTGTCCATGCTCCCCAGGTTGAACACCGAGACCTGATCGGCTGACTCGACGCCCTTGAGGAAGCCCTCGACGCAGTCGTCTATGTAGAGGTAGGACTTGGACTGAGTGCCGTCCCCCAGCACCTCAAGCATGTCCGGGTTCTCCCTGAGCTTCCCGACGAAGTCCCATATGACGCCGTGGTTGCTCCTGGGCCCCACCACGTTTGCGAGCCTGTATGTCACTGCCTTGTAGCCGTTCATGGAGGCATATGCGCTTATCAGCGCCTCGCACGCCAGCTTGGAGGCGCCGTACATGGATATGGGCTTCGTCGGCCCGTACCCCTCGGGCGTCGGAAGCTCATCCGCCTCACCGTAGACGGTGCTGGTGGAGGCGAAGACGAGGAGCTCGACGCCGCCGTGCTCGGCGACCGCCTCCAGGAGGCGGTACGTCGCCTCGATGTTCTGGCGGAAATGCTCCTCCGGGCTTGCCTTGTTGGCCCTGACCTCCGGGTTCGCGGCGAGGTGGAACACCCTGCTGCACCCGTCCACGGCCTCGCCGCAGGCTTCATGGTCGAGGAGGTCGGCTTCCATGAACTCGAAGCCGGGGTGGCCGATCCATCTTTCGAGGTTGCCTGGCGAGCCCGAGGATAGGTTGTCTATCACCCTTACCCTGTTTCCCGTCTCCATGAGCCTGTCCACGAGGTGGCTGCCTATGAAGCCGGCTCCGCCTGTCACGAGGGCCTTCATTTGTTTCAAGTGAGAAGCGCGGGGTACCCATAAGAAGGTTATCTTCGCCCAGTGGAGGGGTAGACGAACAAGGCTATGACGATCTGCGCCCCGACGAAGACGAGGAAAGCGGGGAACAGTATGTTCCATGTGAACGCCGAGGTCCCGTAGCGCTTAATCAGGTATACCATGAAGAAGTTGAACACGCCGCCCACCAGGTCCTGGGTGGCGCGCCAGCTGCTCCACCCGGAGTAGTACCTTACGACGGCGGATATGATGCTCCAGGTCCCCATGGCGGTGAAGAACCAGTAGAGCGGGGGCAGGAGCTCGCCCGGCACCGGTGTCAGCCCAGACTCAGCCCAGCCGCGTACCCAGCTGAAGAGGACGCGGTGGACGCCCGGGTAGTTCAGCGCGATGGTGGCGACCACCAGCAGGAACACGCCGAACCCTATGCCTCCCAGAATGTCTGGTTCACCCCGATCGGAGTCTGTCCAGTGGCCTTGGGACGGGCGGCGGGCGGGGAGCTCGATCCGGAAGCCTCGGAGCAGCGGCCCTGCGCCGCCTCGCACGACGTATGTCCCCGAGACGCCGTCAGTGAACTTGTCCCGTGGGTCCTCGGTCAACGCCAGACCCATCACTACGTCGATGAAGAGGGCCAAGACGTGGATCTTGGTGGCGTTCCTCATGAACGCGGCCACGAGGGACGGCTTGCCCCCGCCGGACGCCTCCACCCTGAGTCCCAGAAGCTGCTTGCCCAGGGACGCCCCGTACATGTACTCCATGAAGGTGAAGTAGATGACCTGGCCCGCCCCGAGTATGAAAGGCAGCCGCCAGACGCCCGTCCAGTCCATCCCCCCGGAAAACACGGAACCCACCCACAACGGCAGATAAGCCATCAGTGAGAGCAACGTCCCCACCGCGGCCACGATGAACGAGTCGATGGCGTACGCAATCACCCTCATCACCCACAGAGTCTGAGCCCCCACGTCGTACGTCAGCCTGCTGAAGCCGGTTCGCCGCCGTGGGGAGCCCAATTCGTGCCCGCATCTCCTGCAGTAAGAGGCGTCGTCCTGGTTCCACTCGCCGCAGCTAGGGCAACGTACCATGTTATGAGGATGAACGATCGCTCCGATTTAAACCTAAGCCGGTTTGGAGTCGAAACGCCACTTGAGGTCGAACATGGCGCCGAGGGCCCGGGCGACGCCGGGGTGGAACGTGAGGGCCGCCTCCCTGAGGAAGAACGGGACCCCCTCCTCCTCCACCAGGAACAGCGCCTTGCCGCCGCCCGCTGGGTCCACTACGCAGCCGCGGATCTCCACCTCGTCGGAGAACCTGACCTCGCACCCATCACCATACGCCTCGCGTATGGCGCCGAGGATGGCCTCCTGTTTCTCCCTGTCCGACGCGCTCAGGGTCTCCGGTGACCTCATGAGGACCTTGACGGATACGCCCCGGCTGAGGGCGTCCGCGAGGTCCTCCTCCACCTGCGTGAAGTACTCCATGGCCCTGGTGGATATGAGCAGCGTCTCCTCCGCCGACCTGTAGAGCTTCCGCGTCTCCTCAATGGAGACGTCGCCGACGCTGACCACGCGTATGAGGCTGGTCCGCTGCTCGCTCGCCCCAGCCTTCAGGTACATCTCGGAGGCCGCCGACTCGAACTCGCTCCTGTAGGACTCCACGACGCTAAGTCTCCGCCTGATCTCCTCCCGTGACGCCGAGACCAGGGCGTCGGCTATCTCCTCCGGCGAGAGCGGGGCGTAGAGGGCGGGGCGGCCCGGCCTCATTATGAGGAGCCCCTTCTGGCTCAGCTCGTCCAGCACGCCGTATATGCGGGCGTTGGGCACGCCGCTGGCCTTGCTGAGGGTGGTTGCCTTGGTCTCCCCGAGGTACATGAGGTGGGCCAGGGCTGACGCCTGGTACTCGTTGAGGCCCATGTTCATGAGGCTGAACTTTACCTTGTTGACCTTGGGCTCCATCTTGCTTCCCTATAGGCTTAGGTTGTTCATATGGCTACATAAGCTTATAAACAAAAAACTTACTATCTCAAGGTAGTAATATCCGATACAGGGTATTGTGATAGGAGAGAGAAGCATGAACGTAATGGTAATGGGAATGGACGGCTACCTGGGCTGGACCCTCAGCATGTACCTCAGCGGCAGAGGCCACGACGTCTGCGGCGTAGACAACATGAGCAGACGCAGGAACGTCCACGAGATAGGTAGCTGGAGCGCCACCCCGATAAAGCCGATGAAGGAGCGCCTGGAGGCATACAAGAAAGCCACCGGCAGGGACCTCAGGTTCTACGAGGGAGACCTCCAGGAGCCCAGCTTCGCCGACCTCGTGATAGCCGAGGAGAAGCCGGACTGCGTAGTCCACTTCGGCGAGATACCCAGCGCCCCCTACAGCATGATCGACCTACACCACTGCAACTACACCCAGATGAACAACATCATCGGCACAAACAACATATTGTTCGCCATGAAGAGCCACGTGCCGGAGTGCCACCTCCTCAAGCTAGGCACCATGGGCGAGTACGGCACCCCCAACGTGGACATCCCCGAGGGCTTCTTCGAGGTGGAGTACAGGGGCCGCAAGGACACTCTGCCCTTCCCGAGGCAGCCCGGCAGCTGGTACCACCTGACCAAGGTCCACGACACTCAGAACATCATGTTCGCGTGCAAGATATGGAAGCTCAGGAGCACGGACATCATGCAGGGGGTCGTACACGGGGTGCTCACCGACGACATGGTGAACGACGATCTGCTAACCCGGTTCGACTTCGACGAGGTCTGGGGTACCGCGTTGAACAGGTTCTGCGCCCAGGCGATTATAGGCCACGAGCTTACCCCCTACGGGAGGGGCGGCCAGACCCGTGGCTACCTCGCCCTAAGGGACAGCATGCAGTGCCTCACCATCTCCATAGAGAACCCGCCGGACGAGGGGGAGTACAGGGTCTTCAACCAGTTCGACGAGTGCTACTCGGTGAACGAGCTGGCGGAGCACGTGGTGGAGGTCTCCAAGGAGTTTGACCTGGACGCCAAGATATGGAACATAGAGAACCCGAGGCTGGAGCTGGAGGACCACTACTATAATCCTGATAGGAAGAGGCTGCCGGACCTGGGCTTCAAGCCCACCAACACGCTGGACGACGAGCTGAGGATAACCATCCCCAAGCTCATGGAGTACAGCGACCGCATCGAGGCCAAGCGGCAGAGCATAATGCCCAAGGTGAAGTGGACCGCCTAGTCCCCAACCATTTTTTATCTTTTACACCAATTATCTGAGTGATAACGATGAGGGTAGCCGTTACCGGGGGAGCCGGGTACATCGGGTCCACGCTCGCAGTGAAGCTCCTTGACCGGGGCGACGACGTGGTCTCGGTGGACGACGAGAGCATAGGAGACTACAGCCATCTAAGGAAGCATGAAGAAGGCGGGAAGGCCGAGTGCGTCGTGGGCGACATACGGGACCTCGATCTCCTCGTCGAGGAATGGAGGGGATGCGACGCCGTGGCCCACCTGGCGGCGTTGCCGGGGCTTGTTCGGTGTAACGAGCACCCGGAGGAGGCGGTGTCCGTGAACGTCTACGGCACCTATCAGGTGATGGAGGCGGTGCGTAGGCTGGACATCGGGCGGGTGGTGTTCTGCTCAAGCGCGTCCACATACGGGGTCCCCGTCGAGATGCCGGTGACGGAGGAGCACCCGCAGCGGCCCCTGAACCTGTACGGGGTCACCAAGGTGGCGGGTGAGCAGATAGTGAACACGTACTGGGACAACCACGGCATAGAGACGGTGAACCTGAGGTTCGGGAACATCTACGGCGTCGGGGTTTTCACCCGCTGGGATACGGTGATACCCAAGTTTGTTAATCAAGGGATGAGCGGCGAGCCGTTGACGGTGTACGGTGACGGCGAGTACAGCAGGGACTTCGTCCACGTCCAGGATATCTCGGAGGCCATGACGCTGGCGCTGACCAAGGAGGGGGTGGGCGGCGAGACGTTCAACGTCGGCGGCGAGACCCTGACGGTGAACCAGATCGCCGACATCGTCAAGGAGGAGATAGCCGCCGAGACCGGCGGCGCGGCTGAGGCCGTGAACACGGCGCCCAGGCCCGGCGAGACCAAGAGGTTCAGCTACGACCTCACCAAGATACGCCGTGTCCTCGGGTTCGAAAATAGGTGGACGGTGAGGCAGGGCGTGAGGCAGCTCATAGAGTACTGGGCTCAGCAGAGGTGAGAGACGAGTATGGCGGCCGATGACCACGCGACGGTTTCGGCGGTCATCCCCGCGTACAACGAAGAGAAGACCGTAGAGGCGGTGGTGAAGGGAGCCCTCCCCCACGTAGATGAGGTCATCGTGGTGGACGACGGCAGCACCGACGACACGGCGCGCATCGCCGAGGCGGCCGGGGCACGGGTAATCAAGCAGGCGAACGCCGGCGTCCTGAAGGCCACTGAGCGGGGCCTGAGGGAGGCGACTGGGGACGTGATAGTCACACTGGACGCGGATGGCCAGCACGACCCCTCGGAGATACCGAGCCTCGTCGAGCCCATACTAAGGGACGACGCCGACCTGGTCATGGGGGTGCGGCCCCAGCTGCCGTACCTGAGCGAGAGGATACTCACGTGGCTCACCAGCATCAGGGCCCCCGTGGGCGACGCGAGCACGGGTTACAGGGCCGTCACGCGGGAGATCGCCGGCGAGATGAGGCTACACGGGGTCTGCCTCTGCGGGACCTTCGTGCTGGAGGCCCATCGACACGGCGCCCGAGTGGCCGGCGTCCCCGTGTCGATCAGGGAACGGGAAGGGGAGAGGAGGATACAGACGCGGCACCTCAGGCAGTTCTTCACGGTGCTCTGGGACGTGCTCAGAGGCTAGGAAGATATTTACGTTGAACGTGGTCAGTAAAGGGATTCGGGGAGTGACGGATTGAGCAAGGGAGTGACGGTGTGGTTCACGGGTCTGCCGTGCAGCGGCAAGACCACCATAGCGGACGGAGTCGCGGAGAAGCTTCGAGGGAAAGGATACAGGGTCGAGCGCCTCGACGGCGACACCGTCCGCAGGAGCCTGACCAGCGACCTGGGGTTCAGCAAGGAGGACCGCGACGAGAACATTAAGCGGGTGACCTTCGTGGCCAAGCTCCTCACCAGGAACGGCGTCGTGGTGCTGGCCACCTTCGTCTCGCCCTATAGGGAGAGGCGTAGGAGAAGCAGGGAGGAGATAGGCGTGTTCATCGAGGTCTACGTAAGGTGCTCCATAGAGGAATGCATGAGGCGGGACGTCAAGGGCATGTACAGGAAGGCGCTGGCGGGAGAGATAACGGGCTTCACAGGCGTGGACGATCCCTACGAGGAGCCGCAGAGCCCCGAGCTCGTTTTGGACACCGACAGCGAGACCGTCGAGGAGAGCGTCGATAAGGTCATCGAAAAGATGGCGAGCCTAGGCTACATAGAGTAGGACCCCTTCGCCTGGGGTCGGCTAAGAAACGGGTTGGGGGCTAGTCCACCACTATCATGGTGAGGGTGCTGCGTACGTGGCTCAGGCGCCTGATCTTTGCGGTGATGACCTCCTTGAGCTCCTGCATGGTGTCCGCTTCCAGGCGCACGACGTAGTCGTAGACGCCGTAGACGCCGTAGACGTCCTGCACCTCGGGGATTCCTTTGAGGGCTTTCTCCACCCCTTCTCCTTCACCTAGATCGGTGTTTATCAACACGAAGGCGACGCTCATTACTACACCTTATTGAAAAACTTTGTATATTCTTTTAACGTTTTCCAACGCATAAACACACTAGAAATTATTCTATATACTCAGGTTACCCATTTTTTATGCCTTCAAAGAGCAGAGATGTCTTCGTCGTTCGTCGATTAATTGTTCGTCAAAAGTTTTAATATGGTTACCTCCCCTGCCGGTTATGAGTGTTTTGAGTCTATACCGACGGGTTTCCGTGATCGGTGCAGGGATGACGAGGTTCCACCACAGGCTCCACCAGGACAAGCAGGGGCGGGAGCTGTTCTTCGAGGCCGCGCTGGAGGCCGCGGAGTCCGTGGACAACGGCTTCGCCTTCAGGGACGCCGACGCCCTGTACCTGGGGTACTTCAGCAGCGACATGTTCGAGCGGCAGGGACACACCGCCGCCTTGATGGCCGACTGGCTAGGTATGAACCCGAAGCCAGCCGTGAGGTTCGAGGACGCGTGCGCCAGCAGCGGCGTCGCGGTCAACGCCGGAGTCCAGGCAATCGCCTCGGGGATGTACGACGTAATGGTCGTGGGGGGCGTCGAGAAGATGAGGACCCTGGGCACCACCGAGGTGACGGACGCCCTGGCGATGGCGTCCGACGCCAACTACGAGGCCGGCGTCGGCTTCACGTTCCCCGGGCTCTACGCGGCCATCGCGTCCGCCCACTTCAACAAGCACGGCTCGACGTGGGAGCAGCTCCAGCAGGTCGCCATAAAGAACCACGTGAACGGTAAGAAGAACCCCAAGGCCCAGTACCAGGAGACGGTGAAGGAGATAGCGGACAAGCTGGGTGAGAGGAAGGGGGTGAGCTTCCGCGACGAGATGGAGTTCCTCTCCTCGCCCCTGAACCCTGTGGTGGCGAGCCCCCTCAGGCTGTTCGACTGCTGCCCCATCTCCGACGGCGCCGCAGCCGTCATACTAGCCGCGGACGAGGTCGCTAGAAAATACACCGACACGCCCGTAGAGATCGCGGGCATCGGCCAGGCGTCGGACACCATGGCCCTCCACGACAGGGAGGACTTCACGACGCTCAGGGCCACAGGCGTCGCCGCCAGGCAGGCCTACGGGATGGCAGGGGTAGAGGCCGAGCAGGTGGACGTGGCCTGCG
>CAZGZR010000053.1:0-17472 GCA_964529745.1 uncultured Candidatus Bathyarchaeia archaeon
TAGACAATACAAACCCTCAGCATGGTCAAGGTCAACTATCCGGTGGACTCCTACGTCGAGGCCTTCAAGAGCAACTTGGAGAAGATGCAGCAGCTGGCCGAGATCCGTAAGGAGAAGCTGGAGGTGCTGGGCAAACTGCAGAACGTCCTGGAACTCAAACGGGGCGAGGTCACCGAGATCTACAAGGACTACCTCATCAAGACCAACGCCTACAGCGCCGAGGAGTTCGAGGAGAAGGTCGAGCAGATAATCCACAGCAGCCCACGGTTCGAGGAGGACTACAGCCTCTACGTCCGCGGGGTCGAGGACCAGATAAACAAGTGGATCGACGAGGCCATCCAGTTCATGGACACCATCAAGTTGGTCGCCGTGGAGGGCACCATAGAGGACAGCGTCAACAAGCTCATCCTGGACAGGGAGGACGCCATGCCCCTGGACAGTCTGGAGGGCATGATGCGGAACATAAGCCGCACCCACCACGATTTTTCGGAGAGGAAGACCGCCATGTTCGAGAGGCTCCAGCAGCTGGTGCCCAGCAGCCAGCTGCTCACCATCAGGCAGAAGAAGCTCGTGGAGGACTTCATGAACCTCGCGGACATCTCGGAGAAGGTTCTGCTGATACTGAGGCTGTACAACGAGAACAGGCACCTCACCGACGCCATCATGCGCCGCTACGAGATACTGCCCGAGGAGGACAAGCTCAACATAAGCTTCAAGGACATGAAGGCCGAGCTCACCACCATCTACCACCTGCTCCAGCTAATGATAAAGCAGAGCAACGACGAGATCAAGATGATAGACGAGCACCTCACGTACCTGCAGGCCCTCATAGTAAAGTTCCGGACCAAACGGGAGGGCCTGGAGAACGAGCTCATACGCCTCGAGGAACGCAAGAAGCGGATGGAGTACGACCTCGACAAGTACGCCAAGGAGAGCAAGGGTTTCAGCCTCTTCGGCAAGAAGAAATACGCCAAGGACAAGGTCAAGGAGCTGGAACGGGAGCTACGGGCCATAAACGAGGAGATGATACACTACAACTCCAACATAGGCAACAACGACACCCTCATAGAGTTCTACCAGGACCTCAGCAAGAAGCTGGAGGTCACCAGCGAGTACAGGAAGAAGCTCAACACGGTGCTGGACCTCACCGAGGACTACCAGGAGAAGCTTCAGGGCATCATCAAATCCAATAGGTTCTACGAGCGTACAACGGAGCTCACCGGGGACGAGCAGGGCAAGATCATCTACAAGATACTAGCGGAGCAGGAGGACCAGCTCAACCGGGAGGGCATCCTGGAGGAGATCCTCGACGTGGACCACTTCAAGGACTACATGAGGAGCATCATCAGGATCTACAGGACCCCCAACATCATGGGGATGAAGAGCACGTACCGCAGCGACTACCTCTGGGTCACCGTGCAGACGCCGCAGGGGCTCTGGGACGAGGACCTCACCCAGGAGCTGTACACGGCGCTGGCCGCCTACGTCACCGGCGACGTGAGCAAGACCATCACCGTCAGGATAGTGGAGTGCAGGGACCCGTGGGTGATACGGGTGGTTGTGATAGCGGGGCGGGGCAACATCGAGGACCTGGCGCCCTACGACGAGATGGAGCGCCTCAATAGGAAGGCCAGCGAGTTCGAGAGCAGCCTGAGCCGCAGCTTCCTGGTCGAGCACAAAGGAAGCGTCGATGAGATACTGAGCGAGCTAGAGGAAAAGCAGGTTAGCCTAGCTTCCTAGCAGCTCCCTTTTTATGTTTTCCCACAGCTCTCTGTCGTAGAGGCCCTGCTCCAGGTTCATGTTGCTGAACCGCTCGATCCGCCGGTAGATGTCCCTGAACATCTTCTTGGTGTCGAAGCCGCCCACCAGGATCACGACGTCCACCCGGTCCCCGAACTCGTCGACGAACAGGGGCTCACATATCTGGGGGAGGTCCACGCCCAGGGACTCAGTGAGCCACTGGCTCACCTCGTACTCTATCTGGCCCTTGGTGAACTCGTCCCTGTAGTAGAGGGGCGCCCTGACGAGCACGTATATCATGGTGGCTGTGGATATGTCGAACTCCATGAGGGGCTGCTCCAGGGTGACCTCCAGTATGTTTCTGAAGTTCTCGTATATGCCGAGGCTGCACCCGGTGGCCATGAGCGCCGAGAATACCCCTATGTTGAAGTTGCGGGAGAGCTTGTAGAGGTCCCTTATGAAGCCCCGTTTGTCCAGCAACAGTTCCATCAGGTAGTCCACGACGTCCATGTCCTGCAGTATCTCGCCCATGCGGTGGACCCCTGAGTAGTCCTCAAGTCTGCCTTGGTCTATGAGGAGCAGAGGGGTGGAGCCGTCGATGGCGACCATACCCAGGGAGGCGAAGGAGTTGAAGAGGGCGTCGGAGCTGTGACTCATGGACGGCACTATGGAGACGCCGAGGACGTTCTTCTCGCGTTTGGCGAGGAAACGGTGGAGCAGCGGGTACAGGCCCGACGAGGAGCCCTCGGAGAGGTTGACAAGCGTGAGTATCTCGTCGTGGTAGTCGTAGATTCGTCTCCCTAGCTGGTCATAGAAGTCCTCGGTGTCCACGTGTTCAAGAAGGTCGAACCAGTAGTGGGGCTCGTATAGAGTGTCGATCTCTACCTCGTACTCGGGATCAATGTATACAGTTTTATGCTCCAAATCCTTCTTATGATGCACCCGGATAATGTCTGTCAGACCCTCCTCGTCGAAGCCCGGGGACTCGAGGGCATCCAAAGTGTACTGTCCCACCGTAATCACGGCCCTGTCGGGAAGCAACGACTCCAGGGAGTCTATGTTCTGTCTGATACTCGCAAGTAGTTTTAAATCGGCGTCGTTAAGGGTCAACGAGGTTCACGGTTCCATATATTATATTAATACTTGATGGAGGATCAGGGATATGAGTTTCGCGCTCTTCATGGACGGCGACTTCAGCGAGCGGACGGGCAAGCTCGTCACTTTCGTGATCACCATGGTGAGCATGGCGCTGGGGTTCACGCTGATACCGTTGCTGCCACCCCCGCTGCCCATAATAACCGCTTTCCTCGTCGCGTACGCCGTGTTCAAGGACAAGATGTACGGCGCCATGGCGGGGAGCCTCATAATAACCTTAGGCCTCTTCTACCATCTAAGCAGGATAGGGTTCTTCCAGCTCATAGACGACCCCGTCCGGAACACCATACTCATGGCGATCCTCATCGCGCCCTTCGTGATATGCCCGGCGACGTTCAACAACAACCTCCAGATCATCTCCATGGACATGGGGATCATAGCCGTGTCGCTTCTATTCTTCAGGTCCACGTTCTACCTCGCTATACCGCTCATACTGGTCTTCGCGACCATCTACAAGGGCAGGGGGATCATCTACACCTTCGTCTACTACGCCTCTGTGTCGCTGCCCCTCCAGGTGATGCAGTACCTGAGAACCTACGAGGAGGGGGTGATGCCGCCGCTTTACACGCCCCTGGACCTAATCTACCACGACATCCAGAGCCAGTTTAACACCATCAGCCTAGACACGTTGAAGCGTGTGTTCAACACCATCACGGGCATCATAACCCCGGACGTTGTGTTAAACGGTGAGAACACGGCGTTATCGAGCTTCATCAACTCGATACCGGGGATGGTGCTGTTCTTCATAATCATGAGCGGCCTCATCTCGGTGATAGCCATCATGAACATGAAGATGCCGGACCCCGTGAAGAAGGCGGCTGTCCCGGGCAAGTACGTTGACGTCCTCGTCTACATACTGCCCATCTTTGCAGCCGCCATCACCAACCTCGTCTTCTTCCTGGCCATCGACAACCTGCAGGCGCCGCTCGCGTTCCAAGCGATGGTAGACCAGTCGATCCTCGTAGGCTCCACGACGTTCACCATACTCTTCTCGGCACCCGTGGCGTTCAGCAAGTACATCCTCGACCTGAAGGAGGTGCGGACGTCGAGGTCGCAGGCCCTGGTGGAGATGTCTGGCAGCATGCTTGAGAAGATGGAGGGGTACAACGCCATAATCAACGGGCTGGGGAACCCCGCGCCGGAGAGCCTCATGGACCTCAAGACCAAGATGCTCATAGTCGAGGACGAGGTCAAGGAGATCAAGCTTAACGCGGAGGAGTCCATACAGGACCTCTCGGAGCTGGACGTGGACCTGCGGCGGATATACAACGAGCTCAAGGTGGACGTAGACTCGTTCGAGACCCAGCTGGACATAGCGCTCCGGGACTTTTACATCAAGATCAAGTTCGAGTACCTAGAGTCGGTGGGTGAGATAAGGGAGCTTGGGCTGGACGTGGAGGCCCCAGAGGTCTCCGACCTGGACATGGACGCGCCTCTGATGGAGAAGGTAGAGCACATCAACCACATAATCGAGTCCGGCAGGGTTCTCGTGGAGAAGCTCATAGACACCAGCGACAAAATATACGAGATCATAAGCAGCCTCTTCGAGCCCAACCTCCCCCGGGACAGCGCCACCCTCCAGATATCACGGCAGAAGATCGAGGAGGACGAGCCCTGGGTCATCATCAACGCCATACTGGTCTCGCTCCGGAACTGGGAGCGCCAGTACTCGGATGACATTCTCAACGCGACACGACCCATAAATGATAGCATCGAGACCATCATCCAGCTCAGTAAAAGGAAGAGCAGCCTCATGCCTCTGCTGGGCGACAAGTACGAGCTCATACAGAGCCTCTCGGAGCAGATGACCAAGCGCAGCTTCGCCGAGGAGGATGAGAACCTCAAGGTCCTCAAGGTCATCCTCATAAGGGACACCATCCTCAGCACCGTCAACGTGGTGGGCCGCATCATAGGGCTCCTGTACTACCACCTCCAGGACCTGGAGTTCAACATCAACCTGCTTCTTCCGCGGGAGGACTATGAGTGGAACAGGAACATGACGCTGACGGAACGGATGAACCAGAGCCTCGAAGTAATAAACAACTACGAGAAGTACCGCATCGACGAGATAATCACCCACCTCTACAGGGTGCTGAGTTACATCGACGAGGCCGTGGACACCATAGAGTACTACAACGAGCGCAAGGAGATGCTGCTCAACTACCCCGTGTTCAGGAAGAAGATCACCCGCATTCTCGACGACCGCGGCGAGGTCAAACTGGGGGACCTAGGCGTGGCCGAGAAGTACGGTATAGAGTACCTGAAGATGTACCACAGGACCACGTACTCGCCCCTGACTCTTGAGGAGACCACGGACTCCCTCAGGAGGAACCCCGATGCCTGAGGCCAAGGGAAAGCTCCCGAAAGGGGACACGGCCGGGCTCGAGCTCAGCGAAAACAAGATCATCGTCTCCGTCCAGAGGGGCTTCATAGGCAAGAAGATGGTCCCGCTCAAGGAGATCCAGCTGGAAAACGTCAGCGGCGTCGAGCTCCTCGAAGGCGAGAAGCCCAAGGACCCCCAACAGCTGAGGCTGACTTACGAGGGCATGGACGGCGGCGGCGAACTTGTCTTCAACTCCACAGAGACGGACCAGATCACGGAGATCTACGGCCTCATAGCCGACGAGATAACCAGACGCGAAGAGGAGCTGCAGAGGCAGATGACCGAGTACATGGAGACTAGGGAGAGGCAGCTCAACATGCTCTACCAGGACATGGAGATGACCGACCATCTCTTCGACTTCATACAAGGCCTCGGCGGCGAGGTAGACTGGCGGCGCCTCCGCGACGCCCTTGAAGGGGTGAAGCAGGTTCAACGCGAGATGGAAGCCCTGGGTTCAAGCCACTACGGTTTCAGCCTCGAGGAGATCGAGTCGGAACTCCATAGCAGACACACAAAAGAGATGAAGAGGGAGGCGGCGGCGATGCTGGAGGTAGTGCTGCAAGGCGTCACGGAGGCTTCGACCCAAAGGCACGAGTGGTTCAACGCAAGGTACCACCACCTCTTCACGTCGACGCTGTTCCTTCTGCGCAACAAGGAGCTGTCCCGGCTCACCGAGGCCGCTGACGAAGACGAGGAGAGACGGCTGAGCCAGCAGGCGGAGGCTTTGATGGCACTCGTCGGGTCCGAGTGCCTAGAGCTTGAAGACTACGACGTCGAGGACTTTGACAGGGCTCGGCTCTACTCGCTCGTGGATCTATTGCTGGGTGTCCCCTTCACGTCAGAAAACCAAGCATAGCACTGTCTGTTTCCTGTTGAGAAATAGAAATAAAAAAGGGGTTTTTAGGCTGTCTAGCCTGCGATCCTTCTGCTTATCTGCATGAGGGATACTATGGCTGCTAACGCTGCTACTAGGCTTGCGCCGATGGCGCCGTAGACGAGTGTTGTTAGCCCGCTCGCCGCGTTCTGGGCGCTCTCAGCGGCGTCGGCCGCGTTCTGAGCCGCCTCTGCGGCTTGGCTGGCTGTTCCGGCTACGGAGTTGACTGCGTCGACTGCCGCGTTGGCTGCCTCCACGGCCGCGTTGGCCGCCGCGATGGCGCTGTTGACGTCGCTCTGGACGCCCGCGACCGCGTCGCTCACAGTCTGGATGTCGCTCGTCAGGTCTTCCATGGCCGTGTTCAGGTCCTGTACTTGCTCGCTGAGCACGTCAGCGGCCGCGGCCTCGACGTTGAAGACTCCGTCGTCTATTTCGTCGTCGTCCTCGTCGTACCATGTCCACTCCCATATGCCTGTTGGGGCGTCGTCTAGGAGTACCATGGGGTTGCCGCCGGCTGTCTGCTTGTAGAAGGGCACGATTTCAACGGTGCCTACCTTTTGCCATGTATCTGCAACGAATTCGTCGGTCGTCCAGTAGAGCTCGCCGTCAGGATCATATATCTCGATGTACGAGTTTTCCTGAGCGAAGCTGCTTTCGACCTTGAATCCAACTGTGTCTCCGATGCGGAAGGTAGCTTTCCTGGCTTCGATGTCTGTGGTCTTGGTGACCACCTTGAACATTACCTGTGCGAAGAGACCCTCTTCGTCGGTGATGTTCATCCAGTATGTACCGAGGTCTAGCTCGATGTCTCCGTCGTTGAAGTTCCAGTAACATTTAGTGAGGTTGCCCTCGTCGTCAATTATGGGGTCTCTCTCAACATCTGGGGTGTCTTCGTCGTCGTCGTCGTCCCACATCTGCCAGACGTCCATGTCCCAGTCGTCTGTGTCGTTATAGATCACGAACTCGACATCTACATCTGCACCGGGATCATCGTCTGCAGCGAAGTACTTTCCTTCGATGAGTACCTCGTAGTCTTGGGGTGCCATAGCTGGATCGAGTTCTACCATCGTCTTGTCTGTAACGGTGAACTCCACCTCGACTTCGATCTCAGTGTCAATGTCTAGGACGGTTATCGTGTATACGCCAGGTTCAACGGTCGGTACATAGAAGGTCGGTATTTCGGGTCCTAACTCAAGGTTGCCTTCAGAGTCGACGTCTCCGTCTTCGATGAGGTCTAGATCGCCGAAGGTTGCGTTCCATTCCTGATCCTCCGAGAACCCTGTACCCGTAAGCGTCACATGGGTACCTGTTGGACCATCGTCGGGCGATAGTATGACTATCATCATACCGATTCTGAAGTCCGTGTCAGCTTGGACGTCCCAATCATCCTGTAATGCGCGTAGGACATACGTGTCTGATGTTCTTGCTGGAACCGTGAACGTGCCTTCGAACTCTCCGTGGCTGTCAGTCTCAAATTCTTTGATGTCAACTATGTATACTGGAGGATCAGCATCTGTGTAGAGAGCTAGGGTGACGGGTTCGTCGTCTATCTGTGAGAAGTTGTATCCGTAGACATGTATCAATGTTCCTTGGACTCCGTACTCTGGGTCCGCCTCGATCTCTGACTCTCCGGTTACCTCGAAGTCAGCCGAAGCTGTGTATACGCCATCGGTTACTCCGATCTCGTCGTAGTCATCCATGTCAACTGAGGGGATGACTATCTCGAGCTTGAAGTCGCCGGAAGGGTCAACGTCTACACCAGCGACAGGCAGATCTATGATGTTACAAGTAACTGGTGTGACACCATCGGTGATGGTTACTTCACCATCCTCAACAAATTCGGCGGGGTCAAAACCAGCCCCCCTGATCTCGACTACTGTCCCAACGGGACCCTCGTCGACGTCGAGGGTGATGACTGCTCCGATAGTGAAGGTCTCTGTGTCGCTGTTGCCTTCACCGTCGTACACGTAGAACAGGTAGTCGCCGTAAGCCATCTCGGTGGTTTCGTCTGGGATAGTGCATCTCTTGAAGGCAGAGCCAAACTCATCTGTCTCGATACCCGGTGAGAAGACATAGGTCTGGTCCTGAACATTCGGGAAGTAGTTATAAGCTGTCGCCGTGACTACACGGGCACCAGGAGCAGCCGCATAGTTAAGCTCAACTTCTCCCGTAAGGTAGTCAATCGTACCGTCATCAGCACCTACAGATGATAGAGTACCATCTCCATCATCGTTAAAGGTTACTACTGTGTCACTGATTGTAAGTGATCCAGCCTCTACAAGTGTGTAGTCAAGCTGGAACTCGAAATCTGTACCAGCAGCACCAGTAGATCCCAATGATTCTGGTAGAACAGGGGCTACAGTTGCAGTTGTTGCTAAGTCAACGAGCAATATGGCAACATCTACCTCTTCGGGGAAACCGAAGATGTCGACGTCAACCTTGTCTCCCTCTAACCCAGAGGAGGCTGAAGGATCGATGTATGCGTTAATGTCGAAGCCAATGTTGTCGGTATCGCCGGTCTCTGTGTCCCTAACCCACAGGTAGTGAGTGCCGAGAGTAGCCTCAGGTATCTTAAACCATACCTCGAAGGCACCTGAACTCTTCGCCTTGCTCGAGTTCATCAGACCAGCACCGTCAACGCTGCTCCAGGGCTGCACGAGATCCCAGTACAACTCGACGTTCTTGCCTGCCGTTACACCAGTGCCGATAACAGCAACTTTCTGCCCTTTACGGCCATCAGTTTTGACGGTTACCCCATCAGTCTCATACGTGTTAGTGATAGTTACTAGGGCGTTAACCGTCATGATAGGTACTAAGCTCAGTAGAAGTGTTGTTAATACTAGTAGCGTTATAGCTTTCTTACTATTCATTTTCCTTTTTCACCTTTCATCGCTAGACAGGGCGATCAGACAAGCTGACACGTCCCTGTCCATCGATCGGGATTCACAACAAGGGCTCCATATATTAAGGTATGTCTACAAGAGGCATGACCATGTATACAGGAATGAGATAAAAATAAAGAACACAACTGCATATGAAAGCGATTATACACTAAATATATACCGTATAATTGACGGTTAAAGCTAATTTTAACAAAGTGAAGGGAAATAAAGCAAACATTATTGGAATAAAGGGTAAAAATACATTAATTAAAAAACAGATTTTAATTTAAAAATGTTAATTATTCCATCTTCTTCAGGAACTTCATCAAGACCAGACCGCGGAGAACATCCCTGTCGTTCTCGGTGTACCCGATCTCCTCCATTAAGCCCACGAGATAGTTTACCAAGAGATCGGTGAGCTCCATCGACATGCCGAACGACGTGCACCGTATGGAGACCAGGAAATCCTGCTGCTTTATCTCCGCCTCGTCCAGATTCCAAGAAACCAGCAGATCCTTCTCCAGGAAACTGAAGACATCCTCCCCGTTGAACTTCGTAATCAGGTAAGCCCCGTACCACCTCCCGGACTCGTACCAGATGCCCACCAGCTCCTCAGCATCCTCAACATAGAGCCTCTTAACTAGATCCTTGAATCTGGCTCGGTTGACCTGGATGCAGCCGGCGCCCCTCTGGACCGTGACGAGGCGGTACATGTCCACGGCCTCCTCAAGGCCCGAGTCCATCTCGTCGACCCTGAAGGCCTGGTTGAATACCTCAGTAGCGTAGTTGGCGACGCTGCTGCCTAGCCTACCCGAGACCAGCCTGACGCGGTTCGCGACCGCCGCCGGCACCACTATGAACTTGGTGTCGTCGAGAAACTCCTCGACCATATGCTCACCTCTTGAACTCCATATTTAAAATGCCTTTACGTATCTCCTTGCCGTTGAGCTTGAAGCCCAGAACCAGCAGCAGCTCCTCCATGAGGACGCTGAACATCTCCGTGTAGCCGGGGGACAGCCTCTCCCCGATGAAAGACAGCTTCAGCCTCCTCGGCGTCTCCTCGAGACTGTACTCGGTGTTCCCCAGGGTGAAGAGCTCCAGGGCGTCCCTGAGGGCGCCGAGGGGCATCTCGTGCTTGGCCTGGAAGTACTTGCCGTACCAGTGCCCCATCTCCTTGAATATGCCGGTGAAACGCTCCGGGTCCTCCTCGTAGGCGGCGTCCACGATCTGGTACAGGAGCTGCTCTATGGTGAACGTGAAACCGATCTCCTGGGCCCGCTCAAGCATCCATCTCTCGTCTACCACCTGCTTCAGGCTCAGCCCGATGCCCTCCACCCTGAGCGCCTGCTCCAGGATGTCGTTCACCGTCTGGTAGACCGTCATGTCCTTTCGGTTGGCGAGTTCAACGATCTTGTTGGCGATGTCCTCCTGGGCGGCCAGCATCTTGCGTCTAGAACTCGACATCTAAGCCAGCCACCCCCACACCACTCTTCCGACTTTACCCTTTTTTAGACGGTCTACGATATAAGTGCTCAGTAAAACCAATGCTTGCGGTCCTTAATGAATACTATGAACCCGTAAATTCATGTACGCCCTTCAGCGGGATTACGCTAAGCTCGGTCCTTTTTGATGGTATTGATATTTTTAGTTCCATGTAGATAGTAATTTTAGCCGTATAAGATAGACGCAACTTGACGTAGTGTATAGGCATCACTACATACGATTCTAAAACATCATAACCTCACTTTATCTGTGGACGCCATCTTATTATTCCCTTTTATAATGTTATGGTAGTACAAATGAACCCAGTTATGTGAACCCAGCCGTCGAGGGGTCAGCGCCTGCACTTTTTCTTCTCAGCCTCCTCTCAAGCAACGCGGCTCCTACGCTGGAGATCACCACGGAGACTATGATCACTATCATGATGAGCTCCGGGAACATCGAGGAATAGGCGATACCACTCGAAGCCACCAGCTGCGCCATGATGGCCGCCGCCAGGCCTCTGGGCATCATAGTCGTCAGGACGCTGCTGTACTCACCTAGCTCGGGGTCCCTGAAGGTGGTGAACATGACGGCGATGAACCTGCCCAACAGAAGCAGCAGAGAGAGGGCGACGCTGTAGAGGATGGCCATCCTGTTCTCGATGAACAGTATGAGGCCCAGGTAGACGAAGAAGTAGGTGCGTATGAAGAAGCTCATCTGGCTCATGAACTTCCTCATTATGCCGCCGATCTCCACGATGCCCTCAATCCTGAAGATGCCGCCGATCTCGGCCCCGTTCCCCAGGACGAGGCCGAACACGAGGGCGAAGATGGCGCCGTTGCCTCCCACCATTTCCGTCAGGCCGTAGAAGAAGAGAGCCACCGAGAGCGTCAGGATGTCGTCGTAGGTCTGATCACTGATGACGCTCAGCAGTTTAAGCCAAACTACGCCGCATATGAGGCCGAAGACGAAGCCTATGCTGAAGGCGCTGGCGATGCTCTTCGCCACCTCGCTGAACACCATGGACCTGGCGCTGACGATGAGGTCAAGGAACGTGATGCCCAGCACGATAACGATGGCGTCCGTGAACACCGACTCGAGGCTGAGAAGAGTGTCTATCCGCTCAGGGACGGCCATCTTCCTCGTTAGGGAAAGCACGATGCTGCTGCTGGTGCCGCCCACGATGCTGCCTAGGAGCAGCCCGTGAAGCAGATCCCAGCCCAGCACCAAGCTGGTGAACGCCGCCGTCAACGCCATGCTCAACAGCACGTTCATGACGCCGAGCACCATGGCCTTGGGGCTCTCCTCCAGCACCTTGTAGAGGTTCAGGTTCATGCCTCCGTCGAACAGTATGAGGAGCAGCGCCAGGCTGCTGAAGATGGGCGCTATGTTGGTGAACCCCGTGGGGTCTATGAGGTGCAGGGCCGGACCGAGGGCTATGCCGAGGAGGATCAGGATAAGGTTGTCTGGGATCCCCTTTCTTTTGAACAGAAAGTTGCCTATGTATCCCAAGCAGACGATCACACCCGTTAAAATGAAGATTAGGTAGGTCAGAGCGGTCACCTCTGGGAAATGTTACTCCATTAGGTCGGTTTCCGGCTCGTCGGCCAGCTCAGACCAGTCGTCGTTGAGCTTCTTGAGAAGCTTCCCCAGCCTTTCTCCATGGGCCTTGAAGGTCTTCCTGGTCTTCTCCTCGGCCTTGTCGGCCGAGTCGTTGATCCTCTTTGCGAGCTTCCTGGCGTCCTGGGCCAGCTCCTTGAACTCCCTCTTGAGGCCTTTCACCGCCTTCTTGGGAGTCTCCTTGGCCTTCTTGGCGAGCTTCTCGGCTCTCTCCTCGAGCTTCTCCAACTCTTTCCTTGTATTCTCGGGCATTTTTTCGCCTCCCTATGAAATGAAAGTCTCTATCTTCTCCTCGGTGTACTTCTTGCCGCTGTGCTTCTTCACGAGCTCCTTGATCCTGTTCTTGAGCTTGCGGCCGTACGTGACGGCGAGCAGCGTCGTGGTTCCGGCGGCAGCGGCTGTCCCAACGGGGCCGGCTACGAGGAAACCTCCCGCCCCGGGCAGGACCATGTTGCCGAACCAGGCGCCGGTGTGGAGCTCGAGCAGCCAGTCGTCTGGCTCCCCCGCGACGGTGACGGTGACCTCCCTGAGGGTTCCGGTCACGGCTCGTGGGACCGTGGCGCGTATCGCGGTCACGCTGCGGATGCCCACGTCGTTGATGACTCCGTTGGTCTCCTTCACTATCTCCAGGTCCTTCTCCTGCTGGAGCTCCCTGACTATGTCCGTGTAGAGGCCGTCCAGGTCGGTGGAGAGGTCCTTGTATCTTCTAACGAATGGCACACTTGTTCACCCCTAGAAGGTCTCCACCTTGTCATCGGTGTAGGGCTTCTTGCTGTGCTTCTTGACGATCTCCTTGATCCGGTTCTTGAGGTCCCGCTCATACTTCACGGCGTAGACGGCGGCTGTTCCCGAGGCGGCTAACCCGCCGAGGGGGCCGACGACGATCAGGCCGCCTGTCCCAGGCGTGATCAGGTTGTTGAACCACGCGCCCGTGTGAACCTCTAGGAGCCAGTCATCGGCCGTGCCGGTGATGGTCACCGTCACCTCCCTCAGGGTGCCCGTGAGGGCCTTGGGCACGCTCTCGCGTACAGCGAATATGCTCTTGAAGGGGACGCCGTTAACGGTTCCGTCCTGCTCCTTCACCACGTTGAGCTCCTTTCCCGTCTGGAGCTCGTACTTGATGTCGTCGTAGACGGCCTTCAAGTCCGTGTTCAGGTCCTTGTACCTTTTTACGTAGGGCATTTCTCTACCAAGTTGTCGTCGCAGTGGATTTTATTTAAACTGTCAGTCCACACCGTAACTTAATGTGTCATTGTCGCCGCCTTTGTGTCTAAACGGCGTAAACCATATGAAGCTAACACACTGTGGTACAATGTAGATCGGTTTGACGAGCAGAAGTCACAGGAAGACGGCAACCAGGACCATACGCCTAGACGAGGAGCAGGAGCAGGCGCTGATAAGGGAGGCGGAGCGGAAGGGGTTCAGCGTCAACGCCCTCATAGGTAACATCTTCAACAGGTACCTCGCCTCCACGCGGTTCCAGGACAGCGCCGGCATGGTGACCTTCGCCTCCGACACGTTCAACGAGTTCATCTCCCGGCTGGACAACGACGAGATACAGGAGATCGGGGAAGCCTCTGGCCGGAGGCACGTCAAGAGCAGCCTCATGCAGAGGGGCATGAAGGTGAACTACGAGAACGTCGTCTGGTACGTCACCCAGGTCCTGGGCGAGTACAACGGTTGGTTCCGGTGCGACCGCAACACGGTGGAGGGCTTAGACAGCTTCCACCTCACCCACAAGATGGGCTACAAGTGGAGCGTCTTCCTAGAGAGCTACCTCTCCGCATCGTTCGACGAGGCGGTCAACGCCAAGCTCAACACCGTGGTCATGGTCAACGCCGTGAACCTTGAGGTAAGAAGGTAATAAAAGGCAGCTCGACTAAAATCCCATGAACCCCAGCGCAGAGTAAAACAGAAAAACCTAAAATCAACTAAACTAGTCCCAAAAAAAACGCTTATAATAAGTAACCAATTATAACGAAAACGCAGACTCGCAAGAGAGGAAGACGATTTTATAATATTCTCCATAGAAAAACACACCCAACCTAGTAACAAGGGTTTTCAACCCCGTGAAACCAGTATTATTCGTGATTAGATGGGAGTAAAGTCCCTGAAGATAACGACCCTCGCCGATAACCTGGTGCTGATGGGGGGCCTCCACGGCCAGTGGGGCCTCTCGTACCTGCTGGAGCTCGTGGACGAGAGAGGCGACCCGAGGAAGGTGGTGTTCGACACAGGCAACGACAGGGAGCCCCTGCTCCACAACATACGGGAGCTGGAGGTGGAGCTGGGCGACGTGGACGCCGTGGTGCTGAGCCACGGCCACGGCGACCACACCGTCGCCACCGTGGAGGTGGTGGAGGCCGCCGGCGGCTGCCCCGTCTACGCCCACCCCCACTGCTTCCTGCCCCGCTTCTACGAGGACAGGCACGGCAAAAGGACGAGGGGGGGCGTACCCGAGGGCCAGGGCGTCGAAGAGATCGAGGCCGCCGGCGGGACGCTGGTCCTCAGCGACGAGCCCCGAGAGGTGGTGCCCGGGCTCTGGACCACCGGCCAGGTGCCCAGGGTCACGGGGTTCGAGGAGGTCTCGCCGCCCACCGACGGAGGCAGGAGGATAGTCGTCGTTGACGGCGAGGAGGTGGACGACCAGATACTCTGCGACCAGGCGCTGTGGACCAACGTTGAAGACGCCGGGCCGTGGCTGATAACAGGCTGCGCCCACTCCGGCCCCGTGAACACCGGGCTACGCGCCATGGAGCTGGGCGGCTTCACCGGCCTCTACGGCCTCATCGGCGGCACCCACCTCGTGGGCCGCGACGACGCCTACATACACAAGACCGTAGAGGAGCTACGCAAGTTCGGCCTCGGCTTCCTGAGCCCATGCCACTGCACCGGCTTCAAGGCCATGGCCATGCTCTACCAGGCTTTCCCCGAGACGTTTGTGGTGAACTTCTGTGGTAGGGTGTTCGAGGCGGGGAAGGAGCCGCGGCGCAGGCTAGTCTAGCTACCATGGGTGGTCCTTGAGCCCCAGGAGCCAGGCCACGTAGTTCACGGCGTAGTGTATTGGCACCGTCAGCACCAGGATAATGGCCGCCTCAGCCAACGAGACCCGCTGGACCGGGTAGCTGAGCACCAAGGCGAAGGTTATGAAGTCGAGCTGATCCACCAGGGGCATGCTCTCTCCGGGGCTCAGGTTCCAGCGGCGCTTGAAGAAGCTGGCCACTATGTCGCCTGCGATGGCGCCGACGGATTGGAGGGCGCCGCCCAGCGGGTTCCCCTGCAGGACGCCCACCGCGGCGCCGACTACCACGCCGAACAGGGTGCCCTTGACCGTCTTGTGGCTGCCCAGGAAAGGCTTGCCGTCGAGCCACTTCCTGCCGCCGTCCAGGGGCTCGCCGCCGCCTAGGACCACCGGGCTGGCGTTGGCGAAGTAGGCGGGCAGATAGAGGTAGACCACCGATAGCACGGTCTCCAGGTTCATGGCTGTGACGCTGACGCTCCTGTCTCGGTTATCCAGACGTTGATGGCGCTGGGGCTGGTTACGGGTTTCTCCAGGGTCGCCTGCCGCATGCCCTGCCAAGGCGTCTTCTCCAGCTTCAGTATGGTGGAGCTCCAGTAGCTGAGGAGCCTCGGGGCGACGGGCTCTATCTGCGACGCGTCCAACACGCTACGCACCTGCCCCGTCAACAGGAAAGCCACGCCGCTTCGCACCGCCATCTCGGAAATGTATCCAAGCTGGCGGTTAAGTTCTTTGTTGGCGCGGTAGGTCTTTTCCTCGTCAACGGTCTCGACCCTATAGAGCCCCGTGACGCTGTCAAGCACCACCAGGTCGTTGGGGTCCAGCGCGGGCAGCTGCTCCAAGGTCTCGTCCTGCTCGTGGAAGCTCAGGGGCGTGTGCAGGTGAAGACGTCTCAGCAGCGCCTCGCCCCGGGGCTCGGCTATCTGGGTAAGCCGCCCCGTGTTGAGCTTGTTGTCGGAGTCGATGTACACGGCCTTCGCCGCCCTGTGCTCGGCGAGGTGGCTGAGGGCCGTGGTGAGGCAGAGGGTCGTCTTGCCCGTCGTGGCTTCGCCGTAGACGAGGCTCACGGCGCCGCAGGGGAAGCCGCCGCCGAGAAGCCGGTCCAGGGGCTCCAGCCCCGTCTTAACCCTCCCGGTCCACGCGGTGATCATCTAGGCCTCCTCCACCGTCGTTGAATCGAGTATCCGCGTCGCCTGATCCTTGATGAGGGAGTCAACGTTCCTCCGCGTCACGGCCGCCGTCGCCCCCACCCCGGTTACGCAGGCGGCGCCCGCAGCCTGCCCCCTGAGCATCAACGCCGTGAGCACCTCCTCCTCCAATGCGCCGAGTCGAGTAGAGGAAACATCGTCGTCGATGATCGCCTTTATGAGCCCCGCGCAGAGGGCGTCCCCGGCTCCCGTGGGGTCCACCTCCGTCACGCTGAACGACGGCATGTGGATCGTCAGGGACCCTGTGGACGCGTAGAGCCCCTCGGCGCCGTCGGATACCGCGGCCAGCCGTACACCCAGGTTAACCAGTTTTCCGAGGACTTCACCGGGCTCGTCGGCTCCCAGCATGTCCCTGCCCTCATCCAGGTTACAGTGAAGCACGTCCACGCCGCCCAGCGCGTCCAGCAGGTTCCCCCATCCGTCCGTCGGCGGGACGACGTCCACCACCGTCAACGAGCCCACTGCGTGGGCGGCGCCCAGAACCATGTCGAGCCGTGGATCTACATACCTCAGCCCGCCCACGGTCCCCTGATAGAACACGGTGGGCCTCGTGTCCCTGATAAGCGCCTCCACTCGCCCAGGCTCCAGCAGGGTGTTCGCCGCGAGCTCCGCTATGAACCTCCTGTCCTGGTTCCTCACGATGAGGGCTATGTTCTTGGCCGTGGCGGCGCCTTCCGCCACCTGGGGATGCGCCTTGATGCCGTGCCTCCGGATGAGGGCCACGAGGAGCTCCCCGAGGGCGTCGCCCCCTACGCAGCCCGTAGAGTGCACGTCCATTTGCCCGAGCTGCGCTAGGCCCAGCGCCACGTTGGCGGAGTGGCCCCCCGGCGACAGGTGTATCCCCTTGGGGGCGTACACGAGGCTCCCCGGCTCCCCGATCCCCGGCAGGTCTGGCACTATGAAGTCCGCCAGGTAGCTGCCCGAGCACAGGACGCTCATACGTATAAGCTGGGCTCCCCTCGGTTTTTGAGGTTTCCCCAATCGAAATCAACGGGCAGACGTGGCTTCGAGGTCTACCCGTGACTCCAGGTTATGGCTGACCCGTGGGGGGGTGGCTCCTATCCAGCAGCCGTCCGAGTCGAGGGACTCCAGCGTCCCGGCTCTAGACG
>CAZGZR010000054.1:0-16627 GCA_964529745.1 uncultured Candidatus Bathyarchaeia archaeon
TTTCTGGGGGCTTATCAAGAAGTTCGTGTACTCCCCGTGCAACGGCATCATAGAGTCTATCTCTGATATAACGGGGCAGGTCATTATCAGGGAGCCCCCGACGCCGGTCGAGATAGACGCCTACATCAGAGGAGAAGTAACCAGGACCTTCGAGGATAGGGGGATCGTAATCACTGCCAAAGGCTGCCTGATACAGGGAATCTTCGGGATAGGCGGCGAGAACCATGGGAAGCTGAAGATGGTTGCCAATTCTCCGGATGAGCAGCTCACCGCAGACAAGATCACCCCAGACCTCGAAGGTATGGTCGTCGTCGGCGGAGGCCTAGTTACCCTCGAAACCCTCAGGAAGGCTCAGAAGCTGGGGGTGAGGGGGATAATCGCTGGAGGCATGAGAGGCAGCGACATCTCGGATTACCTAGGCTACGAGATTGGGGTCGCCATCACAGGGCAGGAAGACATCCCCATAACTCTTGCCATCACGGAGGGGTTCGGCGACATACCTATATCGGATAGGGTCTTCGACATCTTCAAGGAGTTCGAGGGCAGTACTGTGGCGATAAACGGGGCGACTCAGATCAGGGCGGGCGTCATCAGGCCCGAGATAATCATCGTCCACGACAAGCACGACGAGGCAGCCTCCGACGAGTTCGAGGGCGGGATGAAGCCAGGGACCCTCGTTAGGATTATACGCGAGCCTTACTTCGCCGAGATCGGTACAGTGGTAAGCCTCCCCATACACCTCCACGAGATCGAGACCATGTCGAAGGTGAGGGTCGTCGAGGTAGAGATCGACGGAGGAAGGGTCGTCGTGCCCAGAGCCAACGTCGAGATGATCGAGAAGTAGTGTACCCGGCTGGGTCCTTGTCGAGGGGGCTACCTGCCCTCTCCTTCTTTTTCCTGTTCTTCTCCATCTGAGAGCCTCTCTCTCGATTTTAGGTACGAGAAGATGAGGAGCACGACGGATGAGCCCAGGAGTATGACTTCGTCCTGGGTCGGCATCGTTATCGTGCCCGAGACGAGGCTCACGAGTATGAAGATCAGCAAAGCTACTGCCGCGGCGATCAATCCAGACCCTACATCCTAGTCTTGGTGTTCACTAATATTATTATGGTTTAGTAGCACGCCCTGATCGATGGTTTTCTCTTTTCCTATACACAAAACTCGTTTAAACTAGGATCCCTCAATATTACCCATGAGCACGAAACTGAAGGGCCTAAAGCCTGGGAGCGTATGGGAGATCTTTGAAGAGATATCGAGGATACCCAGGTGCTCCAAGAGGGAGCAGAAGGTCCAGGAGTACCTGGAGGACTGGGCGGCCAGTAACGGCGTCGGCTTCAACAAGGACGAGACCGGCAATGTCCTCCTGTTCAGGGAGGCGGGCGGGGAAGGCTACCCCACCCTCATCCTCCAGGGTCACCAGGATATGGTCTGCGAGAAGGACATGGACAGCCCCCACGACTTCGAGAGCGATGCTATACCACTCAGGGTCGAGGGCGGCGTGGTGTCAGCTGACGGCACTACCCTGGGCGCAGACAATGGGATAGGGATGGCGTTGGCTATGGCCGCCCTCACGGAGCCCGCCCTCGAGAGGCAAGGGAGGATCGAGGCCGTTTTTACGGTGGACGAGGAGAGTGGGTTCACCGGCATCAGAAACATGAAGGCCGGGTTCTTCACCGGCAAACGGATGATCAACCTTGACAGCGAGGAGCTGGGCGTCGTCATCATCAGCAGCGCTGGCGGCGGGGGCACCGAGTATACGTTTCCCGTGGAGAGGGAGGGTCCAGGCGACTGGGAGGCCCTCCGTGTAGATGTCTCCGGCCTCCTTGGAGGCCACTCGGGCGTCGACATCCACCTTCCACGCATCAACGCCAACATCCTCCTAGCCAAGGGCCTAAGAGAGCTGAGCAAGACGGTGCCTATCCGGCTCATCCACCTCGAGGGAGGCACTAGGGGGAACGCCATACCAAGATCGGCGTACGCCGAGGTCCTAGTCCCCAAGGGGCAGTCCCCAAAGGCCGAGAAGATCGTGGAGAAGTGGGCCGCCGGGCTGGATCGCTCCACCGAGAAGGAGTTGACTGTGAAGGTCTCGGCCTCGACCCCCAGGGCGGCGGCGGACGAGGAGATCTCCGCGAAGGCGGTCAACCTGATCTCGGAGATACCCCAGGGCGTCTTCTCGTGGAGCAAGGAGTACGAGGACCTTGTCCAGACCAGCAACAACTTGGGGATTGTGAGGACCGAAGACGATGCTATAAAAGCCCCAATGTTCAGCAGAACATCCGACGCCGAGGATTTCGAGAAGAACCAGGCGAAACTAAGGGAGCTCGGGGAGAAGTACGGGGTCCAGACAGAGCAAAGGAGCAGCGGCGCCGGCTGGAAGGCGGACCCGGATTCTAGCTTCCTGAAGCTGGTGTCTAGGTGCTACGAGGAGGAGATTGGAACGAAGCCAAAAGTCATGGGGATACATGGGGGTCTGGAGTGCGGGGTCTTCACCCAACTGGACCCTGAGCTCGACATAGTTTCCATTGGGCCCACCATCAGCAACGCCCACAGCCCCAGGGAGTGCCTAGAGGTGGAGAGCGTCGCAGTGCTTTGGAAGGTCCTGAATAGAGTCATCGAGAGCATGAACGAGGATATGTAAAGTTCAACTTATGCACGAAGAAGTGATAACCAGGACCGTAATGATGATCCTGATAACCCTTCGATCCATCAATTAACCCCTCTTTATTGTTAATTTATGAGGACGAGAGGGTTTGGGGCTCCGTCGAGTTCGGCATAGGCTCGCGCTCCTTCCATTATTGCAAGGCATTAAAAAGTAAGGGGCGACTTTCTCGATAAAGTCTTGTTTTTCTTTGTCAAAGCTCTTGAGGGAGAATGTGAAATGGGTGCAACCAAGATCAACGTATCTCTGTAATATCCGAATCCGCGTGCGCGGCTTCGACATATTTTAAATATATTTTATGTGTACTGGTCTCGTAAAAAATTAGGGTTTGCCCCTATGGAATACGAGTATAGGATTTATTTGGTTGTCATCGTATATTTGACACCGAGTGGCTTAAGCGCGTTGTCGATTCTCCCAACAAGGTCTTCGACCTGAGCCATTGTAGGTGCAATATACCAATCAAAATAGAAATCGTATTTGCCTAGGCTTTCGCCTGATTTGCTAATAATGGTATCGCATCTCTCCTTTGGAATATCCATTACATCGAAGTAATCCATGATTCCTTTATTTGAATCAAACAGCGCTCTATTTGTTTCAATGCTGGAGACGCCCTCTATATCTAGAGAAGCTTGAATCGATACATCCATGATACACACCTCAGGCATATCGATAGCTACTTTCTCTAACGCCTTCAAAGCCTCAAGAAGGGGCGGGCCATAGATCTTTATATAGCTAATCATTTTGTTCAATTTCCTCATTGGAAGAGTGAAATTTAAACCTCATGATAATAAGTTCAATAAATACCCGCTTGTACCTTTTTTTTTAAGTAGGGCCTTCTCGGAATATTCCGTCGGAGTGGTGGCGGGGTCGTAAGGCTGGCCCGGAATCCTGTTTCCCGAAGCTTGTCGCAAGAGTTGTTGGTTTTATTAAATGTGGTCGGTTATTTCTGTGCTAACCTTGAGTATCGGTCGTTACTCGGATCTGGTTTGGAACTGGTTGTGTTTATAGAAACTAATATATTCGGTGGGTGTTCGACGTTTGATTATTTACTGGTCGATATCGAGGTTTTATGACCTTTATAGTGGTCATGTGTCATGGTTGTGGCTGGCCTGGCTCGGTGATGGTATGACTAGGAATGAGAGGGGCGATGAATGGTGGCAGGAAAAGATAGCTACTGAGTAACTGCCTGCGTTACGTGGAAGATCAATATGAGGTAGTAGGTTAACGTCAAGCTGATGTGAAAGGCCCTGTTATAGTGAGGGACCTCGGTCTTTACCTGTAGGTCGCTCTCAAGCGAGCTCAGTATCCTGAACCTGAACAGGAAGCCGGATGCGACGAGCAGCGTCGTCACTATGTACGTTATGAAGCCTAATCCAAACTCTGGGCTGAAGAACTCTGGGCGCCCAAGCTGGTTCGCGAAGTGGATCGATATCCCCGTGAAGGATAACAGGTTACCGAAGACGTGCATGTTTACCAGGGTCTTCATCCTCTTGACGTAGCGGCGTTTCATGAGGTGGTAGATGGGGGTGTAGACCGCGATGTACATCGATCCGACCCAGGAGAGGGCGTGGGGGACGTGGTAGACGCCGACGTGCCACCACACGAGTCTGCGGAGGAAGGTGGCGACCGATACGTGGATGGTTAACAGGATGATCGTGAAGGCCGCTATGAAGTATGGGTCACGTATCAGGGATTTTCCGTTCAAGCCACTCAAGCTGGTATGCGAAATAATTGTTTAAAAAGGGTGGTTCTCTTGGTCTTCTCGTATGAAGGCGAACACCGTGTCAACCGTCCTGGTGATGGTGGCTGCCATGGTGCTCGCTGGCTACTCTGCGCGGCTGTGGCCCCAGCCTGCCACGAACACCACGGCGTCGGGGGGGCAGGGAGGCGTGACGCAGCCGGAGCCGATACCGGATGGGGTGATCCAGGATCTGGAGTACTCCAACTCGACGAAGGAGGTGGGCGTCGAGGTGTACTGGCATAACAACGAGACTCATCTCTTCGTCGGTTTGATCAGCCCGGGCGCGGGGTGGGTGTCCCTGGGGGTGGCTCCCGAGGATGCCCACATGGGCGCCAACTATGTCTTCGGTAACGTGTCCATGGGTGTCGCCCGTGTGTGTGACGAGTACGGCGATGGAAGGTACTCCCATGACCCTGATGTCAGCCTCGGGGGCGAGGACGACGTGGTGGATTACGCGGGCAGCGAAGGCGACAACGGCACAGTCATCGAGTTCGTCATCCCCCTCGACTCCGGGGACCGGTACGACAAGAAGCTCACCCAGGGCTCTGTCTACGAGGCCATGGTCGCCTATCACTCGTCGAGCGACGACATCACCCAGCCTCACACGAAGGCGGGGTTCCTGAAGCTAAAGATACAGTGAGGGTAGAGGGTTCGGACGCGTACCACGCCCTGTGCCTGGCGTCAGTGCATGGCTGGCACCTCTTCATATAGGGCGGGCTGGGTGGTTGCTCGTGTTGTTTTTGTCGGTGGTGGCCTTTGTTGGGGGTGTTGGGTTTGGGTGGCGTAGGTTTATCGTGGGCTTTATGTTATATTATATTGTTTTTAAATAATTTTTTATAATTCTTATGCTGATTTATCGTGAACGGGATTATGGCTCAATGGATGATAGACCCTCTGAGTTTTCAGATCCCGTTCACCCTCTGGGAAACGGGTGATGCCGGTTTCTTTAGGCATGTTCTTGGCCGTTGAGTTTGGTTCTGTTTCGGCTTCGGGTGGTTGAGCGGCGTCGGCGACGGAAACAACCTTATCTAAATTGAGATATCTTTAACGCGGAATGTCTGCTCTGGATATCATTAGGACGAGGAGGAGCGTCAGGAGCTTCCTCGACGAGCCGGTCAGCGACGAGGACGCGGTAAAGATCCTTGACGCCGCGAGGCTCGCGCCCTCCGGCGGCAACAGGCAGAGGTGGAGGTTCATCTACATCAACGACGACAGTGTCCTGAGGATGGTGAAGGGCTGCTGCCCCGGGTTCTACGGGGACGCCCCGGCGGCCATCGTCGCGGGGCTGGAGCACGAGGAGGGGGCCTTCGGGGGCGCCGGCTACGAGGGCGTCGTCGGGGTGCTGGACATCGGCTTCGCGGCGGAGAACATCCTGCTGGCGACCCACGCCTTGGGCCTCGGCGGGTGCGCCATAGCTTCCTTCAACGCGGGCTGCTTAAGCAGGGTGTTGAACCTGCCGGGGGGCTTCAGGCCCGTCCTGGTCATCTCGTTGGGCCACCCGGATAGGCAGCCGCCCATGCCGGATAAGAAGAGGCTGTCTGAGATAGTGTACATCAACGAGTGGGGCGGGGAGTGGGGGATGCTGGGGGACACGGGATGAGCGGATCCCTAGACGACAGGTTCTTTGATTTCGCGTTCCAGGTGCTGAACTACGCCCTGGAGTTCGTGGGCGCGCCGGGGTACGCCTCCCTGCGCTTCACGGACGTCCTCGAGGAGACGGTGGGCCTCGCCCTCGACGTAGAAGGCGTGGGGAGGAAGCCCTTCTACGAGGGGATTCGGGGGAGGTTCGAGGGGCGTGGGGCCGGGTCGGGTTCGACGCGTGAGGAGTTCCTGGACGAGCTTCTCTCCCTCTTCGTGGATGAGTGGAGGAGGCGGTGAGATTCCAGCCGGTCGGCGATGTGGGTGGCTGCCTCGAACACCTTGAGGTTACCTAAATCTAGTTAGGAAGCTGTTGTGTTTATAGAAACTAATATATTGGGTGGGTGTGGTTCACATACTCCTATCTGTGGAGAAAAAGGCGATGAGGTACATCACGTTCGTCGAGTTTACGCCCGAGTTCCTGCGGCTGCCGCTGGAGGAGCGGAGGGGCTTCGTGCCCAGGTGGACCCAGATGGCGTCCAGGCACGGGGTGAAGGTGGTTTTCTGGGGGATGCCCATGGGGGTGAGGGAGGACGTGGTCTGTGTGTTCGAGACGAAGGTGGAGAACGAGCACTTCTTCAGGTTTCAGAGGGAGTGGCTGGGCCTGGGGACCCCGGAGGCCGGGCGGTACATCGAGGGCACCAGGACCATCACCGTCGTCTAGGCTCTCGGGTTAGGTCACCAGTAGGGTGATGGTGTTGGTGATGCCGGGGGTGCCTCTTATCTTCCTTATGATGAGTTCGCTGAGCTCCCGTCCGTCTGTGTACTCGACCCTGGTTATGATGTCGTATATGCCGTAGACTGTGTATGTCTTCTTGATCTGGGGCAGCGTCTCCAGGGCTTGGGCTGCCTTTTTTTCGGTTCCTGGCTCGGTGCTTATCATGACGTATGCGATGGGCATTGGGTATCGGCTGGAACGGCGGGAGTTATTTGTTTAGGTGACGAAACCTGGCTAGGTTTATGAAAAATGGGTTATTTGCTGGTTTCCTCTAGTATGGCCTTGATGGTCTCCACGACGGTCTCGGCGTCCTCGTCGTCGAGGTACTGGGGGTTTATCATGAGCTTGTCTTTGGCGTCTTTGAGCATGAAACCGGGCTCGTAGAGGGCCTCTATGCTGGGGTCTCCGTCTCGTAGGCGTGTGCTGAGCTCGCCGCCGGTGATGCCGGTGGTGGCTGGGTCTAGCTTGATGTAGGCGACGGGGACCATGGGTTTGTCGTCTTCGACGGTGCTCTGGGCGTCGAGGCCGGCTGTTACGCCGGGGAGGGGCTGGAGCTGGTCCCTGATCCACTCCGCCTTCCGTTGCCATTCCTTGAACTGTTTTTCCTCGTCTTTGTCGAGGTAGAGCTGTAGGGCGGTGGCGAAGCCTACTATGGTTTCTCTGCTCATCTTGGCTGCTCGGCCTACGCCGTGGAAGGGGTAGCTCTGGAGGTGGGCGAGTTTGATGAGGTCGGCTCGTCCGGTGAGTATGCCGCTGTTGTTGGGGGCGGCTATGGTCTTGCCTCCGCTGAATATGACGAGGTCGGCGCCTTCGCTGATGTAGCGTCTCAGGTTGCTCTTGGGTGGTAGCTCGGCGGCGGCGTCCACGATGACTGGTGCGCCGTGGCTGTGGGCGATCTCTGCTATCTTGGGGAGGGGCTGGGCGTCGGCGCCGGATCGGACGGTGTAGTAGTAGGCGGCGGTGTTGTCGTTGTATGCTTTGTTTAGGGCCTCCTCGGTGGGGTCTACTTCAACTATTTTGCCGCCGGCGAACTCGACGGCGTGGTCGTAGACGTTGCGGTTGGTTCGCTGGACGATGAACTCGGTCTTGAGGCCTTGGGTGTGGGCTGGGAGCCGGCTGGCTAGGGCGGTCCAGGTCTCCAGCTGGAGGGGGTCGTATTCTTCGAGGGGGGTGCCTTTCATTATGCAGGCGGCTGCGGCGAGGGTTATGGCGTTGCTTGCGCCTGCTGTGGGGTGGCCTGCTTCGGCGCCGGTGGCTTGGGCTATTTTTTTGCCTGCCCAGTGTTGGAGTTCTGGGATCTGTACGAAGCTGTTGGAGGCTTCCTGCATGGCGGTGTATACGGTGGGGTCGGCTTTGCTGCCTCCTAGTCTGGTGAGGCTGGTGGCGGCGTTTATGACGCGGCGTATACCCAGCCTCTTGTAGGGATCTTTCATGGCTATGGATTGGTCCACAGGTTTATAACTACTTCAAATATCTTCATTTTTAAAATTTTTTTTCGGGAACTTTTATACAGATTTACTATTAAAAATATTTATTTTAAAAAATCGGTTCCGTTTAAATTAAGGATTTTATAAACATTTTAAGACGGGTGCCTTTTAACGAGATTTTTAAGCAAATTCATCTAAATATTTTTGTTTCTATTCTATAATATTTTATTCATGGTTAAAGCAGAATTCATCATTCGAGAGCGACCACGTATATTCTTCTCATATTCTTATCATGAAAAAAATTTAAAAGATATTTTTAGAGAAGCAGCTAATGAATCAGATGTAATTCCCATTATTGCGGATGAACACATACAAGTTGGCGATTCTATTGTAGAAAAAATCCAACAATTATTATCATCCTCTGATTTAGTTGTTTTACACTTATCTAATGAAAGTTCTTGGGTATTTAGAGAATTTAATTTTACACATTTTTTAAACAAACCAATGTTTATCTTATGTTCTATAAAAAATAGCCCGTTAATATTGCCAGATTTTAAAAAATATAAAATAAATTATTATGAAGATGAAAAAAATTTAAAAACCATATTAGTAAATTATTTAATGGAATTTAAAAATAACTTTATTAAAAAAGATGTCCAAAAAATTGTATCGAAGGAAGATAATTTAATGGAATACATTAAAAAATCTATTCAAACAAATGTATTAATCTTGGGTAAAGATAGTGATGAAGAAGGTCTAAAAAAAATTTCTAGGATAAAAAAAGCTATTAAATATAATGGATATAAACCTCTGATAATTAGAGAATTGCCTGATATAGAGGAAATAAGTTTTGAAGGAAAAATGACAAGGGTTGCATCTCACTGTAGATTTATTATAGTAGAAGATTCTAGATCCTCCGGACACATTGACGAATTAAAAATATGTACTATAAGTCAATTTATTACTGGAAGTCTTAAACAAGTTGGCAAAGTATCGACATGGATGCAGGCTCATTACCCTTTAGAATATAATTTCATGCAACGCTTTTGTTATCTAGACAAATCTCCTAAGGTAGTTGACAAACTTTGTGACAAAGAATTCGACACATTGGAATTAGCTATCGACGCTGCTATTAAATGGGCAGAACAAACAATTGAGATAAGGAAGAAAAATTACAAGGAAGTTCTTTATTCTTAGATTTTTTATACGCTTAAAGGATCTATTAACTTTTTAAGTGAACAGAATGAAATAAAACTTGAGGAGATATTAATAGTACCTAATAGTGGCATAACAGAATATCTATACGATGTATTCATTTCGTACCAAAGTAATGATGAAAATATTGCTTTAGAAGTTTATAATGATATTCAAGATCTGATTTTCAACGGACGAAGGATCAAAATTTTCTTTGCACCAATAGAGTTGGGAGCAGGTTTTAATTTTGTTAATCTTTTAAATGAGGCGCTTAGTAAATCAAGATATTTTTTATTACTTTTATCAGAGGAATCATTAAATGCTGAATGGCCAATTGCAGAACAATCTGCAGCTATATATTCAGATCCATCAGGAAGAATAGGTAGAGTCATACCTATTTTAGTAAGGCCGTGTAATATACCACCATTATTACAATACCGTACATATATAAATTATATAAAAAAGGATATAAGAGAATTAGAGAAAAGAAAATTAATATCAACAATACAAAGAAAACCCTTAAAATTAAATGATATTTATAAAGAAGAGGAAAACTCTATTTATGCCGAACTTGCACTTGAGACACATAAACCAGATAAAATAAATGAAACAATATATAGTAATTTAATTAAAATAGATAAAATAAACTTAGATATTTGGAGTGCCCCAACTATATGTAATAGCAGATATGATATTAGAAAAAAATATAATAAAGAATATCCAATACCTCCATACATTTTAAAAAGAAATAGAATTTACACCTTTATAAATTTATCAAATGAAAATAATGTGTTTTCTAACTTAATAAATAATTATGATGTATTTTATGAATCGACTATAGATTGGTTAGAAGATAAAGAAATGAATAATTGGTTAATAGAATTATTAAATGATGCAATAAGAAAACATACTGAAGACTATAAAATGAACTATGATAAGATAAGTAATAAATATTTTTTTAGAATTGGTGTGTTGCGTAACAGGAAAATTAGTTTTAAGCCCCATCTTAGACAAGCATCTAGATCATTAATAATTGAACGAAAAAGAGATGATAGAATATTAAGATATAGACATAGAGCAATTAAAATTAGATTTATGATAATGGGAAAAGATATTTATTTAAATTTAGAACCTAGTGTAATTTTTACTTATGATGGGATTAGAGTAATAGCTGATAGAGAAAGACAAAATATATTATGTACTAAATTTTTATCCCGTCAAAAAAACGAAGTGGTCTTCACTGAGTATAGGTTCTGGACTTGGTTATTATCTGAAGATGGGAAAAAGATACAGATTGATACAGAAGAAAATCTAATTGAGATAAAAATAAAACCAGTAAGTACTAATTTACATGTTGGTATATTGGGAGATTATCATGTAATTCCAGATGAATTAGATGCTCCACCAGAACTCTTTGAGATTGATGAAGAAATAGAAGATGTTGATTGGGGATCACTGGAAGAGAATTTTGAAGAGGAAGAATTTGATGTTTAGTGCTGATTATTTGGAAGAACCTCTACTAATTTTTGGTGGTTCAAATCCTGCTCCTGATCCAAAATTAGGATTAAGTCTATATGGACCATATTCTTGGAATAAAAATTTAATAAATATAGGTGTAATTGGCTCTAAAGTTACTACAGAACAAACATTAGAACTTTTAAAAATATTAAAAAATCCAGTGAAAGGTGATCCAAAATATCCGCGTTGGAGACCAGATTTTCCGGGCTTCAACAAATTTAGCATATTTAAAACAGAATTAAATGATGATCCCAAATGGACTCATGTGATAAGTCAAAAAGATATTGATAGAATTACTAATTTTTCTAATGAAAATGAAATAATCGCTAATTCGGTAGATCTTTTTATCTCAAAAATAAAAGTAATCACTGAAAGAGAAGAAGTACCAGATTTAGTGATTTGTGCTCCACCCGATGAAATTATTAAGGCTTGTGTATCTGTAAGTGATAAAGGTCCACAATTCAAGTATAGATTCAAACGAAGTGTTTCGCAGCAGTCACTATTGGATTACATGCCTGATTATCGAGATACAATAATAGGTGTACTATCACGAAAAAGTGCAAGCAATTTTCACCATCGATTAAAAGCTATGTCTATGGCATATGCTATGCCAACTCAGATGATAAAACCATCTACACTAGAGGCATTTACTGACCCTGAAAAAGGAGGAATACAGCATAAATCAGTTGTCTCTTGGAACCTAGGAGTTGGGTTATTGTATAAAGCTGGAGCCAGATTATGGAGGATAAAAAATCTTCACTTTGGTACATGTTTTATTGGCATTTCTTTCTATAAAGAAAAGGCAATATACGGTAGTTTAATTGGCACTTCATTAGTTCATATATTTACTCCTGAAGGTGATGGGTTAGTCCTAAAAGGAGAACGATTTGACTGGCCAAGCAGAGGGTCTCCTCATTTATCCAAAAATGACGCTGAAACTATTATAGAAAAATCTTTGAAGCTATATAAAACACATACAAAAACAAATCCAAGGAGAGTTGTCATACATAAATCGTCTATATTTTGGGATGAAGAAAAAGAAGGTTTCATAAAAGCGTTGGCTAATACACCAGAATACGATTTAGTATCCATAAGTCCACGAAGAAATATTCACTTTTTCAGAGAGGGGTATAATCCCATATTAAGAGGTACTAAAATTAAATTACCAGAAAATAGATATTTGATTTACACTAAAGGATATACGCCATATTATGAGGTATATCCTGGACCAAGGATACCAAGACCACTTGAAATAACTCAACATATTGGTGATACACCTCAAAATCAGATTTGTAGTGAGATATTAGCATTAACAAAAATAAACTGGAATACATCAGATATTGCCATCTATAGTCCAATAACATTATTTTTCTCAACTCAAGTAAGTGCAATATTAAAAGAAATTCCACCTAATGTTACACCCCAAACAAAATATTTATATTATATGTAATATTAAATCACGAACGCGTTTTTTATATTTTTATTATCAATTTATATAAAATTTGAAAAAAGTACTAAATATCTACGACGATAATCTGATATTTGAAAATCATATTAGTAGATTAAATCCCCACACACAATCTTTCTTATCTTATTTCCATTTACTTCGTATTGATGTCCGTCGATTACCCTTCCCTGGACCCCCACACAACCATACGCCAGGCCCTCGCCATAATGCTAGACACCCACACCTACACCATAAAAACACAAAACACCACCCTCACCATCCACCAACTCCTAGAAGCCACCCGCCAAGGCCACCCCACCACCACAACACTACAAACCATCACCCAAAACCCACCCCACCCCACACTAGCACCACCAACCCCCATCCCCTAGTTCCACGTGACTAAGAAAAATCGACCCGCCAAGCCGCCCATAAACACCCCCACCCAGGGGGGACGAGAAAAGGCAAACCGAAACCCCGTTCATCGAAAGAAACCCCAGAAACGCCTCTCTCAGATCAAATCACATACAAAAGTGTAGTCTACCAAAAAAAACGCTAATTCCATGTGACAAGGAATACCTTGCTCAATATATCGGAGTTAAAGTTTATTTTTGAGTGAACTCACCCGGAAAGCGATACGCGCTAAAGAAATATGGTGTCCCAGACCTCACAACCGCCCACGCCGCATCACATAAACAGGCACTATAATACCAGACGACTTCGACTCCACCTGACAAACGTCAGTGCAAATCTTTTCCCTTCCCTAAACAACATCTAAGGGATATCCATGGCTCGCATGACAGGAGCTAAGGCCGTAGCCCAGACCATGAGGAACCACGGGGTGAAACACTTCTTCCACGTATCAGGGGGAATGATCTCACTCTTCATCGAGACAGAGGACGCAGGCATAGACCTCGTCCTAGCCCGCAGCGAGAAGGCCGCAGCCTACATGGCAGACGGCTACTCCAGGATAAGCTACAGGCCCAGCGTCTGCTTCGGGCAGGCAGGGCCCGGCGCCATAAACCTCGCCGCCGGCATATCAGAGGCATACTGGACCTGCACCCCCGTGGTGGCCCTCACAGGCTCCACCAGCGTGCCCCACCTCTACAGGTACCAGTACCAGGAGCTCGACGAGATGCCTTTCTTCGAGCCCACCACCAAGTGGAACGCCCAGATATACACTGCGGACAGGGCCGCCGAGATAATGAGGAACGCGTTCACCGTGGCCACCAGCGGCTGCCCGGGCCCCGTCCACGTGAACCTCCACTACGACGCCGCCAACTACGAGGTCGATATCCCCGAGCCCCACCCGGAGCCGGGCCACGCCTCGTACCCCACGGGCAGGACACGCCCGGACCCGGCCAGCGTCAAAGAGGTCGCCGACGCCCTCGCTGGGGCGGAGCGTCCCGCAATCGTGGCCGGCGGCGGCGTCATAATATCCCAGGCCTGGAACGAGGTCACCGAGCTGGCCGAGAGCCTCTTCATACCTGTCGCCACCACCCTCAGCGGCAAGGGAACCATACCGGACGCACACCCGCTGTACGTAGGCGTCGTGGGCAGGTACTCGTCATCAACCGCGAACAAAGTGGTCGAAGAAGCCGACACCGTGTTCTTCATCGGCTCCAAGACGGGCGGCATGGCGACCGACAACTGGACAGTGCCCGGGAAGGACGCAACCATACTCCAGCTCGACGTAGAGCCCGAGACCATGGGGAGAAACTACAACGTGGCCTCCAAGATGGTCTGCGACGCCAAGGCGGGGCTCCGGGACCTGTTAGCTGTGCTCGGGGAAATGACCCGGAAACCCGAGAACAAGAAGTACCTCGAACACGTGGCCGCCCTGAAGAGGGAGTGGAGCGAGACGGCGTCCTCCGTCATGAGCTCAGACGCCGTGCCCATCAAGCCCCACCGAGTAATCAAGGAGATCAGGGACGTCCTCGGCGAAAAAGACATACTGGTGGCCGACACCGGGCAGATGGGCGCCTGGACGGGCGTCCTCTACCCCACCGTCGCCCCCGGCAGAACCTACATAAGGGCCGCCGGGACCCTGGGGTGGAGCCTCCCCGCAGCCATAGGCGCCAAGTTCGCCGCCGGCGACAGCCGGGTCCTGGACGTAACCGGGGACGGCGGCGTCGCATACCACATCAGCGAGCTGGAGACGGCCCTCCGCTGCGACAAGCCCTTCGTCGCCGTGGTCTTCAACAACGTCACCCTGGGGATGCTCCACTACGGCTTCAAGTGGAGGGGCGGAGGCAAGGCGCTCAAGGCCTCCGACTTCATCGACGTAGACTACGGCAGGGTCGCCGAGGCCTTCGGCTGCCACGGCCAACGCGTCGAGAGGCCCGGCGAACTCAAGGAAGCCATGGAGACGGCGTTCGCATCCGGGAAGCCCGCCGTAGTAGACGTCATGATAGACAGGTACGAGCTTTCGCCCACCTCCCAGTACAGGAACATGCCCCAGGGGCGCCCCCTATAGCTAGTGAACTATCTCGACTCCTATGGCCCCCTCCTCCTTGTCGATCAGCATCGTCATGGCCTCCACCGCCCTCTCCTCGGGCATCCTGTGGGTGATCCACCTCATGATGTTGACCCTCTTCTCGGCCATCAAGTGCAGAGCGTCTTGGACGTTCCCGCTCCGCCCCTCCCTCACGCCCCACTCGGCCACTACCCTGCCCGCCCTCCGCATGAGCTCCGAGAGGTTCACGGTCAGTTCCGGCTCCTCGTAAAGCCCCATGAGGATCAGCGTCCCCCGGCCGCCCATACCCGTCTTGAGCATCCTCAGCCCCTGCGCGGTGGCTTTCAGGTTGCCAGCCGTGTCGAAGACGTAGTCAACCCCCTCGCCGCCGGTCGCCGCCAGCACCGCCTCCACGGGGTCCACCGCCTTGGGGTCCACTGCTACGTCGGCTCCCAGCGCCTCGGCGCAGTCGAGCCTGTACCCAACGGGCTCGGAGACTATCACCCTGGAGACCCCCGCGTTCCTGACAACCTCCAGCGCGCGCAGCCCGATGGGCCCCGCCCCCAGGACGGCGGCCGTGTCGCCTATCCCGGCCCCCGACCGCTTCACCACGCCTATGACGTACGCCAGGTCCGTGGCCACGGCAGCCTCGTAGTAGGACACGCCCTCGGGCAGCCTGTAGGCGCTCGCCACGTGGCCGTAGGTGTACTCCCCGAAGCCGCTCGGGAACCTTGAGACTGGTTTACCGTCGACGGTGAAGCTCACCGGGGCCCTCTTGTTCTCGCACCTGGACGGCTCGCCCCTGACGCAGTGGACGCACTCTCCGCAGGGGACGGGACTGGCCCCTGTGCCGGAGACGTAGACCCGGTCCCCCTCGGCTAGCTCCGAGACTCTGGAGCCCACCTCGACGACGTCCGCCGCCACCTCGTGGCCGCAGCACGCGGGGAGGGGCGCGAAGGGGTGGAGCCCCTTGTAGAGGTGGAGGTCGCTGCCGCAGATGAGGCACGCCCGGTTGCGGTACACCACCTCGTAGGGCCCGGGGTCGGGAAGCTCGACGTCGAACCACCTTAGCTCGTAGGGACGCACGACGACCGGGGAAGAGAACCTCAGAGGCAAACAGATCACAATGAATTGCACAGCCACCCAAATAAAACATTAAACATGCGGAGTCCGCCGCCGCATGACGCCATTCTATATACTCCGGGGAACGATCACTCAGCGAGAAGCACGTTGAAGGTCGTCTACATAGTCATCGACACCCTCAGGGCCGACCACCTGGGCTGCTACGGCTACCACAGAGACACGTCCCCCACCATCGACGGCCTCGCCGAGGACGGCGTCCTCTTCGAGCAAGCTTTCCCCAGCGACGTCCCCACCCAGCCCTCCTTCACCTCCATGTTCACTGGCCTGCGGGGCATCAGCAGCGGCGTGGTCTCCCACAGCGCCTCCGAGACCCTCTCGGAGGACATCCCGTTCCTGCCGGAGACCCTCGCCCGACACGGCGTCACCACAGCCGCCGTCAGCACCCTCTACTCGATGAGGAGGTGGTTCGCCAGGGGCTTCCAGCACTACATGAACCCCGCGGCGGGGAACCCGCGGCTGATGCAGCAGGTGGACGCAGAGGACATAAACGCCCTCGCCATTCCCTGGATCAGGGAGCACGGGGACGACGACTTCTTCCTCTTCCTCCACTACTGGGACCCCCACGTCGACTACTTCAAGAGGGCCCCGGAAGAGTACCAGAAGATGTACCGCGGGAGGGACTATTCGAAAATAGCGCCTGCCGCCGATTACCTGGAGCGGAACCGGAGAGTAAACACGGTCTACAGG